>NZ_JBLYYB010000133.1:0-4243 GCF_048549895.1 Hydrogenophaga sp.
CCGAGAGGTGGCCGATCATCACGATCATGTAGGCACGCAACCAGTTGGCCACCAACGGCACCAGGATGGCCACGCCCACGAAGATCAGGCGCTTGGTCAGGCTCTGGTAGCTCAGGTAGGCGAACAGACTGCCCACGGTGACAGACGCGATCATGTAGCGGATGCCACTGCACGCTTCCACCACCGACCACGAGCCCGACGGGATGATGAACTGCAAGCCTTCGCGGTAGACCGGCACGCCACTCAGACGCAGCGCCATGATGGTGAAGTCGGCGGTCCACTCCATCAGCTGGGGCAACATGAAGTCGCCGATGGGCACGGCAAAGAACAGAAACCCCAGCGGAAACGCCATGGCCAAAGCCACTGGCCAGCCCAGCACCGTCGGCACGGAGAGCACCAGCAGCATGACCAATGCCAGCTGGGTGGCCGCGTTCACCGCGACGAGGTCGCCGGCCAGCCACAGGCTTGCTGCGCCGAGCAGCATCAGCGTGGCCAACCAGCTCGGGCGCGGCTGCATGGCCGCCAAGGAATGGCGAATGCGCCAGATCAGCCACAGCGAGATGACCGGCACCACAAAGCCATGGGCATAGGTGTCAGAACGCGCCCAGATGGAGACCATGCCGGCAACCGTGTGCGCGTGGAGCACCAGAATGGCCAGCAGCAACAGCGCCAGGGACGCCAGCGGCAATCGCCAATGGGCGGGCAAGCGCGCGGTGTCAGACATGAACGGCGGTCTCCAGGGAGCTTGTGTTGTCGGCGCCGTGCAGGCTGCCAAGGCCTTGATCGATGCCGCTCAGGTGAGCCTGCCAGCTGAAGCCTTGCTCCACATAGGCGCGGGCGCACACGCCCAGTGCGGCCGCCTGGTCGGGGGTGTCCAACAAAGGCTGCAGGGCCTGAACGAACGCTTCGGGTGTTTCGGCGCGCAGCAGGCCTTGCCCGGCTGAGGCTCCGATGGCATCGGCGCAGCTGCCGACGGTGATCACCGCTTGCTGCATGGCCATGGCCTCCAGGATCTTGTTTTGAATGCCACGCGCCACGCGCAAGGGTGCCACCACAGCGGCCGCGTGTTGCAGGTAGGGCCGCACATCGGGCACCGTGCCGGTGACCTCCACGTGCTCACCGGCCAGCGCGAGCACCTGCGCCGACGGGTTGCGGCCCACGATGTAGAACCGTGCACGTGGCCAGTGGGCGCGCAGGCGCGGCAGCATCTCGGCCACGAACCAGCTGACGCCGTCGATGTTGGGCCAGTAATCCATGGCGCCGGTGAAGACCACGGCCTGCTCGCCTGCGGGGAACGGGCTGGGGCGCTTGGGGTCGGGCGAGAAAAAATCGGCGTCCACCCCATTGCTCAGGGACTGCACCTTGTCGCGGCACTCGGGTGCCTGGGAGACGAACAGCGCGGTCTCGTTGGGGGTCACAAAGTAAGAGCGGTGCGCCTGCGCTGCCACACGGCGCTCGTAGGCGAGCAGTCGCTGGCCTTCGCGCCGGTACAGCGTGGACAGAGGCCAACGATGGGCTGGTGCGTACTGCGTCCATTTGGCCGAATCGACATCGACAAAATCCACCAGCATCGGCACGCGGGGCGCGAGCGGCTGCGCGTATTGCGCCATGGCGGACGAGAACACGACGCTGGCTTGCAGAGCGTGCTTGTTGGCCACGTCCTGCACCCAGCGCTGCATGCCGGCATTGCGGTAGTAGGCCAGGGTGAGCGCTTCCCCGGCCAGCAGCCCGGTGAGGCTTTTGAGCTTGGCGGTGCGCGGCGAGATGCGCTCCACATGCAGATCGGGGCACATGGCCCGAAGTGTCGGCAGGTGTTGCTCGTCGTCCGGGTCGTCAATGAAGGTGCCGAGAAACACCCGGTGGCGCTGCAGCAGATGGCGCAGCAGGTGGTACGAGCGCACCTTGTCACCCTTGTTGGGCGGGTAAGGCAAGCGGTGCACGAGGTAGAGCAGGTTCGCCATGGGTGCCTGCTCAGCCGAGGTTGCGCACGATGTGGGGACCCAGCCAGTTCGCGAGGCCCAGCGGCATGCGGCGCCAGGTGGCGATCAGCAGCTTGTACTTGGCGTTGGCGGGGTTGTTTTGCGGAATGCGCTCGCGCTTGTACAGGCGGTATTCGTAGTTCAGCGGCGTGGGCTCAAAGCCCCAGTTGCGCTTGAATGCGTAGGGCCCGGTGCCCTCCTTGCTGCGACCGTAGTCGAACACCTTGAGGCCACGCGCGCAGGCCAGGCGCATGAGTTCCCAGTACTTGAAGTCGTTGGCGGCGAGGTCGCGCGCGGCTTCGTCGTCGCCTGCGTAGTAAGGCAACACCTCGTCCCGAAAATAAAAACTCAACACGCTGGAGAGCGGACGACCTTCAGCCGAACACACGGTGAGTACCTCACAGTCGTCGCCAAAGGTCTTGAGCAGCGTCTGGAAAAAACGCTTGGGAAACGCGGGCGTGCCGTGTCGGTGCACGTTGTCGGCGTACAGCGCAAAAAAACGGTCTGCACTGGCATCCACTTGCGAAGTGAGGCCGTTCTTGATGCCTTTGCGCACCATGGCTCGCTGTTTGCGCGGAATGGCCAGCATGTTGTCCTCTTCCTTCGGCAGGATGGCCTTGCGGAAGGTGACGTAGAGCTCTTGTACCGGCCAGTCGGTGTGGCGGCGGTCGATGTGGCGAAGTTCCAGGTGGTCGGTGCCCAGTTCGATGGCCAGTCGTTGCGCTTCGCCCTCCAGCGCGGCCATGGCCGCCGGCGACTCGGATGCCACGCCACCGTACACCGCAAAGGGCAAGCCGGTGAGTGCGTTGCCAAACAGCCGGCTGTTCACATGGGCCAGCGGCAACACGCCCTGGATCTCACCGTCTTGCTCGGCAAACAGGAAAAAGGTGGGGTGCCGGAACACATCACGGATGACGGTCTGCCAGCCGGCGCGGTGGAAAAAGGTGGCGTTGGGGCACTGCGCGACAAACGCTTCCCATCGGGCGACCTGGTCGGGTTGGGAGCTGTCCAGGCGTTGAATCTGCAGGGCGCCGTGATCAGACAACGGGCACCCCTGTCAAACGGTCTGGTGCACGGCTTTTCAGGAAGATGTCGTCCATGCGGCCCCAGCGAAAGTCTTTGAGCAGACGCGCCAGGCGTTGCTCGGTGCGACCGATGTTCACGTAATGGCGAAACCGGGTTTTCAGGTCGATGCCGGAGACACGGGGTTGGCCGGGATCGATCTCCCAGGGATGAAAGTAAAAAATCGCGGACTCTGCATCGCGCTGGTTGACCTGCTGCAGCATCCAGCGCGACAGGGCGTACGGGAGCAACCGGAAATAACCACCGCCGCTGGAGGGCAGGTTGCGGTTGAACAGCCGCAACGTGGTGGGCGGCACTTCCATCAGGCCATCACGGATCTGGTGCGCAAAGCGCGGTGCGTCGGGCATGCCGTAGTGGTCGTGCTTGACGGGGTAGATGCTGGAGCTGTAGCGGTAGCCGGCGCGCAACAAGGTGTCGAGCGCCCAGAGGTTGCCGGTGCCGATGGAAAAACTCGGTGCACGGTAACCCTGCACTTGCTGTCCGCCAATGTCTTCGAGCAGCGCCTTGGCGTGCGACACATCATGAAAGAACTCGGCCTCGGTCAGGTCGGAGGCACGCTGGTGGCCATACCCATGGCTGGCCAGTTCGTGGCCTTCGCTCACGATGCGGCGCACCATCTGCGGATAACGCTCGGCGACCCAGCCCAGGGTAAAGAACGTTGCCTTGGTCTGCTCGTCGCCCAGCAGCTTCAGGATGCGGTCGATGTTGTGCTCGACGCGGCACTCGCGGCTGTCCCAGTCGGCACGGTCGATGTGGGGTGCGAAAGCCGACACCTGGAAGTAGTCCTCAACGTCGATCGTCAAGGCGTTGGTGAGGGGCGAACGGGCAGGCATGGCGCTCACTTGGGCAGTTCGTTGGGGGCGCCGTTGGTGCTTGGCTTGCGCGCAGCGGCAACGATCTTCTTGAGCGAACTCAAGATTTCCAGACTGATGCGCTCCTGCCTCAACACGCTGCGTTCCATGCGAAGCAGGCGGGTGCTGAGTTGCTCGGCCGACACCCGGGTGAGTTGGTCGCTCATGCCGTCCACCAGGGTGGGGTCGAGCGAGAGTTCGGCCAGATCCATGTCGTCGGCCATCCAGGTGGGGGCCGGGCTGGTGCCGGCGTTGGGCAGATGAGCCCAGCGCTCCTGGTCTTCAGCCATCCGGGACGGAGCGCCCGCATTTTCCACATGCATCTCGGCG
>NZ_JBLYYB010000134.1:0-16974 GCF_048549895.1 Hydrogenophaga sp.
CAGGCTTGTCGAACTTTAAAAACTTTCCAAACGAAAATGTCTCATCCAAATGAATGTGCAAGATGCTGAAGTAGAAATCATTTTTCAGCTTATAAGAAAGTCCCAAAATATTCTTTGCTCTATCCCCGCGTGAGATGTGCTCCTTCACGGCACGAAATAACTTTTTGTACCCGTCGCTTCCAATTTGGCTTTTTTCGCCGCCTACATGAGGAAGAACTTTGATATTGAAAAATTGAAATGTCGCCACTGATTGCCCCCTGAAAGCATTTGAGATGTCTAAATCTACTTACCCCAACTATCCTTCAACCCCGTAACCCGGTTGAACACCGGCTTAACTCCCGCCGAGTGATCCACCCGATCCGCCACAAAGTACCCAAACCGCTCGAACTGAAATTTCTCATCCGGTTTCGCCGCAGCCAATGACGGCTCCACATAAGCCGTCACCACCTTCAAGCTGTCCGGGTTCAGCGCTTCAATGAAGTCTTTGCCGCCGGCGTCGGGCTGGGGGTCGCTGAACAGGCGGTCGTACAGGCGCACTTCGGCGGGCACGCCGTCGGCCACGCTCACCCAGGTGATGGCGGCTTTGGCTTTCACGCTGTCGGCGCCGGGGGTGCCGCTCTTGGTGCCGGGGATCACCTTGGCGTGCACGGCGGTCACGGTGCCGCTGGCGTCTTTTTCGCAGCCGGTGCACTCGATCACGTAGCCGCCTTTGAGGCGCACCACGTTCCCAGGAAACAGGCGCTTGTAGCCCTTGGGGGGCACTTCTTCAAAGTCTTCGCGTTCGATCCACACCTCGTTGCCGATCTTGAACACGCGCTCGGGCGGCGGGGTCTGGCCTTCGGGCACGGCGTGGTGGGGCAGGGCGGGCTGGGTGCAGTCTTCCGTGTAGCCGTCTGAGCCAAAGGCCTCGGCCCAGTTGGTGAGCACCAGCTTGACGGGGTCGAGCACGGCCATGCCGCGGTGGGCCTTGTTTTCCAGGTCTTCGCGCAGGCAACCTTCAAGCGTGCTGTAGTCGATCCAGCTGTCGCTCTTGGTCACGCCGATGCGCTCGGCAAACATCTGGATGCTCTCGGGCGTGTAGCCGCGCCGGCGCAGGCCCACAATGGTGGGCATGCGCGGGTCGTCCCAGCCGCTCACCTTGTGGTCGTACACCAGCTGCGCGAGCTTGCGTTTGCTGGTGATCACATAGGTGAGGTTGAGCCGGGCAAATTCGTACTGGTGGGGCGCGGGGTGCGCGAGCAGGCCGCCTTCGCACAAGCGGTCCATCAGCCAGTCGTAAAACGGGCGCTGGTCTTCAAACTCCAGCGTGCAGATGCTGTGGGTGATCTGCTCCAGCGCGTCCTCAATGGGGTGCGCAAAGGTGTACATGGGGTAAATGCACCAGGTGTCGCCCGTGTTGTGGTGCGTGGCGCGGCGGATGCGGTAAATGGCGGGGTCGCGCAGGTTGATGTTGGGCGAGGCCATGTCGATCTTGGCGCGCAGCACCATGCTGCCGTCTTCGTGCTGGCCATCGCGCATTTCGCGAAAGCGGGCCAGGTTCTCGGCGGGCGTGCGGCTGCGAAACGGGCTGTCGGTGCCGGGCTTGCCGAAGTCGCCGCGCGCGGCGCGCATCTGCTCGGCGGTCTGTTCGTCCACATACGCGTGGCCGGCTTCCACCAGGTATTCGGCCGCGCGGTACATGAATGCAAAGTAGTCGCTGGCCTGAAACAGGTGGCTCTGGCCATTGGCTTCCCAGTTGAAGCCGAGCCACTGCACCGCGTCCAGGATGCTGTTGACGTACTCCGTGTCTTCCTTCTCGGGGTTGGTGTCGTCAAAGCGCATGTGGCACACGCCGCCGTAGTCGCGCGCCAGGCCAAAGTTGAGGCAGATGCTTTTGGCGTGGCCCACGTGCAGATACCCGTTGGGCTCGGGCGGGAAGCGGGTGCGAATCTTGGCGGGGTCGGGCTGGCCGGCGGCGTGGTGCGCGGCGTCGCCCGGGGTACCGGCCCAGCGGCGGGCGGCGTAGGTGCCTTTGTCCAGGTCGTTTTCGATGATCTGGCGCAGGAAGTTGCTGACCTTGTGTTCGCCCTCTGCGGGGGCGTTGGCGGTGGGGCTGGATGGCTTGCTGGGTGGGGTGTTGGAGCTCATCAAGGCATTCTATTGATGTCACCCGCGCTGTTTGGGTTTTGCCCAAACATCCCCACCCGATCATCCTGAGCCTGTCCTTCGACAGGCTCAGGATGATCGGGAAAACAAGGTGTGGGCGAGGGCTTCGACAGGCTCAGCCCGAACGGGGGTAGCTCAGCCCGAACGGAGGTGGCTTGGTGCCAACGGTCTGTGGCGCGGGGTGAATGGTCATGGCGCACAAGCTGGGCGGGGGTGCTATCCGGTATCGTCGTTGCGGAGTCGAGGAAACCCCCCGGGGCACACACAACATGCACAACGAACACCCTGAAACCATCCCCAACGAAGAGCCCACGCAGTGGGAGATCACCCAGGCTGAAGACGTGTTTTTGCCCTCGGTGCGCGTACGCCTGGGCTGGGCCGACATTGAAGCCGCGGTGGAGCGTGGCGCCATCGTGCCGAGCGAGGCGCATGCCTTGTGGGCCTCGTGGGCATCACCGGGCAGCGACCAGCGCGTGAGCGCTGACCAACTCGTGCCGTCTGGCGCACAGCCGGTGCCGTCGGGCGTGCCTCTGTCGCCCATGCCGCGCATGGCCCCCGGCCCGGCCTTCTCGTTCACCAACACGCTCTATTACTTCGGCGGCATGCTGGCCATCGGCGCCATGACGCTGTTCATGACGCTGGGCTGGGAACTGTTTGGCGCCTGGGGGGTGTTTGCGCTGGCGGTTGGTTACCTGGTGGGCGCGCTGCTGGTGGCGCGCAACCTCATGGTGCAGCGGCTGCGCACGCCAGCCGGTGTGCTGGCCACGCTGGCGGTGTGCCTGGTGCCGCTGGCCACCTGGGCGCTGCAGAGCGGCCTGGGTTTCTGGCCCGAAGGCACGAACGACAACTACAGGGACTACCACCGCTTCATCGACTGGCGCTGGCTCACGCTGGAGTTGGCCACGCTGGCGGCTGCGGTGGTCATGCTGCGCAGCTTCCGTTTGCCGTTCATGGTGATGCCGGTGGCGGTGACGCTCTGGTACCTCAACATGGACGTGGCGCACATGCTCATGCAGAAAAACGGCTTCGACTGGCAGTTCACGCGCGACGTGTCGCTGGTGTTTGGTCTCGCCACCTGTGCTGTTGCCGTGTGGGTGGATCTGCGCACGCGCGCATCAACACATCCGCTGAACCGGCAAGACTTCGCCTTCTGGCTTTACCTCTTCGGCGCCATCATGTTCTGGGGCGGCCTGAGCCTGCGTGACAGTGACTCGGAGCTCAACAAGTTCCTCTATGCGCTCATCAACGTGGGCCTGGTGTTCCTGAGCGCGGCCATTGGCCGGCGCGTGTTCACCGTGCTGGGTGCCGTGGGCGTGGCGGTTTACCTGGGCTACTTGTCGCACCGCGTGTTTGCCGACAGCCTGCTGTTCCCGTTTGCGCTCACGCTGCTGGGCTTGGGTGTGGTGGCGTTGGGCATCTGGTGGCAGCGGCGCGAGGCCGCCATTCATGCGCGGCTGGCCGGCTGCCTGCCAGCGGCCTTGAAGCCGCTGGCGCCCGGTTGACGTTCAGTACGTCAGGTTCAACTGCAGCACCGCCGTGGTGCCGCTCACTTCGTTGCCCACCACCAGCAGCGGTTTGCCGTTGGGGGACTGCGCAGCGGGGATGAACACCAGACCTTCGGGGCCGAGGTCGCCCACGGTGGCCAGGTTGCCCGCGATGGCGAGGGCCTCCGGGTCGCTGGTCCATTCGTCGCGGGTGTTCAGGTAGTCCACGCGGGTGGGTGCTGACGGGTTGGTGATGTCGTACACCAGCACGCCGCCCATGCGCTCCAGGCCCACGAAGGCAAAGGTCTTGCTGCCGATCTTGCCTACCGCCAGGCCTTCGGGCTCGGGGCCTTTGGCGTCGCTGCGGCTGTCCAGCGCATTGCCTTCGTCGTGGCCGGAGTTGAAGTAGGTGGCGCAGGGGATGTTGCGGGCCGAGCCGAGCTTGCAGTCGGCGCTGCTGAGGAACTGCTCGATGGCCGCGCCGGAGTCCCACACCAGGGCTCCGTTGGCGTCCCAGATGCTGAAGGAGCGTGCGCCGTAGCTGTAGAGCTTGTCGTACATGAGGCGGTCACCGGCGGGGTCTTGCAAGCCCGTCGTGGCATTGAAGCGCAGCGGGGTGCCCATGGCGTCGGTCTTGTAGCCCTGCGTCCAGCTGATGTTGAGCCGTCCCAGCTGGCCGTTGGCAATGCAGGTGCCCGGGTTGCCCGCCACAGCGCCGCAGTAGCCAAACACCGCCGGGTCGAGCAGGGCGCCTGCCAGTGGAGGCGTGCCCACCGTGCGCAACTGGGGCGGCACGGTGGCCCATCCGGCGGTGCGCGCCAGGGCCGAGACCCGCAGCTCTTCAATGAAGCCCAGCGACGCGTTTTGCGTGCCGAGGTAGTCGGGGTTGTCTTCGCCCCAGGCGCGCGCATCGCCTTCGTTGGCCGTCACCAGGTAGGTTTGCCCGCCCGCGCTGTAAGACGCCATGCTGTCAGGCAGGTACATGCCGTGCACGCCGGCCCAGGTCTTGATGTTGATGACGTTGTCGCGGTCGGACACGTCCAGCTCGTTGCCCGCCAGACCGTGGTTCTTGTAGCCCAGCGGCAGGATGTTGGTCACGGTCGCCGAGGCGATGTCCACCTTGGCCAGCGCGTTGTTCTCTTGCAGCGTCACCCAGGCGGTGGTGCCGTCGGCGGAGACGGCGATGTACTCGGGCTCCAGGTCTTTTGAAGCGGTGGCGCCCGGGCCGTAGATGCGCACACCGGCGGCGCGCAGTGTGGCCGTCTGGATGTCGAACGCGTTGAAGTTCGCAAGGCGCGCCACGGGTGCTGCGGGGTTGCGCACGTCGATCACGCTCACGCTGCCTTCGGGGTCGGTCTGGTAGTCGTCGCTGGGCTCGCCCTCGTTGGCCACCAGCACGGTGTTGCCGTCGGGCGTGAAGGTGATCATGTCGGGCTGCGCGCCGATGGTCACCGAACTGATGAGGCTGAGGTTGCTGGCGCGGTAAAGCGCCATGCGGCCCGGGTCGGTTTTCACGGGGGCCTGAATCGCCACGGCCACGATGCCGTTGAACACGGCCACGCTGTTGATCTCGGCGCCGGCGAGCACGGCGGTGGCGTCGAGCACGCCCACCTTCACCGGGCTGGCCGGGTTGGCGAGGTTGAGCACGTCCACAGCGCCCAGTTGGGCGTTGACCACGAAGAGGCGCTTGCTCGCAGCGTCAAACGCCGGAATTTCAGCAGCGCTCACGCCGAACTGGTTGGTGCTGTAGCCGCCGATCTTCTCCAGCGTGAGGCTCAGGGGCGTGGCTTCCACCACGGGGGCAGGGGTGGTGGGCGCATCGCTGCCGCCACCGCAGGCGGCGAGCGCAGCGGTCATGGCGATGGAGGTGGCGAACAGGCGGGCGCGCGGCTGCTGAGGCAGGAGTCTCATGGTGGTCTTGTGGTGGGGTTGAAACCCACGGTTGTAGGCAAGCACCATGAAACCCCGGTGACGACCGTGTGACGGCGGCGTGAATCCTCGCCGCTGGCCACCTGCGCAGGGCCGTCCGGCTACTGACCGAAGCGCGGACCGTCTTTCAAAAACGTGTCTTCTTCGGGTGTGCAGTCGCGCCCGAGCACGGCGTTGCGGTGCGGAAAACGCCCGTACTGCGCCACGATGTCGCGGTGCACCACGGCAAAGCGCAGGTTGTTGGCGAGCTTGTCGCGCAGCGTTTCAGGGCTGTTGTCCACCAGCTTCTGGAAGCGCGCCACGCACTCTTCCTGCAGCGCCAGGCTTTCTGCGTGCATGAGCGGCATGTAGAGAAACACGCAGCCGGCGGGCGTGAGCGTGGTGTCCATGCCTTCGGCGATTGAAAGCCGGCTCAGGCGCTGCGCACGGGCGTCGCCGTCAAAGGCGCGGCGCTGGCCACGGTGCACGTTGCGCGAGAGCTGGTCCAGCAGCACGATGAGCGCCAGCCGGGCGCGCGGCTCGGCTTCCCAGGCTGTGAGGCCGCCGTTCAGCGCTTCGTCCACCAGCGGGCCAAATCGCTGGCGGATGGCGTCGTCCTGCGCCGGGCCGCCGCCAAACCACAGCGCGTTGAGGTCTTGCGAGGGCCAGTCGCGCTGCAGGCCGTCGCCGAACCAGAAATCGAGCACTTCAAGGGCGGCGGAGGGTGGGATCGGGGGGTATCGGTCATGGGGGTTACGTCTGGCAACGACTTTGACGGGGCGTGCGGTACGGCGCAGCAGGCCGTTTCTTGTAATGCAGGCACAGGGTAACCAAAACCCTGACCCCCGCCCCATGCGAATTCAGGAGCCCCACATGAAAACCGCCTCACTCAAAACCCACTGGGCCCGCACCTCGGCGCTGGCCCGTGGCCTCACGCTGGTCGCCTTGACCGCCAGCGCCTGGGTCGCGTCCACCGCCGCCACACTGGTGCATGCGCGCGACAACATTTCGTGGTCCATCGGCATCGGCTCACCCGGCGTGGCCGTGGGTGTGTCCAACTACCCGCCGGTGTACGGGCACGCCTACCCCGTGTACGAAGAGCGTTACCCGGTCTACCAGGAACGCCGCCCCATCTACCAGCGCCCCATCGTCGTGCACCCACGCCCGGTGGTGGTCTACCCGCAGCCGGTTTATGTGCAGCCGCGTCCCTACTACCGCTCGGGCTGGGGCCACGGCCCCCGCTGGGACGACCGCCGCTACGGCCACGGTCACCGTAAACACGGTCATCGCGGCGGGCGCGACTGGGACGACGACGATGGCCATCGCGGCCACCGCTGATGGCGCTCACAACCGCGACACGGTGTCCCGGTTGTTTTGAGCGATGTGGCGGAAGTCTTTTGAGATGCGCGGTTCTTGCGCAGCCAGAGCCCAGAACTGCGAGGCCAGCTCAACGGCCTGTGGCCACACACCCAGCGTGTCGGCGTTGGGGTGCAGCGCACGCGCAGCGAAATCGCGCTCCACCAGTTCACCGTTCACCGGGGCATAGAGCATGGGCAACATGTCGTAAGTGGGTGAGAGGCGCCAACTGCCTTGGTCCAGCAGCAGCGAGATGTTGCCGTAGTGGCGATCGGTGTTGCCGATGAGTGCGCCGAATGCGTCGAGCAGGCGCAACTGGAGCGCGTCGCCTTCCGTCATCAGCTGCCGCGCCGCCATGCGTTGGGCGGTGGCGGCCCAGTGGTCCATCTGCCCCACGTATTGCGCGTCGTACACCAGCAGCGAGACCATGCCGATGCGGCCTTGGGCCGTGCGGTCAAAGCGCTGCGCTTCCAGAAAGACGCGGTTGGCCGCCACGACGATGCGGGTCTGGGCGGCAGGCAGGTTGTTCTGCGCCAGCGTGTGCAGTGCCAGGTGTTCGCACACCAGCAGATCGCGCCAGCGCTGGTCGACGGGTGCCTTGCCCGCCGGCGAAAACTTCACGATCAAAGGCTGGCCGTTCAGCGTGGTGCAGAACTTGGGCTGCTCTCCGCCCGCCGAGGAGCCCGGCAGCGTGCCCTGCATAGCGCGCTCGGCGAACGGGGGGTAGTCCTGCTCGGGAGCGGTGGTGGTCGAGAGCCGCTGGGCCAGCGTGTGAAAGCGCTCAAAGGCGGACTGACCCACGATGAGGTTGCCCGGCAGATCGTCCCCGGCCTGCACCAGCGCGCGGAGCACATCGTCTTCGCTCCAGTGGCGAAGGTCGTTGGGCAAGCGCAGTTCGGGATGGGCCTGCGCAAACGTGCGACCCATGAATCCCTGCGGTCTCATGTCTTGCAGAAACCACGGCAGACCGGCGTGCAGTTCGCGCGCACCATCTGCCTCTTCAACCCAGAAGCGCCCGCCTGGCAGCGCCACCATGCGGCCGAAAGCCGAGGTTCTGCCCTGAGCGTCCACCCGCATCAGGGGGATGTCACTGCCCACTCCCTCGATGTGTCGAGCCAGCAGGTATTGCTGTGAGCGGGCGGCTCCGACCTTGATCACCCGACCGTCGCGCAGCAAGGGCGCCAGCGCTCTGGATACCGTGGGTTGGCTCACGCCCATGCGCGCCTTCAGCTCGGCGCTGGTGGCCACGCCGCCGAGCAGTCGGAGGGCGTCCAGAAGGGGTTCGTTCATCGGGATTTGAATGGATTCATGAATAGATGGAAGAGTAGATCATTCTTGGGCGATTCGGTGGATTTTTGCGGTTCAAGTGAATAGATACTCGGCTCAAACAGAGGTCCAGCCGACAGGCCCGCTTCACATCGCCCGAAACCGCTCCGCGTAGAGCCGGCTCACGGCGAAGGTCTCGGTCCGGGCGCGCAGCCGCAGGCCCAGGCGCCCGGCTTCGTTGCGGGTGACGCTCTCGATGGCGTCGGCTCGCACCACGGTGCCCCGGTGGACCTGCCAGAACACGGCGGGGTCCAGCTGGGGCATCAGTTCTTTCAGCGGCGTGCGGATCAGCACCTCGCCTTGTGCGAGCAGCACGCGCACGTATTTGTCGGCCGCTTCAAACGCCAGCACCTCCCCCAGCTGCACCATGCGGATGCTGTTGCCCACACTGGCCGGTATGACCTGCAGGCGCGGGGCCGGGGACTGTGGTTGGGTCATGAGGCTGCGCAGTTGCTCCAGCGTGGCGTCCAGCACGCCGGTGGCGGGCCGGCGCTGCGCCAGCAAGGCCTGAACGCGCTGCACGGTGAGGCGCAGACGCTCGGGCTGCACCGGTTTGAGCAGGTAGTCCACCGCCTGGGTCTCGAAGGCCTGCACGGCGTAGGCGTCAAACGCGGTCACAAACACCAGCGCGGGAAACGGGTGGTCGTCGGGCCATTCTTCGGCCAGTTCGGCAGCGGCTTCCAGTCCGCTCTGGCCGGGCATGCGGATGTCGAGAAACAGCACATCGGGCCGCAGCGCCAGCGCCTGCACCACGGCGGCTTCGCCGTCGCCCACGACCTTCACCACCGCCAGTTCGGGCCAGGCGTGCAGCAGCTCGGCCTGCAGGGCCTGGGCCAGCAGCGGTTCGTCTTCGGCAATGAGGGCGGTGGCGTTCATGGGGTTTGCAGGGGCAGGGTGAGCAGGGCGCGGGTGCCGGCGCCGGGGGCGCTGTGCCAGTGCAGCCGGGCCTGGCCGGGGTAGGCGGTGGCCAGGCGTTCGCGCACCTGGCTCAGGCCGAAACCAGCGGCCGGCTCGGCCTCGCAGCCCACGCCGGTATCGCTCACCTCCAGCTCCAGACCGCCTTGGCCCTGGCGCGCCACCACGCGGATCTCGCCGCCATCCACGCTGGGCTCCAGCCCGTGGCGGATGCCGTTTTCCACCAGCGGCTGCAGCAGCAGGGGCGGCACGCTCAGGCGGCTCAGGGCCTCGGGCAGATCCAGCGTGTAGCGCAGGCGCGGGCCCATGCGCACGGCCATGAGTTCGAGGTAGTCGCGCAGCCGCGCGAATTCGTCGGCCAGGGTGTGGTGCCCGGCGGTGGCGTCGGCGCGCGAGGCGGTGAGCGTGGCGCGCAGAAAGTCGTTGAGCCGGTCCAGCATGGCCAGAGCGCGTTCGGGGTCGGTGGTGATCAGCGCGCGCAGGTTGGCGAGGGTGTTGAACAGCATGTGGGGCTCGAGTTGGGATTCGAGCAGCTTGAGGCGGGCCTCGCTGGCCTGGCGCTGGGCCTCTTCGCCGGCCAGCCGGGCGCGGGCGAGCATCTCGCGGCTGGTGAAGTAGTAGGCGCCAAACCCGCCGGCCGAGAGCGACATCAGCACGAAGCCCAGGGTGGCGCGCGGAAAGTTGTTCAGGCCGATCAGCAGCGGACGCCCCAGCAGCAGGTTGGCGCATGCGCTGCCGAGCGGGTAGGCGATCAGCACCGCACCCACCACCAGCGCAGCCATGGCCGGCGCGCCAGGCCAGCCGCCGGGGTGCAGCACGAAGCGCCCGCCGTCGATCAGGCCCCAGATGAACAGCCCGATGAACTGGGAATAGACCATGTTCACCGCAAAGGTCTCGCCGCCGACCAAGGTGATCGCCAGCGCAATGACCGAGTTGAACACCACGGTGGCAAAGGCCCGGCGGGCGATGGTGGCGGGGTTCAGCGGCGGCATGGGCGCAGTATCCCGCAAGGCCAGGGAACCGACCCCGTTCACACCAGCCCCAGCCAATGGCTCCAGAGCATGTGGCCCAGGAAGCGCCCGGGCATCAGCGTGAACGCGCCTGCGATCAGGCAGGCGCTCACGTACAGCGAGACCATGGTCTTGCGGTGGCCGTTCACGTTGCCGCGCAGGAGTTGACGAAAGGCCAGGAACAGGCTGAACAGCACGACCGGGATCAGCAGGTGGATGGCCGAGAAGCCGGCGATGTTGGGCACGGCGGGGTCGCTGATGAAGATGGCCGACAAGGCCGTGACGAGCATCAACGCGACCCAGGCGTAGCCTGCGGCGCGGTGCAGCCGGGGGCGCTGGCTGTGGGGCTGGCGGCTGGCGTGGCCACGGCGCGCCCACAGGGCAATGGGGCCGATGGCCACGGCGGCGATGGCGGCGGTCATGTGCACGGCGATGAGGGGTGTGAGTTGCATGGCGCTCTCCGTTGGGTGGTTGAGCGCACTGTGCCCAGCGGCGGCTGGCGGGCCCAGCGGATTGCGACGGATCGGGCCGGTGGTGGCGCGAAACGCCCGGTGCGCGGCGTGAACCGCAGCAGGGGGTGGTTCTTTACCGCAGCGAAACCCGGCAGATACCCCGCAGCGATCAAGTCTGGACCCCCGTTCCTACAATGGACCGATGAAAAAGACGACATGGATTTCGGGTGCGGTGGTGCTGGCTCTGGTGGCCGGCGGCGGCTGGTGGTGGAGCCAGCGCAGTGCGCAGTCGGCGGTGCAGTACCGCACCGCGACCATCGAGCGCGGCCCGCTGCAGGCCAGTGTGTCGGCCAGTGGCACGGTCAATCCGGTCACGCAGGTGTCGGTGGGCACCCAGGTCTCGGGCCAGGTGCGTGCGGTGTATGTGGACTTCAACACCGAAGTGAAGGCTGGCCAGCTGATCGCCGAGATCGACCCGCAGACGTTTGAATACCGCCTGAGTTCTTCGCAGGCCGACCTGGACGCCTCGCGCGCGGCGGTGCAGATCGCGGTGGCCAATTCGGCGTCGAGCCGGGCCAATGTGTCGCGCGCGCAATCGGATGTGGCCGAGGCACAGCGCACCCACGAGCGCAACGTGAACCTGGTCGGGCAGGGGTTCATTGCCCAGAGCGAGGCCGACCGCACGCGCGCCGCGCTCGTCTCGGCGCAGGAATCGCTCAAGGCGGTGCAGGCGCTGGTGGGCGTGAGCGAGGCGCAGATCAAGAGCGCGCAGGCCAACGTGGCGCAGCGCGAGGCGGCGGTGGCGCAGGCGCGCATCGACCTCTCGCGCACCCGCATCACCTCGCCGGTGGACGGCATCGTGATCAAGCGCACCGTGGAAAAAGGCCAGACCGTGGCCGCCAGCCTGCAGGCGCCCGAGCTGTTCGTGATCGCGCAAAACCTCTCCGACATGCAGGTGGACGCCAGCATCGACGAGGCCGACGTGGGCCGCATCCAGCCGGGGCAAAAGGCCAGCTTCACGGTGGACGCGTTCCCCGGCCAGAGATTTGCAGGTGAAGTGCGCCAGGTGCGCAAGGCCGCCACCAACGTCTCCAGTGTGGTGACCTACGTGGCCGTGGTGGGCTTCTCCAACGCCGATGGGCGCCTGCTGCCGGGCATGACGGCCAATGTGCGTGTGGTCACCGAGTCGCGCGAATCGGTCCTCAAGGTGCCCAACGCTGCGCTGCGCGTGCGCATCGCGGGTGTCGAGCCCGCGCCAGTGCCCGAGGGCCCCGCCGATGCGCCCACCACTGCTGGCACCCCACCCCGCACAGGCGCAGCGAGCAACGCTGGCGCCCCGGCCACTGCCCGACCGCCGGCTGTGGCTGCACCCCGTGATGGTCGAGGTGGTGTGTCTTCGCGAGGCCGTGTCTTTGTGCTGAACGCCAAAGGCGAGCCAGCGGCCTACAACGTTCGGCTGGGCGTGACCGATGGCTCTCATACCGAGATCATGGTGCGATCCGACGGGCCTGCAGCACAAGCGGTGGTCGAGGGCGCGACCGTGGTCACCGGTGTGAGTGCCTCCGCCACGCCCGCGCGCGGCAGTGGTCCGCGCATGTCTTTCTGAACCCGTACCACCCAACACCGGCATGACCGACCAGATGACGCTGATCGAAACGAAGGACCTGACGAAGGCCTACACCATGGGTGATCAGACGGTGCACGCCCTGGCCGGTGTGTCCCTGACCATCGAAGCGGGGGAGTTCGTTGCGATCATGGGGGCATCCGGGTCGGGCAAGTCCACGCTGATGAACATCCTGGGTTGCCTGGACCTGCCCGATGGCGGCGAGTACCGGCTGGCGGGCGAGGCGGTGCAGACCATGAGTGCGGATGCGCTGGCGGCTGTGCGCAACCGCCGTATCGGGTTTGTCTTTCAACAGTTCAACTTGTTGCCACGAACCAGCGCCCAGGAAAATGTGGAACTGCCCATGGTTTACGCTGGAGTGTCCAACGAAGAGCGCCACCGGCGCGCCCGCGAGGCGCTCCAGCGCGTGGGCCTGGGCGAACGCGCAGATCACACGCCTGCCGAATTGTCGGGTGGCCAGCAGCAACGCGTGGCCATCGCCCGCGCTCTCGTCAACCGGCCCCAGCTCATCCTGGCCGATGAACCCACCGGCGCACTGGATACGCGCACGAGCGAGGACATCATGGGGCTGCTGACCGAGCTCAATGAACAGGGGATCACTGTGGTGCTGGTCACGCACGAGCACGATGTTGCGGCCTGGGCGCGGCGCAGGCTGGTGTTTCGCGATGGACAGGTGGTTGAAGACGCTGTGCAGCCCGGACACAGAACTCAGGCAGCACACGCATGAACACACTCTCTGCAATGCGCAGCGCGTGGCGTGCGCTGCGGGCCAATCCACTGCGCAGCTTGTTGACCATGCTCGGCATCATCATTGGCGTGGCCGCCGTCATCACCATGATCGCGATCGGCCAAGGAGCCACCGAGCGTGTGCAGGAGCACATGAAAGTGCTCGGCGCCAACGTGATGCTGGTGTTGCCCGGCAGCTCCAACAGCGGCGGTGTGCGCCAGGGCGCACAGAGCAGTCAGGCATTGAATGAAGTCGACGCCCAGGCCATTGCGCTGGAAGTGCCCGAGGTGCAGGTGGCCGCGCCGAGCTCACGTGCCACGGTTCAGGCGGTCTACGGCGGCACCAACTGGAGCACACCGGTTTTTGGTGCCACCAACGACTACCTGGAAGCGCGCGACTGGCCCTTGGCCAGCGGCCGGCTGTTCGAAGCAGCCGAGGCTCAGGGTGCGGCCAAGGTCGTGATACTCGGGCAGACGGTGGCGCGCGAACTGTTCGGCGACCAGGACCCGGTGGATCAGGTGATCCGGCTGCGCAATGTGCCCGTGACCGTGATCGGGGTGCTTGCACTCAAGGGACAGAACTCCTGGGGCTCGGACCAGGACGACATCGCCATCGTGCCGCTGAACACTTTTCGCAACCGCATTCAGGGCGACGCCGCCGGGCGGGTGAAGCGTGTTGCGAGCATTTCGGTCAAGGTGCGCGATGGAAACGACATGAAAGTGGCCGAAGACAACATCCGCGAACTGCTGTTGCAGCGAATGCGGGTGCAGCCAGGAGCCGACGAGCCTTTCCGGATACGCAACCTCACCGAAATGCTGCAGGCACAGGAAGAGTCCAGCCGCACGATGACGCTGCTGCTCTCGGCCGTGGCCGGCGTGAGTCTGATCGTGGGGGGCATCGGCATCATGAACATCATGCTGGTGAGCGTGACCGAGCGCACCCGGGAGATCGGCCTGCGCATGGCGGTGGGCGCGCGCGGGCGCGACATCCTCACGCAGTTTTTGATCGAGGCGGTGACGCTGAGCCTCATTGGTGGTGCCATCGGTGTGCTGCTGGGCGCCATCGCCACCTGGGCGGTCGGCCAGTTCGCGGGCTGGCAGGTGAGCATGACGCTCAACTCCATCGTGCTGGCGGCGGGCTTCTCGGCGCTGGTGGGTGTGTTCTTCGGCTTCTACCCGGCCAAACGCGCCTCGGAACTGCTGCCGATCCAGGCCTTGCGCCACGAGTGAGCGCGCCCGGGCAGCAGGTACGATACCGGCTTGCTCGTCGGACCCTCGGTGGGACCGCGCACCACCTGAGAACCCGCTCCCATGGATTTTGTGTTGTT
The DNA here is from genome assembly GCF_048549895.1 of Hydrogenophaga sp. Taxonomy (GTDB): domain Bacteria; phylum Pseudomonadota; class Gammaproteobacteria; order Burkholderiales; family Burkholderiaceae_C; genus Hydrogenophaga. The sequence goes on from NZ_JBLYYB010000134.1 coordinate 14,275, forward strand.
GATCAAGGCCGCCATCATGGGCGTGGTGGAAGGCCTGACCGAGTTCATCCCGGTGTCTTCCACCGGCCACCTCATCCTGGCGGCGTCGCTCCTGAACATGCCAGGCGAGAAGATCAAGCTCTTCGAGGTGGTGATCCAGACCGGCGCGATGATGGCCATCGTCTCGCTTTATGCCGGCAAGCTGTGGGAAACGCTGGTGGGCCTGCCCCGCGAGCAACGCGCGCAACGCTTCACGCTCAACGTGCTGGTGGGTTTCTTCCCAGCCGCCTTGCTGGGCTTCCTGTTCATCGGCGTCATCAAGAGCGTGCTGTTCAACCCGCTGGTGGTGGCCCTGGGCTTCATCGTCGGCGGCGTGGTGATCCTGTGGGCCGAGCGGCGCCAGGGACGCGGTGTGGTGCCGCGCATCGAATCGGTGGACGACGTGCGCTGGACCGACGCGCTCAAGGTGGGCCTGGTGCAGTGCGCGGCGCTGGTGCCCGGCGTGAGCCGCTCGGGCGCCACCATCATCGGCGGCTTGCTGCTGGGTTTCAGCCGCAAGGCCGCCACCGAGTTCAGCTTTTTCCTGGCCATCCCCGTGCTGTTTGGCGCCGCCGCCTACGACCTTTACAAGAGCCGAGACTTGCTGAGCACAGCCGACATCCCGCTGTTCGCCGTGGGCTTGTTTTTCTCGTGGCTCTCGGCCTGGGTGTGCGTGCGCTGGTTGCTGCGCTTCGTGGCCACCCACACGTTTGCCCCGTTCGCCTGGTACCGCATTGCGTTTGGTGCGCTGATCTTGTTGACCGCAGCCATGGGCTGGGTTGACTGGGTCGCCTGAGCCGGCTGCCTACGCCGCCAGGGAGGCGTAGAGCGTGAAAAAGAAGGTGGCGCCTTTGCCGGGCTCACCGGTGGCGCCCATGCCACCGCCGTGGCGCTGCACGATGCGCAGCGAGGTGGCCAGACCAATGCCCAGGCCCGAGAACTCATGCGGCATGTGCAGGCGCTGGAACGGCTGGAACAGCTTGTTGGCCCGGGCCATGTCGAAGCCCGCGCCGTTGTCGCTCACGCAGAACTGCGTCTGTCCTTTTTCCACCCTCGCATAGACCCGAATGCAAGCCTCGGGCGTCTGGGCGCTGTATTTCCAGGCGTTGTGCAGCAGGTTCTGCAGGAGCGCCTCCACCAGCGGCGGGTCGGCCATGGCCTCAAGCCCCGGCTCGACCACCCAGCGCACCTTGCGCTGCGCATCGGTGCTGGCGAACTCCTCCAGCAGCCGGGTGGCGATGGTGCTCAGGTTGACCGGCTTGCGCTGCAGGTCTCCGCGCGAGAACTGGGAAAGGGTGAGCAGACCGTCGATGAGTTCCCCCATCTTCTTGCTCGCACCCATGATGCGTTCCAGGTGCGAGAGGCTCTCCTCGGTCCACGCCGGGTTGTCTTCGCGCAGCGCCTGTGCAAAGCCGTTGATGATGCGCAGGGGTGAGCGCAGGTCGTGGGCCACGGCGTAGGAGTAGCTCTCCAGTTCGTCGTAGGCGGCCTTGAGGGCACGCGTGCGCTCGTCGATGCGTTGTTCCAGCGAGGCATTGAGTTGCTGGATCTGCATCTCGTTGCGTTTGCGCTGGGTGATGTCCTGGGTGACGCCCAGGGCGCGCACGGCGCGGCCCTTGGGGTCGCGATCAAACTCCGCCCGCACCGAAAACCAGCGGTGCTCGCCGCGAATGATGAGCCGGTATTCGATGTCGTAGTCGGCCTGGCCCTTGACCGCCATGGCCCACTGCTTCAGGACCGTCGCCCGGTCGTCGGGGTGCGTGAGGGCCAGCAGCTCGTCGTCGGTGAACTCGGCGGACGGCAGATCGAGCACCTCGTGCGATCCGGACAAGGTGGAAAAACGGCGGGTGGCCACGTCGGCCTGCCAGCTGGCCAGGTCTGCGAGCTGGTGGGCCTGGCGCAGCAGTTGTTCGCTGGTGCGCAAGGCCTGCTCGGTGGACTTGCGTGTGGTGATGTTCTGCACCACGGCAATGAGGTAGTCGGGCTGCCCGTCGGGCAGGCGCACCAGCGAAAGCGTGAGGTGCACCCAGACCATCTGGCCCTGTTTGTGGATGTAGCGCTTCTCGATGTTGTAGCTGGAGATCTCGCCTTTGAGGGTGCGCGCGAGCTGGCCTTCATCCAGCGAGAGGTCGTCGGGATGGGTGAAATCCCGGTAGCTCAGCGTCTGGATCTCCGCCCGGGTGTAGCCGATCAGGTCGCAATAGGTCTGGTTCACGCGGATCCAGCGCCCGTCGATGTGGCTGTGCGCCATGCCGGTGGAGCTGAACTCGAAGGTGTCGCGCAGCTGTTTGGCGCCGAGCTGCACCTCTTCGGTGGCCTGCCGCAGGCGCTTGTTCTGCTGCTGCATGAACCCGATGGCACCCACCACCACCAGCTGCGTGATCAGGTGCCACAGGTTGAGCCAGAAGGCCTCCACCGGGTCGTCAAAAACGAAGCTGAAATAGGGTTTGACCAGCAGGAAGTTGATGATCAGCATGCCCACCACGGTGCTGAACATGCCCACCCGAAAACCGCCGTAGAGGGCGGACAGCGCAGCAGCAAGCGACAGGGTGATGAAGCGCCCACCCGATTCGGCCGGGGCCAGCGCCACGCGAATCCAGGCGGCCAAGACCGTGATCAGCAGAGCGACCACCAGGCGCGTGGCCATGCTGTGTTGTTCGGGCTGCCAGTTGACGTACCGCC
>NZ_JBLYYB010000135.1:0-30164 GCF_048549895.1 Hydrogenophaga sp.
CTGCAGGCGCTCGCGCAGCAGGCGCATGGCGTAGGGGTTCACCGGGCCGCGCCCGGTGCCGATGGGCGCGGCCCAGGGCATCACGGCCTGGCAGCCCACGTCGACCAGGCGTTGGCACAGCACCAGGTCTTCGGTGCAGTAGGGCAGCACCTTGAAGCCCTCGTTGATGAGCTGGCGCGCGCAGTCCACCAGGTTGAGCGTGTCGGGCTGCAGGCTGTAGTCGTCGCCAATGAGTTCGAGCTTGATCCACGGCGTGTTGAACACCTCGCGCGCCATCTGCGCGGTGGTGATGACTTCCTGCGCGCTGTGGCAGCCGGCGGTGTTGGGCAGCACCGGCACCGCGAGGTCTTGCAGCAGTTTCCAGAACGCCGCGCCGGCCTCGGGCTGCACCGCGCCCTGGCGGCGCAGCGAGGCGGTGAGCATGGCGGGCTGCGCGCTTTTCACAGCGGCTTCCAGTGTGGCGGGCGAGGGGTAGCGCGAGGTGCCGAGCATCAGGCGGCTCTGGAACACCTCGCCGTAGAGGATCAGCGGATCGCCGTGTGTGGGCGGATGGGTCATGTCCATGTTCAGCCTCCCGTGATCGGGGCAATGATTTCGATGCGGTCGCCTTCAGTCAGCACCTGCTGCGCGTAGCTGCCGCGCGGCACGAACTGCAGGTTGACCGCCGCCGCGAACACAGCTGGCGGATCACACACCCGCAGCGCGTCGGCCAGCGTGGTGCCCTCGGGCAGCTCGCGGGGTTCGTGGTTGATGAAGACGTTCATGTGGGTGTCAGTGGGCGGTGTGCTGCAGCGAGAGGCCCCATTGTTCGGCCAGCGCGGAGTCTCCATTGTCCATGGCCTGCAGGGCGGCATCGAGCATGGCGGGTGCGATCAAGAAGCCGTGGCGGTACAGGCCGTTGATCTGCAGGCGGCGCGGTGCGCTCAGGCGGATCTCGGGCAGGTTGTCGGGCAGGGTGGGGCGCAGCTGCACACCCATCTCGATGATGCGCGCTTCGCCAAAACCGGGGTGCACGGTGTAGGCCGCGCTCAGCAGCTCCAGCGTGGAGCGCACGCTCGCGGGCGAGAGGTCGTCGGACTCGATTTCGGTGGCGCCGATGACGAACATGCCGCCCGGCTTGGGCGCGATGTAGAGCGGGTAGCGCGGGTGCAGCAGGCGTGTGGGGCGCGAGAGGCTCACGCCCGGCGCGTGCACGCGCGCCACCTCGCCGCGTACGCCGCGCAACGCGTTCCACTGCGGCTGGGCGCCGAGGCCACGGCAGTCGAACAGCCAGGCGCCCGGACCGGGGTCGACCTCGTCGGGTGTGCGCGGTGCGTGCCAGTGCACGGTCACACCGAGCAACTGCATCTGGTGCGCGAGCGCGGCCAGCAGTTCGCGGTTGTCGAGCTGGCCCTCGTGGGGCAGGTACAGGCCCTGGGCAAAGCGGTGTTCCAGCGCGGACTCCAGCGTGGTGAGTTCGGTGGCGTTCAAACGCTGCGCGTGCGGCAGCGAGGGCAGGGCGGTCGAGGTGCGTGCGAGCTGGCCCCAGAAGCGCTCGGCCTCGGGTGCGTCCTGCCGGTGCCACAGCACCAGCGTGCCGCTTTGTTGAAAGAACACCGGTTGTTCCAGCTCGGCCAGCAGCTGCGGCCAGCGCGTCAAACCGTGCTGGCCCATGCGCACCACGGGGAGTTCGGTCACGGCCGATTCGGCCAGGGGTGCGAGCATGGCCGCGGCCACGCGCGCGGCGGCGTTTTCAGCCAGCGGGCCACCCGCGTCGAACACCTCCACCCGGTGCCCGCGCTGCGCCAGCGCGCAAGCGAGCAGCCGGCCCATGAGGCCGGCGCCGAGCACCACGGCGGTGGAATTGTTCGAGATCGTCATCAATGTCCTTGAGCGCTGCCACAATGCGCGCCATGCCTTATCAAGCTCACAGCGAACCCCGCCGCTACACCCGCGTCCTGTCCATCGCCGGCTCCGACAGCGGAGGTGGAGCCGGCATCCAGGCCGATCTGAAAACGTTTGCCGCGCTGGGCTGTTACGGCATGACGGCGATCACCGCGCTGACCGCGCAGAACACGCTGGGCGTGAGTGCCATCCACGGCGTGCCGCCCGAGATGCTCAAGGCACAGCTGTGCGCCGTGTTCGACGACATCGGCGTGGACGCGGTGAAGATCGGCATGCTGCACGCGCCCGATATCGTGCGCACGGTGGCCTGGGCGCTGAAGCACTACCAGGTGCAACGCGTTGTGCTCGACCCGGTGATGGTGGCCACGTCGGGCGACACCCTTATCACCCCCACCACCGTGCAGGTGCTGGTGCACGAGCTGTTCCCGCTGGCCACGGTGATCACGCCCAACCTGGACGAAGCCGCCTTGCTGCTCGGCCGCACCATCGAGTCGGCGCACGAGCTCGAGGCCGCTGCGCGCGATCTGCTCGCCATGGGCGCACCGGCGGTGTTGCTCAAGGGCGGGCACCTGCCGGGCATTGAAGTGGCCGATCTGCTGGTCACTGGCGTCGGCCCGGTGCAACGACTCGCTTCGCCGCGCATCGAGAGCCGCAACACACACGGCACGGGCTGCACGCTGTCGTCGGCCATCGCCGCCCATTTGGCGCTCGGTGAGCCGCTGGACCAGGCCGTGGCGCTGGCGCGCCGCTACATCCTGCAAGCCATTGCGCAGGGCGCCGATGTGTACACCGGCGCCGGCCATGGCCCGCTCAACCACGGCTTCGCGCCGCTCTCCCAGCGCAAGAGCCTTCGGGTTTGAAGCGCGGCGTGGCTTGACCATCAGGCCCGTGCGGGGGTGAGGCCACCCGCTTTGCGTGGCCGCGAGAGCGTGGCCAGCAAGAAGGTGAAGGCCAACGTCGGCAGGGCGGAACCCAGGTCGGGCGCGTACTGCTTGAGCAGGTGGTAGCAGGCGATGCCCGCCACCCACACCGCCGCCGCGCTCCAGTCCACCGTGCGCGCGGTCACGCTCGGCACCACCGCGCCGCTGCCCAGGCGACCCAGGATCACGCCGTACAGCGGCACGAACACCGAGCTCAGCAGCAGCAGGAAGGGCTCGATCGCGTGGATCGGCAGGAACAGCGCGAGCACCGTGCACACGGCGGCAAAGGCCAGGCCGGCGCGTTTGATGTCCCAGCGCGGTTGCAGGCTGTGCACCGAGACCGCGCCCGAGTGCGCGTCACCGTAGGCGTTGTCCATCTCGTCGAGCAGGATCAGGCCGAGCGCGATCAGGCCACCCTGCGCGAGCAGCAGCGCGCCCACCAGGTTGGTGCCCGGCTCCACCGTGCTCACCACCAGCACACCCAGCGCGTAGCACCACATGTTGGCCAGCGCGTAACCCAGCCAGGTGCCACCCAGCGTGGTGGCGGCGCGTTTGCCGTGGCGCGCGTAGTCGGCCACCAGCGGCAGCCACGAGACCGGCATGGCAATCACGAGGTCCATGGCGGAAAACAGGCCCATGCCACCGGCACCCGGGCGGTTCCAGAAAGCCTCGAAGCCCTGCGCCTGCAGGCGCGTGCCGAACTGCCAGGTGAGCCAGGCCAGCGAGGCAATCACCAGCGGCAGGCCGAAGCGACTGACGAACTTGCGCACCAGCTTGAGCATGGAGCCGGCCATGAGTGCGATCAGCACACCGCCCCAGAGCAGTGTGGCGAGCAGCTTGCCGCCGGTGCCGTCGAGCAGGCCACCGGGCTCGCTGCCCAGCGCTTGTTTGAGGATGGCCACCGTGCCCTCCTGCATGATCACGAGCTCAAACGTGGTCCAGCCCACGAGCTGTGCGATGTTGAGCAGCACCGGCAGGCGCGCAAACGCGCTGCCGTAGGTGGCGTGCATGAGGCCCGCGCTGGCCAGCCCGGTCTGGCAGCCCAGCCGCGCGGTCCAGGCCAGCAGGCCGGCGCCGATGAGCGAGCCCAGCACGATGGCGATCAGCGCGTCTTGCGTGCCCACGGCTGGCACCAGGTAGGCGCCGATCTGCATGACCAGCAGGCCTGTGCCCAGGCTGAACCAGAGCGCGGCGTGTTCGTGGAAATGGAAGACCCGGTCGCCCTGCGGCACGGGGGTGAGGGCCAGGTTGGCGGGTGCGGAATGGTCGGGTGCCATCAATTTGCTCCATGCAATTTGAGGCAGGTGGGCTGGGCCGGATACGTCAACCGCAGCGCTGGGCGACGGTGGTGAAAGGCATCGGCCTGCTTCCCTGCGCGAGGATTACCTCAATCAGGTTCAAAGGGACTTTCTCAGTCGCACCCGGGCGAAAAACCCGGGCACAACACCCCTAGCGGATGTGCCTTGCGGCACGGGGTGGAGTATACGGTTTGGCTCTAGCCGGCTGGCGTCAGCCGCATGAACCGCCCATAGTGGTCCGCCAGATAACTCTCGGCCCGCTCCAGCATGAAATACCGGAACGATTCGGCCGCAGGCGAGAGCACCTTGGAGAGCGTGTGCACCACGTTCCACCCGCGCACCACCGGGCTGCCCTCCACGTCCAGCACGGCGATGAGCTGGCGCTCCAGCTCCAGGCCGATGGTGTGCAGCGACAAAAAGCTGATGCCCATGCCGGCCATCACCGCCTGCTTGATGGTCTCGTTGCTCGACATCTCCATCACCACGCGCAGCTCCATGTGCGTGCGTTCGAGAAACTTCTCCATCGCCGCGCGCGTGCCCGAGCCGCGCTCGCGCAGGATGAAACCATAGGGTCTGAGCGAATCCGCCGTGGGGTGACCGATCTTGAGCAAGGGGTGGTCCACAGGGGCAACGAACACGTGTGGGTGTGCGGCAAAAGGCTCGGCGCGCGTGGCCAGTTCGGTCGGGGGGCGGCCCATGACGGCGATGTCCACCTCGTTGCCTTGCAGCATCTTCACCAGTTGCTCGCGGTTGCCCACCGCCAGTTTGATTTCGATGCCTTCGTGATCGCGCTGGAACTCGGCCAGCAGGCGCGGCAGGAAGTACTGCGCCGTGCTCACCATGCCGATGGTCAGTATGCCCACCTCCAGCCGCTGCAGGCGCGCGGCGGCGTCTTCCGCGTCTTTCAGCGTGGCCAGCACCTTGCGGGCGTAGACCAGCATGTATTCGCCTGCCGTGGTGAGCGTGACCTGGCGTCCGCGCCGGTCAAAAAGCGGCAGGCCCACATGGCCTTCCAGCTCCTTGATCTGCATGGTGACCGCAGGCGGCGTGAGGTGCAGCACCTCGGCCGCGCGCGCAAAACTCAGGTAGCGGGCGACCTCGTTGAACACGCGCAGCTGGCGAAAAGTGGCGTTCTTCATTCAGCATTCACTTAATCGAAGTTCAACGAATCGTGAATTTACCTTATTTCAACCCATCCCTACAGTGGGTCAAATGCTCAAAGCCCTGATTTTTGATGTCGACGGCACCCTGGCGGACACCGAACGTGTGCACCTGGCGGCCTTCAACCACGCCTTCGAACTGGAGGGTCTGGACTGGCGCTGGGACACCGCGCTCTACACCCGCCTGCTGGAGATTTCCGGCGGCAAGGAACGCATGCTCCACCACTGGCGCAGCGTGCAACCCGATCTGACCGAACTGGGCGCCGGTGCGGTTCAAGCCACCATTGACCGGCTGCACGAGCTCAAGACGGCGTACTACGAGAACGCGGTGCGCGAAGGTGCCGTGCAATTGCGACCCGGGGTGCTCGCGCTCATGAGCGAAGCGCGTGCGCAAGGCCTGCAACTGGCGATTGCCACCACCACTTCGCCGGTGAACATTGCGGCACTGCTGCGCACCGCGATCGGAGATGGCTGGCGCAGCCACTTCCTGGCGGTGGGCGACGCGTCTTCCTCGCCCATCAAAAAACCGCATCCGCAGGTGTACCTGCAGGTGCTGGGCGACATGGGGCTGCCCGCCTCGGCTTGCCTGGCGTTCGAAGACTCGGCCAATGGCCTGCAAGCCGCCACGGCCGCGGGCCTTCGCACCGTGATCACGCCCAACAGCTTCACCGACCACCACGATTTCAGCGGCGCCTTGCGGGTGGTGCCCGACCTCGGCGCCGTCGGGCTGGCGCAACTGCGCCAATGGCATGCCCAGGCCTGAGCCTTTTCCCCAGGACAACAACAACGAGACCGCCCCGATGCCCCTGTCCAAACGCTCCACCCTGACCCAGTTCCTGATCGAGGAGCGGCGCCGTTACCCACACGCCAGCGGCGACTTCAACGCGCTCATCCTCGACGTGGCGCTGGCCTGCAAGGCCATTGCGCGCAGCGTGGCCTTTGGCGCCCTGGGCGACATGCTGGGCAACCACGGCGGTGGCGACAGCGTCAACGTGCAGGGCGAAACGCAGAAGAAGCTCGACGTGATCAGCAACGACATGTTCATCAAGGCCAACGAGTGGGGCGGGCACCTGGCGGGCATGGCGTCGGAAGAAATGGAGCAGCCGTATCCGATTCCGCCGGAGTACCCGCGCGGCAAGTACCTGCTGGTGTTCGACCCGCTCGATGGGTCGAGCAACATCGACGTGAACGTGTCGGTGGGCAGCATCTTCAGCGTGCTGCGCGCACCCAGGGATGTGATCGACTCGGGCCGCGAGGTGGTGGTGAACGACTTCCTGCAGCCCGGCGCCCAGCAGGTGGCCGCCGGCTATGCGCTCTACGGCCCCACCACCATGTTCGTACTCACCGTGGGCAGCGGTGTCCACGGCTTCACGCTCGATCCCAACCTGGGCGAGTTCAAGCTCACGCACCCGCACATCCGCATCCCCGAAGACACGCACGAGTTCGCCATCAACGCGTCGAACAGCCGTTTCTGGGAGGCGCCAGTCAAACGTTATGTGGACGAGTGCCTGGCCGGCAAGACCGGGCCGCGCGGCAAGGACTTCAACATGCGCTGGATCGCCAGCATGGTGGCCGAGGCGCACCGCATCCTCATGCGCGGCGGCGTGTTCATGTACCCGCGCGACACCAAAGACCCAAGCAAACCCGGGCGGCTGCGCTTGCTGTACGAAGCCAACCCGGTCGGCATGCTGATGGAGCAGGCGGGCGGCCGCGCCAGCACCGGGCGCGAACCCATGCTGGGCGTGCAGCCCACCGACCTGCACCAACGCATTGGCCTGGTGTTCGGCTCCAAACACGAGGTTGAGCGGATCGAGCGCTACCACGCCGAGCCACAGGCCTTCAAGGACAAGAGCAACCCGCTGTTCGCCGAGCGCTCCCTGTTTCGCGACTGAGAACACAACAACTGAGGAAATGTCATGTCAGAGCGCCACCCCATCATTGCGATCACAGGTTCATCTGGAGCCGGCACCTCCACCGTCACGCGGACCTTTCAGAACATTTTCCGCCGCGAAGGTGTGAGTGCCGCCATCGTCGAGGGCGACAGCTACCACCGCTTCGATCGCAAGGAAATGAAGCTCAAGATGGCCGAGGCCGAAGCAGCCGGCAACCTCAACTTCAGCCACTTCGGTGCCGAGGCCAACCTGTTCGACGAGATCGCCAGCCTGTTCAAGACCTACGGCGCCACCGGTACCGGCAAGAGCCGCAAGTACCTGCACAACACCGAGGAAGCTGCGCCCTACCAGCAGGAGCCTGGCACCTTCACCGCCTGGGAGCCGCTGCCCGAGAACACCGACATGCTGTTCTACGAAGGCCTGCACGGCGCGGTGGTGACACCCGAGGTCGACGTGGCGCAGCACCCCGACCTGCTGGTGGGCGTGGTGCCGGTGATCAACCTGGAGTGGATCCAGAAACTCTGGCGCGACAAGAACATGCGCGGCTACAGCGCCGACGCGGTGACCGACACCATCCTGCGCCGCATGCCCGACTACGTGAACTACATCTGCCCGCAGTTCCAGCACACGCACGTGAACTTCCAGCGCGTGCCCATCGTGGACACCAGCAACCCCTTCATTGCGCGCGACGTGCCCACCGCCGACGAGAGCATGGTGGTGATCCGTTTCGCCAAGCCCAAGGGGATCGACTTCCAGTACCTGATGAACATGGTGCACGGCTCGTGGATGAGCCGCGCCAACACCATCGTGGTGCCCGGCGGCAAGATGGAACTGGCGATGCAACTGATCTTCACGCCCTTCATCTGGCGGATGGTGGAGCGGAAAAAGCGGGCCATCGGTCTCGCCTGAAGACCAGAAAACACGCCCATGAAAAACCCCTCAAACGAACTCGCCCGCCAGATGGCCAACGCGATCCGCATGCTGGCGGTGGACGCGGTGCAGCAGGCCAACTCCGGTCATCCGGGCGCGCCCATGGGCATGGCCGACATTGCCGAGGTGCTGTGGAACCGCCACCTGCGACACAACCCCGCCAACCCGCACTGGCCCGACCGCGACCGCTTCGTGCTGTCCAACGGCCACGGCTCCATGCTGATCTACGCGCTGCTGCACCTCACCGGCTACGACCTGCCGATGAGCGAGCTCAAGGCCTTTCGCCAACTGCACAGCAAGACCGCTGGCCACCCCGAGGTGGGTGTGACCCCGGGTGTGGAAACCACCACCGGCCCGCTGGGTCAGGGCATCGGCAACGCGGTGGGCATGGCGCTGGCCGAGAAACAACTGGCCAGCGAATTCAACCGCCCCGGCCACACCGTGGTCGACCACTTCACCTACGCGTTTCTCGGCGACGGTTGTTTGATGGAAGGCATCAGCCACGAGGTGTGTTCACTCGCGGGCACGCTGCGCCTGTCCAAGCTGATCGCCTTCTACGACGACAACGGCATCTCCATCGACGGTCATGTCGAAGGCTGGTTCACCGACGACACGCCGCAGCGCTTCGAGGCCTACGGCTGGTACGTGATCCCGAAGGTGAATGGCCACGACACGAAGGCAGTGGAGCTCGCGCTCATTGCCGCCAAAGCGCAGGCGCGCCGCCCCGACGGCAAACCCACGCTGATTTGCTGCCAGACCGTGATCGGCCAGGGCTCACCCAACAAGGCCGGCACGCACGACGTGCACGGTGCAGCCCTGGGCGCGGCCGAAGTGCAGGCCACGCGCGACGCCTTGGGCTGGACCGCGCCACCGTTCGAGGTGCCGACCGACGTGGCGCTGGCCTGGCACGCGGTGGACCGGGGGCAGGCGCTGGAGGTTGAGTGGCAACGCCGTTTTGCCGCCTACCGCGCCGAGTACCCGACCGAGGCGGCCGAGTTCGAACGCCGCATGGCCGGCGATCTGCACGCCAGCTTTGCGCCCGCGCTGGCCGGTGTGTTTGAAGGCGTGGCCGCCAAGCCTGATGCGGTGGCCACGCGCAAGGCGAGCCAGAACGCGCTGGACGCGCTCAACACCCTGGTGCCCGAGTTCTTCGGCGGCAGCGCCGACCTCACCGGCTCCAACCTCACCAACTTCAAAGGCTGCGTGAAAGCCGGGCGCGACCGCTGGGGCAACCACCTGAGCTACGGCGTGCGCGAATTCGGCATGGCCGCCGTCATGAACGGCATGGCGCTGCACGGTGGGTACATCCCGTACGGCGGCACCTTCCTCACCTTCAGCGACTACAGCCGCAACGCGATCCGCATGGCCGCGCTCATGAAGCTGCGCGTCATTCACGTGTTCACGCACGACAGCATCGGCCTGGGCGAAGACGGGCCCACGCACCAGTCGGTAGAGCACGTGCCCAGCCTGCGCATCATTCCGCAGCTCGATGTGTGGCGCCCGGCCGATGGGCTGGAGACCGCCGTGGCCTGGGCCAGCGCCATCGAACGCAAAGATGGGCCGAGCGCGCTGTGCCTCTCGCGCCAGAACCTGCCGCGGCTCACGGACGCGTCGATGGCGGACAAGATCCGAAAAGGTGGCTATGTGCTGGCCGAGGGCGCGAACCCACGGGCCGTCATCGTGGCCACCGGTTCCGAAACGTCGCTCGCCATGGAAGCGCACGAGGCGCTTGCGGCGCAAGGCATCAACACCCGCGTGGTGTCCATGCCCTGCACCAACGTGTTCGACCGGCAACCGCGCGCTTACCAGGACGCCGTGTTGCCGCTGCACCTGCCCACGGTGGCGGTGGAAGCCGCGCATCCGGATTTCTGGCGCAAGTACGTGGGCCGCACCGGCGCGGTGGTGGGCATCGCCAGCTTCGGCGAGTCGGCGCCGGCCAAGGCCTTGTACGAGCACTTCGGCATCACCACCGCGCGCGTTTGCAAAGAAGTGAAAGGACTTCTGACATGAAGAGCCCCGCGAATGAGCTGAAGGTTCCGTTCGGGCTGAGCTTGTCGAAGCCCTCGCGCCATCGTGCTGGTGAGCCCTTCGACAGGCTCAGAGCGAACGGTAACCCCTGGACGCTTTCATGAACCAATACGACCTCATCCTCTTCGACCTCGACGGCACGCTGATCGAAACCGCGCCCGAGATCGCCGACGCGGTCAACGACACGCTGGCGCAGTTCGGTCTGCCCGCCGTGACGCAAACCCAGGTGAACGACTGGATCGGCCACGGCACGCGCGAGCTGCTGATCTCGGCCCTGGCCGACCGCCGCCACACCACCACCGACACCGTGCGCCACAGCGCCGATTTCCCCACCATCGAAGCCGCGTTTGGTGGCCACTACCAGCAGCGCTGCGGCACACGCAGCCACCTCTACCCGCAGGTGCGTGAGACCTTGCAGGTGCTGAAAGCCGCGGGCGTGAAGCTGGCCGTGGTGACCAACAAGGAAAGCCGCTACACACAAGCCGTGCTGGACGCGCACCAGCTCGCGCCCATGTTTCACCGCGTGATCAGCGGCGACACCCTGCTGGTGAAAAAACCCAACCCCGCCGCCGTGCACGACTGCCTGCAACGCTTCGGCGTGAAGGCCGAACGCGCGCTGTTTGTGGGCGACTCGTCCATCGACGTGGCCACTGCGCGCAACGCCGGTGTGGCGGTGTGGGCGCTGCCTTATGGCTACAACATGGGCGAGCCCATCGAGGCTTGCAACCCCGACCGCGTGATCGCCGATTTCTCGGCTTTGCTGAACTGAACCATCCGCCTTCTGAAGGAACCCCATGGCCCTCATCGCGCTTCGCCAACTGCTCGACCACGCCGCCGAACACCACTACGGTGTGCCCGCGTTCAACGTGAACAACCTGGAGCAGATCCAGGCCATCATGCAGGCGGCCGACGCGAGCAACGCGCCGGTGATCCTGCAGGCCAGCGCCGGGGCGCGCAAGTACGCGGGCGAGCCGTTTCTGCGCAAGATGGTCGAGGCCGCGATCGAGATGTACCCGCACATCCCCATCGTCATGCACCAGGACCACGGCGCCACACCGGCCGTGTGCCAGCAGTCCATCCGCAGCGGCTTCAGCAGCGTGATGATGGACGGCTCGCTGATGGAAGACGCCAAGACCCCCGCGAGCTATGAGTACAACGTGGCTGTGACGCGCGATGTGGTGAAGTTCTCGCACGCGGTGGGTGTGTCGGTGGAGGGCGAGCTCGGTTGCCTGGGCTCGCTGGAAACCGGCGAGGCCGGTGAAGAAGACGGCGTGGGCGCCGAGGGCCAGCTCACCCACGACCAGATGCTGACCGACCCGCAGCAGGCCAAAGACTTCGTGGCGCAGACCGGTGTGGACGCACTCGCCATTGCCATCGGCACCAGCCACGGCGCCTACAAGTTCACCCGCCCACCCACCGGTGACATCCTGGCCATGGACCACATCGTCGCCATTCACCAGGCCATTCCCAACACGCACCTGGTGATGCACGGATCGAGCAGCGTGCCGCAGGAGTGGCTGGCCATCATTCGTGAACACGGCGGCGACATCAAGGAGACCTACGGCGTGCCGGTGGAAGAAATCGTGCGCGGCATCAAAAGCGGTGTGCGCAAGGTCAATATCGACACCGACATCCGCCTGGCCATGACCGGCGCCATGCGCCGCACCATGGCGAAGAACCCCGGTGAGTTCGACCCGCGCAAGTTCTTCAAGGACGCAACCGTGGCCGCCAAAGAGATCTGCCAGGCGCGTTTTCAGTCGTTTGGCTGCGCCGGCATGGCGGGCAAGATCGCGCCGCTGCCGCTGGAGAAGATGATCGCGCGCTACGCCTGAAGACTCAACACAGGTAACAGGAGGTCATCATGAGCCAGCGTTTTCTGAGGTGGGCCGAGGCCTGGATCGAGGAACACATCCCGCCCGGCGCCAACCCCGACATCGAAAGCCATGAAGCGAAGGCGAAGCGGCTGCTGGAGACCCTGTTCGCCGAAGCAGCCACGGCCGGCTTCACACCCACCGAGGCCGAGGAGGAGCGCCAGCGCGTGGCGCCCCAGGTGCTGACCGCGGTCTCGGACGGCACAGACTTTGACGTCAACACCTACCATCTCAAATCCCAACTTGCGCAGGAGAACGAAGACGGCGACTGAGCCCCGCAGCGAAGCTTTTGGCGGCTGGTGAACCCGGTTTCACACGTTCAGTACGCGCCCATGTAGTCACGCTTGCCGATGGGCACGCCGTTGTGGCGCAGGATCGCGTAGGCGGTGGTGACGTGAAAGAAGAACTGAGGCAATCCATAGTTGGCCAGATAGGCTTGGCCGCTCAGCTTCTTTTCCTTGGGCGTCCCTGGCCGCAGGACGATTTCGCTGCTCTCCTTGCCTTCAAACTGCGCCGCGTTCAGGCTGTCCAGAAATGCCAATGTCGCCTTCAGCAGTGCGTCAAGGTCGGCAAATGTCGTCTGGTTGCCGTCGATGGTTGGAATCTCCACACCCGCGAGCCGGGCGGCAATGCCGCGCGAGAAGTCGGCAGCAATTTGCACTTGCTTGATCAATGGAAACATGTCCGGGAACAGGCGGGCCTGCAGGAAGGCGTCTGGCTCAATGGCTTTCGCAGACGCATGCTCGGCCGCTTGCGCGAGGATGCTTTGCAACGCGTTCAGCATTTGCTTCAAGACCGGAACGGAGTGGCTGTACATGGGGCTGGTCATGGGGATTTGGGTCGCTGTGGTGGTGGGGCAGAAGCGCAAGCTGCCTTGCGCGTGGATCGGTCTGGCTGACGTCGTCCAAACCTTGGCCAGACGACTTCGTTGCGAGCACCGAACTTTACCCGTGTGCAGGAAGATCAACGGCAGGCGTCTGGCCATCCCATCTTGTCGGGCAGCAGATCGTGGTCAGCATGGCTAGACTTCAGCTTTCGGCCATCTGCAGACGTTCAGTACCGGCAGCATTCGGGCACTTCATCGACCTGCACCACGCGGCGCCGATCAAGCACGTGCGCGCAACTCCCTCACGCCGCGGCCCAGCTTGCGTCGCAACAAGGCGCGAAGGGTCACACCGTCGGAGTAGCCGATCTGTGCGGCGATTTGGTCGACGCTCTCGCTGCCGGTTCGCAGCAGATGCACCGCACGCTCGACGCGCAGATCCTGGAAGTACGAGAGGGGTGTCTTGCCCAACACGCTTTGCACGCGCCGCGCCAAGGTGCGTTCACTGGCGCCCGCTGCGATGGCCGCATCGGCGAGAGAGAACCCGTGCGCGAGTTGCTGCCTGGCCCAGCCCTCAAAGCGCTCGACCACCGGGTCGGCATGGGCTAGGTGATCGGGGATCACGAACTCAGCTTGCGAGCCGCGGGACTCTACCAGCAGGTATCGCGCCGCCAGAGCCGCCAGCGCCGGGCTACGGCTGCGCACGACGCTCAATGCCAGGTCGAGATGGGCCAAGGCGGCGCCGGCCGTGGTGAAGCCGGCCGAATTCACAAGCATGCGGGACTCGTCGAGCGCCACTTGCGGATAGCGCTGCCGAAACATTGGCGCCAGCCACCACGAAGTTGTGGCGCGCTGGCCATCTAGCAGCGCGCTCTCCGCCAGCAAGAAGGTGCCGGTGCAGGCGGCGCCAGTGGCCGCGCCGGCGCTTGACCATTGCTGCAACGCGACGATCGCATCGGCCACGTCCGCATGCGCGAGACGCGCGGCGAGCGCGTCTGGCATCTTGGCGCCGAGCGCGGGCACCAGAACAACGTCAGGGTTTTGCACGCGGTGCACTGGCACGACCGGTACCGCCAGACCGTGCGCGGTGCGCACGCGACGCCGAACGCCGACCACCGTGACGTCGATGGGCGGCGGCGCCTGTGCGAGCGAGCCCGCCAGTTCATTGGCCGTGCTCAGTGTGTCCATGAGTGCAGCAAACCCCAGGTCGAACACGCCATCAAGAACAAGAAGATGTAGATTCATGGCAAAAATGATATCAATGTTGGCATTCCTGCCACTCGCGGAAATTGCCGTCGTACCAGAGACTTCGGACTCGCCAACACTGTCAACCGTTCAACCAGAGGATCACCACATGACCAAGTTCGCCCTGTTCGTCCGCCTCGAAGCCAAGCCTGGCCAGGAAGCCGCCGTTGCCGATTTTCTGGGAAGCGCGTTGCCGCTCGCCAACGCCGAATCGGGCACCACCGCCTGGTTCGCATTGAAGTTCGGCCCATCGACGTTCGGCGTCTTTGACGCTTTTGCGGACGAGGCCGGCCGCGAGGCTCACCTGCACGGCCCGATCGCCGCCGCGTTGATGGCGAACGCAGCCGCCTTGCTCAGTACACCGCCAAACATCGAGAAGATCGATCTGCTGGCGGCGAAATTGCCTGGCTGACGAGCTGACCGCGGCGGCGAAGGTGAAGCTCCGTATGGCTTGAGTGACAGGGATGAAGAGGTCCTGTCCTCGTGGGCCGCTCCTTCAAAGCGATCCCCATTGAACCGCGCTTGCCGGCGGTGGCCGCGACGAAGTAGTCCCAGCCACAAACCGCCTCTGGAAGCGGGCGGCTAGCCCGCACGGTCTCAACCCGCGCGCTGCGCCTCTATCGCCCTGACCACCGTCTACCGGTGTGTGCCCTCCACGGGGCGGCCGGCGTACCGATCCGACCGCTTCGTGACGCCGGATTCAGGGCCGTGGATGTCGGTTCAGGGCCCACATCAGACGCCCAATCAACCAAAACAAAACGCCCCGGACAACCGGGGCGTTTTTCATGGCGAAGACAAAGAAGGCATCAAGCCAGCGAATCCGCCCAGATGTTGCGCGCCCAGGCCTTGGCGTAAGCCCCTTCCAGCTCACTCGCCGCGCTTGACAAACCACCCGCACCCGGCACCGCGACCATGGTCTTTTTCTCGGCGTCGTACTTGTGCACGCTGGCCACGTGCACCACGTCTTTGGCGGTCACGAAGCTGTAGCAGGTGTTGGCGTAGAGCGGGTTGGCCGGGGGCTCCTGGCCCTGCAGCAGCGAAACCACGGCGGCCGCACAGGTCTTGCCGTGCTGGTTGGCCATGTGGCCCGACTTGGGCATGGCCGGGGCGATCTGGATCGCGTCGCCGAGCACGTGGATGTTTTTCTGGGCCTTGGACTCGAAGGTCAAAAAGTCCACCTCGCACCAGCGTGCGTTGGCCGTGGCCAGGCCGGTCTTCACCGCGATGTTGCCGGCGCGCATGTCGGGCAGCACGTTGGCCACGCCGGCCTTGAAGTCGTCGTTGAATTCAAACTTCAGCGTGTTGGTGGCGGCGTCCACATCGACCAGCTTGTGCTTGGGACGGTACTCGATCATGCCGGCGTAGTGGTCGGTCCAGGCCTTGGTGAACAGGCCTTTCTTGGAGGTGATGTCGTCGTTGGCGTCGAAGATCACGACCTTGCTTTTGGGCTTGGCCACCTTGAAGTAGCTGGCCACCATGCAAGCGCGTTCGTAGGGGCCGGGTGGGCAGCGGTAGGGCGCCAGCGGGATGCTGAGGGCGTAGGTGCCGCCGTCGGGCAGGGCTTCGAGTTGCTGGCGCAGCGCGGAGGTTTGCGGGCCGGCTTTCCACGCGTGCAGC
This sequence comes from Hydrogenophaga sp., assembly GCF_048549895.1. Lineage (GTDB taxonomy): Bacteria > Pseudomonadota > Gammaproteobacteria > Burkholderiales > Burkholderiaceae_C > Hydrogenophaga. Next base: position 15,669 of record NZ_JBLYYB010000135.1, read on the forward strand.
ACCTTCTCGGTCGCGCCGGCTTTGGCCATGCCGGGCAGGGTGGGCATGAAGTCGATGCCGGGCGAGAGGATGAGGCGGTCGTAGGGCAACTCTCCGCCGCTGGCCAGCTTCACCGTGCGCTTGACTGGGTCGATGCTGTCGACCATGTCGCGCACCACCTTCACGCCGTGGCGCGCAGTGAGGTTGCTGTAGGGCGTGGTGATCTCGGCCATGGTGGAGTGGCCGCCCACCACCAGGTTGGACAGGGGGCACGAGACAAACGCGGCGTTGGGCTCGATCAGCGTCACGTCGATGCTGTTGTTGGAGAACATGCGCACGTATTTGGCGGCGGTGGCGCCACCAAAACCGCCACCCACCACGACCACCTTGGCGCTGCTGCCACCGGTGGTGGCGCAGCCGCTCATGAGGCCGATGCCGGCGAGTGCGGAGCCCGCGCCGATGCTTTGTACGAATTGACGACGTTTCATGGCGGGCTCCTCAGGGTTTCTGTGCGGCGAAGTAGGCGGCGATCTGGCCCAGTTGCTCGTCGGTGTAACCCTTGGAGATCTGGTGCATCAGCGTGGCGGGGCGGGTGCCGGCTTTGTATTCGAGCAGGATCTTCTGCAGGTCGGTGCGGCCGGCCAGCGACGCCATGCCGGGCTGAGCGCGTCCGTCGGTGCCGTGGCAGCTGGCGCAGGCCGCGGCCCACACGCGGGTCTGGTTGACCTGGGCGTGCGCCCCGATCGCGGAGGCGCACAGCACAGCGGCTGCCAGCCATTTCATTGAATTCCCCATCGTCGTCTCCAAAAGGGTGGTTGAAGGATTTGCATCCAAAACTGTAGCAGCCACTTGAAACACAACGAACAAAGGCCGTGATGCCCTGTGGGTGTGGCGCATCGTAACGGGGTGTGTTTTGCAACCCAAGACATGGAAACCCTGCTCGGGTTTCCACCTATCCAAATATCAGCAAACAATAATATAGTTGCATTCACCCCCAGCGGCCTGGCCGCCAGAGAAGGAAGATTGCCATGCCGCCCCACCTGAACGACGTTATCGGACGCGTGCTCCCCGCCCCCGAAAACCACCTGAGTGCCGAGAAACTGGAACTCGCCCGCAAGGCACGCCGCAGCTTCATGGGACGGGCCTTGGCCATGGGCGCGGGCGTGGCGGCCAGCAGCACAGCGGCCACGCGCGCCGTGGCGGCCGAGGGCGAAGAGGCCATTCTGAAACTGCCCACACACACCACCGGCCTGGGGCAGGGCGTGGCCACCGAGGGCTACGGCAAGCCCAGCCAGTGGGAAGTCAACCTGCAGCGCCGCCAGAGCCCGGGCCTCACGCGCGTGCCGCAGGCATCTGTCAGCTTCACGCCGCTGCAGGGCCTGTTCGGGATCATCACGCCCAGTGGCCTGCACTTCGAGCGCCACCACCAAGGCTGGTGGGACATCGATCCCTCCAAACACCGCCTCATGGTCAACGGTCTGGTGAAGCGCGAACGCGTGTTCACCATGGACGACCTGATGCGCCTGCCCAGCGTGTCGCGCATCCACTTCATCGAATGCGGCGCCAATTCCGCGCCCGAGTGGGGCAACGTGGCCTTGCCCGCGGTGCAGTACACGCACGGCATGGTGAGCTGCTGCGAGTTCACCGGCGTGCTGCTCTCCACGCTGCTGGAGATGTGTGGCTACGACAAGAAGAACGGCAAATACGTGCTGGCCGAGGGCGCCGACGGTTCGTCGATGACGCGCACGATCGACATCGACCGCGCCATGGACGACTGCATCGTGGCCTGGGCCATGAACGGCGAGATGCTGCGCCCGGAAAACGGCTACCCGCTGCGCCTGGTGGTGCCGGGCGTGCAGGGCGTGAGCTGGGTCAAGTACCTGCGCCGGTTGGAGGTGGGCGACCAGAAGTGGGCCGCGAAAGACGAAGCCATCCACTACATCGATCACATGCCCGACGGCACGCACCGCCAGTACACCGGCATCCAGGAATGCAAGAGCGTGATCACCACGCCGTCGGGCAGCCAGACGCTGCTGGACAAGGGTTACTACAACGTGACGGGCCTGGCCTGGTCGGGCCGGGGCACGGTGAAGCGGGTGGACGTGAGCGTGGACGGCGGGCGCAACTGGCGCACCGCGCGCATCGAAGGCCCGGTGCTGCCCAAGGCGCTCACGCGCTTCAACATCGACTGGGTGTGGGATGGCAAGCCCGCCGTGCTGCAAAGCCGCGCGATCGACAGCACAGGTTATGTGCAGCCCAAGATCAACCAGCTGCGCGCCGTGCGCGGCACACGCTCGGTGTACCACCAGAACGCCATCCAGTCGTGGCGCGTGGCAGAAAACGGCGAGGTCTCCAATGTTCAAGTGTTTTGAAGCTGTGTCGTTTCGTTCAGCCCTGTTGATCTGCCTGACCGCGGTCGCTGGCCACTCCTTCGCCCAAACCCCACCCTGGCACGACCTCGGCCGAAACGCCACCAGGGCCGAAGTGCAAGCCTGGGACATCGACGTGCGCCCCGACTTCAAGGGCCTGCCCAAAGGCGCGGGCAGCGTGGCTCTGGGTGAGCGGGTGTGGGAAGCGCAATGTGCGTCCTGCCACGGCAGTTTTGGTGAAAGCAACGAAGTGTTCACCCCCGTCGTGGGTGGCACGACCAAGGCCGACATCGAGCGCGGCCGGGTGAAGAACCTGGAGCCGGGCAGCATCTTTCCGCAGAAGACCACCCTGATGAAGGTGGCCACGGTTTCAACCTTATGGGATTACATCAACCGCGCCATGCCGTGGAACGCGCCCAAGTCGCTCAAGACCGACGAGGTGTACGGCGTGCTGGCCTACATCTTGAGCCTGGCCCACGTGGTGCCGGACGACTTCACGCTGAGCGACCAGAACATCGCCGAGGTGCAAAAGCGCATGCCCAACCGCAACGGCATGGTGTTCTACGAGCCGCTGTGGAAGGCGGAGGGGAAGGGCGATGTGAAGAACGTGGCCTGCATGAAGGACTGCCCGGTGGAGACCACCATCCGCTCGTTTCTGCCCGACTTTGCGCGCGACGCGCACGGCAACATCCAGGAGCAGAACCGCGTGATCGGCCCGGTGCGCGGCGCCGACACCACCCAACCCGCGCCCACCGCGCCCGTGGGCAGCGGCCCCAAGGCAACGCCGGTGGTGGTGGCTGCGGCCAGGCCCGCCGGGATTGATGTGAAGGCCCTGCTTGCGGCCAACAGCTGCACCGCCTGCCACGGCATGGCGCAGAAGATCGTGGGTCCGGGCTTCACCGAGATTGCGCTCAAACACAAAGGCCAGGAGCGCCTGGAGGCCTACCTCGCGGTGAAGATCCGCGAAGGCGGCGTGGGGGTGTTCGGTGCGGTGCCCATGCCGGCCCAACCGCAGCTCAGCGCCGCCGAGGCGGCGACCATTGCCAAGTGGATCGCGGCGGGCGCGAAATGACGGGCCTGCGTTGAGCCTTCCTGCCGCTCGACTACGGTTTTTCTTAAATATTTGCATTTACTCGTATTCCCCATTTCACCTTTGTTCAGGAGTGCCTACCCTATGACCATGTCTTCTTCCCAGATGCTGAGCGCCGCTCTGCTCACCTTGTTCAGCGGCGCAGCACTGGCCCAGAACGCCGCCGCGGCCAAGGCACTCGCGTCCAAAAGCGCTTGCCTGGCGTGCCACGCGGTGGACAAGAAGTTGGTGGGCCCGGCTTTCAAAGAAGTGGCGGCCAAACACGCAGGCCAGGCCGATGCACTTGAGAAAGTGTCAGCGCGCATCAAGTCCGGTGGAGCCGGCATGTACGGCCCGGTGCCCATGCCCGCGCAGGCCCAGCTGAAAGACGACGAACTCAAGTTGCTGGCAGGGTGGATCCTGGCCGGCGCGCCCGAGCAATAACCCCCGCCAGTACACTCTCGCCCTTTCCTCATTTCACAGGAGCCCCCCATGAACAACGCACGCAGAAATGCCCTCAAGACCACCGGGGCGTTTGCCACGCTGGTGTCGCTGGGCATCGTCACGCAAAGCCAGGCCCACGCCGCCATGGACCGCGCCGGTTTTGACATCAAGACCATGGCCGATGCCGTGAAGGCCCTGGGTGGCACCGCCGCGAACAGCGACCAGGTCACCGTGGTGGCACCCGACATCGCCGAAAACGGCGCCGTGGTGCCCGTGGGCGCCACCAGCAAGATCCCCAACACCACCGAGATCTACCTGATCGTCGAGAAGAACCCCACGCCCATGGCCGCCGGTTTCAAGATCCCCGCCGGCACCGCCGCCGATGTGCAGACCCGCCTGAAGATGGGCCAGAGTTCCAACGTGTTTGCCGTGGTCAAGGCCGACGGCAAGCTGTTCTCTGCATCCAAGGAAACCAAGGTCACGCTCGGCGGCTGCGGCGGCTGATCGCCCCCGACCTTTTGCACAACCCCCTTCACAAAATTTCAGGAGTTCAACATGGCTGATCCGATGCGCATCCGCGCCGCCGTCGCTGGTGACGAAACCACCGTCCGCGTGCTCATGTCCCACGTCATGGAACCCGGCACCCGCCGGGACGCCGCCGGCGCCCTCATTCCCGGCCACTTCATCCGCGACGTGGAAGCCACCCACAACGGCAAGGTCGTGCTCGAAGCGGCCTTCAGTGGCGCCGTGGCACAAAACCCCTTCCTGTCCTTCAAGTTCAAGGGCGGCGCCAAGGGCGACAAGGTTGTCGTGAAATGGGTCGACAACAAGGGCGACACCCGCACCGATGAAGCTGTGATCGCTTGAACTGAGCCCCGTTTTTCCCCGACGCAATAACAAGAGGAGACCCCATGAAGAAGACCCTGACCACCTCGCTGCTGGCGCTGGCTGCGCTGTGCGGCGCTGTTGGCGTTTCGCATGCGCAAGGCACGGCCGCCGAAGGCATTGCCAAGTACCGCGAGATGCTGCAGGACGGCAACCCGGCCGAGCTGTTCGAGATGAAGGGCGAAGAGCTCTGGAAGCAAAAGCGTGGCCCGAAGATGGCGACGCTGGAACAGTGCGATCTGGGCAAAGGCCCCGGGGTCATCAAGGGGGTCTTCGTGGAGCTGCCCAAGTACTTTGCCGACACCGGCAAGGTGCAAGACCTGGAAACGCGCCTGCTCACCTGCATGGAAACGCTGCAGGGCTTCAAGGGTGAAGACATTGCCAAGACACCGTTTGGCCGCGGCGAGATGGCCAACGTGACGGCGCTGGCCACCTATGTGGCCACGGCCTCCAAGGGCATGAAGTTCAACCTGTCGCAGTCGCACGCGCAGGAAAAGATGATGTTCGAGACCGGCAAGCAGCTGTTCTTCACGCGCGGCGGCACGCACGACTTTTCGTGCGCTTCGTGCCACGGCAGCGACGACAAACGCATCCGCCTGCAAGACCTGCCCAACCTCACCAAGAACCCCGGCGACGGCATCGGCTTTGCGGCCTGGCCGGCGTACCGCGTGTCCAACGCGCAGATGTGGGGCATGCAGCTGCGACTGAATGATTGTTTCCGCCAGATGCGCTGGCCCGAGCCCAAGTTCGGCAGCGACGCCACCATCGCCCTGTCGGTCTACATGGGCGTGAACGCCAAGTCGGCAGAGTCCATCGTGCCGGCCATCAAGCGCTGATCAGGAGACACACCCCATGAAAAAAATCCGCTCCCTCGTGTTGCTCCCCGTCGTGGCCATCGTGTTGTCGGCTTGCTCCTCGGCTCCTTCACCGGCCGACGTGAACAAGGCCACGGCCGACATGCTCAAGAACTCCTTTCAGGCGCGCGGCATCGCCACGCTGGACCGCCTCAACCAGGACCAGGCCAACGCCGAGTGCGCGGTGGCCGATGCCACCGGCAAACCGCTGGACGCCAAGATGAGCAAGGCCATCGAAGAGGCCAGCATGAAGACCGTGAAATGGCCCACCGACGGCAAGTTCATCGGTGACTGGAAAGAGGGCGAGAAGATCGCCCAGAGCGGTCGCGGCCTGACCTGGACCGACACCGCCACCACCGAGAACGGCGGAAATTGCTACAACTGCCACCAGATCAGCAAGGAAGAAATTTCCTTCGGCACGCTGGGCCCCAGCCTCTACAACTACGGCAAGCTGCGCGGCGTGACCGACCCCAACAGCGCTGGCGGCAAGGCCATCGTGGAATACACCTGGGGCAAGCTGTGGAACGCGCGCGCCTACAACGCGTGTTCACAAATGCCGCGCGTGGGCCACATGGCCATCCTGAACCAGAAGCAGATCCAGGACGTGATGGCGCTGTTGCTTGACCCGGCCTCACCTGTGAACAAGTGATGTGTGTGCCCCGGCCGCCTGTGGCGGCCGGGGCCCGTGATTCCCTAAAAAATTTCGCATAAATATCAGCGATCAGTTATTTATAGGTGCAGCAATGAGTTTCAGCCGCCGTGAATTCATGCAGGTGCTGGCCGTGGCCAGCGCCACCGGCATGGCCCTCAACCACCGCGATGTGTTGGCCGCAACACCCGGCGCCGGTGAGCGCCTGTACAACGTGCCGAAGTTCGGCAACGTGAGCTTTCTGCACTTCACCGACTGCCACGCGCAGCTCACGCCCATCCACTTCCGCGAGCCCAGCGTGAACCTCGGCGTGGCCGAGGCGGTGGGCCGCCCGCCGCACATCGTGGGCGAGAAGTTGCTCAAACAATTCGGCATCCAACCCGGCAGCGCGCAAGCCCACGCGTTCTCCTACCTCGACTTCAGCCAGGCCGCCAAAACCTACGGCAAAGTGGGCGGCTTCGCGCACCTGGCCACGCTGGTCAAACAGCTCAAGGCCAGCCGGCCCAACGCGCTGCTGCTCGATGGTGGCGACACCTGGCAGGGCTCGGCCACGTCGCTGTGGACCAACGGTCAGGACATGGTGGACGCCTGCAAGCTGCTCGGCGTGAACATGATGACCTCGCACTGGGAGCACACCTTCGGCGCCAAACGCGTGCAGGAGATCGTGGAGAAAGATCTCAAAGGGAACATGGAATTCCTCGCGCAGAACATCAAGACCACCGACTTCGAAGACATGGTCTTCAAGCCGTATGCGATGCGCGAGATGAATGGCGTGCAGGTCGCCGTGATCGGCCAGGCCTTCCCCTACACCCCAATAGCCAACCCGCGCTACATGGTGCCCGACTGGACCTTCGGCATCCAGGACGAGCACATGCAGAAGATGGTGGATGAAGCACGCGGCAAGGGCGCGCAGGTGGTGGTGGTGCTCTCGCACAACGGCATGGACGTGGACATCAAGATGGCGGCTCGCGTGCGCGGCATCGACGCGATTCTGGGCGGCCACACCCACGACGGCATGCCCGCGCCCTTTGTGGTGAAGAACGCCGGCGGCCAGACACTGGTGACCAACGCCGGCTCCAACAGCAAGTTCCTCGGCGTGCTCGACTTCGACGTGCGCGGCGGCAAGGTGCAAGGCTTTCAATACAAGCTGCTGCCCATCTTCTCCAACCTGCTGCCGGCCGACGCCGCCATGCAAGCGCACATCGACAAGGTGCGCGCGCCCTACAAGGCCAAGCTCGACGAGAAGCTCGCGGTGACGGAGGACCTGCTGTACCGCCGAGGCAACTTCAACGGCTCATGGGACCAGGTGATCTGTGACGCGCTGATGCAGAACAAAGGCGCCGACATGGCGTTTTCGCCCGGCGTGCGTTGGGGCACCTCGCTGCTGCCGGGCGACACCATCACCTACGAGCGCATGATGGACCAGATGGCGCTGACCTACCCGGCCACCACGCTCAACACCTTCACCGGCGAGCAGATCAAGACCATCCTGGAAGACGTGGCCGACAACATCTTCAACCCCGACCCCTACTACCAGCAGGGCGGCGACATGGTGCGCGTGGGCGGCATGCAGTACACCGTGACACCCAATGCTTCGATGGGCCAGCGCATCAACAACATGACGCTCAAGGGCAAGCCGATCGAGGCCGACAAAACCTACAAGGTGGCCGGCTGGGCGTCGGTGCAGGAGGGCGCGAAGGGCGAGCCGATCTGGGACGTGGTCTCGGGCTACCTGCGCGACAAGAAGGTCATCAAGGGCGTCCAGATCAACACGCCACGCATCATCGGCATGGACGGCAATCCGGGCCTGGCGGCCTGAGTCTGCTGCTTCTCACACCATCCACGCGCCCATGAAAAAACCCACCGCCCTTTCGGGCGGTGGGTGTCAACAAGCCTTGGAGATTCGGAGGGCTTGGGAATCAGAAGACGTGAGCAACGCCCACGGCGTAGATGTCACGCTGACGCTGTTTCACACCTGCACCGTTCTCGATGTCGCCGTTGGTCAGCAGGCCGTACAAGCGGGTGCGCTTGGACATGTTGTAGACCACGCCAGCGGAGAAAGCATCACCCTTTTCGGTGGTGGTGCCGTTCAGCTTGGCCTTGCCGGTGCTGTAGCCCAGCGAGAAGTCCCACGCACCGACCGGAGCGTTGGCGCCGATGGTGTAGGTGTTGGCTTTCAGGTTGGTCGAGGTCTTGGCCTGGTTCCAGCCGCCCGACACGCGGAACGCGCCGAAGTTGTAGGCAGCAGCCACGGTGGTGTACTCGTTGGTCGAAGCGAATGCGCCGAGGGCGTTCGACTGTGCGCTCTCCTGGTACGCAGCACCCACGTCCAAAGCACCAGCCTTGTAGCGAATGTTGAAGGCTGTCACGTCGTCGTCCGTCGTAACTGCGGTTTCGTCGAAGCCGTGGCTCAGACCGAAGCTGACGCCGCCGAACGAGGGCGACTCGTAGCGGATCTGGTTGCTGGCGCGATCGCCGTAGTCACCAATACCGCCCACGCCGTTGGTGGCGGTGGCGCCGGTGCCCAGGACGGTTTCGGTGGTGGCGAAGACGCCGGAGTCCCAGACGTTGCTGCTGACCATCAGGTCGCGGATGTCGTCGAACGAGGTGTCGTGACGGCCCAGCTTGACGGTACCAAAGCCGCCGGTGAGGCCCACGAAGGCAGCACGGTCGCCCAAAGAGCTGGCGCTGGGTGCATCGATGGTCAGACCGGTTTCGATCGTGAAGATGGCTTTCAGGCCGCCGCCGAGGTCTTCAACGCCACGGAAACCAGGCGGCTGGTGGTCAGGTTGCCGCTGAACATCTTCGTCACGCCAGTGACTGCGCCAACGTTGCCGATTTTCTCGGAACCCACGGACGCATCAAGGCGGCCGTAGACGGTGACAGACGATTGCGCCAGGGCGGCGCCGGAAGCGGCCAGAACGGCCAGAGCAATGAGGCTCTTTTTCATGAGGGTGTACTCCAAAGGATTGAGTGAGGGCTTTCGCCCCTGCCCCCTACCGTATGCAGGGCGACCCCCGTATTTTCTGCAAGAAACACCACCGCCCCATGAAGCCCCCCGGCTTTTTTGCGGGTTCTTACCAATTTACAACGCTGTTTGCGGGTCGGGGTGCTTTCACATGGTTGTCATGAAGCATGCCGGCAATCCACGCACCAGCAAAAACATCACGCGCGGGCACAAGTGAGACAAACAAAAAAGCCCGCTATCGTTCAGATAGCGGGCTTTCAATGTGTACGTTGGTGCCGGAGAGATGAATCGAACACCCGACCTTCTCATTACGAATGAGCTGCTCTACCGACTGAGCTACACCGGCAACGCCTGAGATTATAGCCCGGTGTGGTAGCTGGTCACCCGGTCGACTTCGTTCTTCGAGCCCAGCACCACGCTCACGCGTTCGTGCAGTTTGCCGGGCTGGATGTCCAGAATGCGTTGTTGGCCGTTGGTGGCGGCGCCGCCGGCTTGTTCGACCAGCCAGCCCATGGGGTTGGCTTCGTACATCAGGCGCAGCTTGCCTGGTTTTTCGGGTTCGCGCTTGTCCCAGGGGTACATGAAGACGCCGCCGCGCGTGAGGATGCGGTGCACGTCGGCCACCATGCTGGCGACCCAGCGCATGTTGAAGTCTTTGCCGCGCGGGCCTTCCTTGCCGGCCAGGCATTCGTCCACATAGCGCTTCACCGGTTCGTCCCAGTGGCGCATGTTGCTCATGTTGATGGCGAACTCTTTGGTGTCGGGCGGGATCTGCACGTTTTCTTTGGTGAGCACGAACGAGCCCTGTTCGCGGTCCAGTGTGAACATGGCCACGCCGTCGCCCACGGTGAGCACCAGCGTGGTCTGCGGGCCGTACACGCAGTAGCCGGCAGCCACTTGCTGGGCACCGGGTTGCAGAAAGTCTTGTTCGCTCACACCGGCGCTGCCTTCGGGCTTCTTGAGCACGCTGAAGATGGTGCCGATGCTGACGTTCACGTCGATGTTGCTGGAGCCGTCAAGCGGGTCGAACAGCAGCAGGTATTCGCCCTGCGGGTAGCGGTTGGGCACCACGTAGATGCTGTCCATTTCTTCGCTGGCCATGGCGGCGAGGTGACCGCCCCATTCGTTGGCTTCGATCAGCACCTCGTTGGCAATGATGTCGAGCTGCTTCTGCATCTCGCCCTGCACGTTTTCGGTGGTGGCTGCACCGAGCACGCCGCCGAGGTCGCCTTTGTTGACGGCCTGGCTGATGCTCTTGCAGGCGCGGGCCACCACTTCGAGCAGCAGGCGCAACTGGGAGGGGATGTGGCCGTCGACGCGTTGTTGTTCGACGAGGTAGCGGGTGAGGGAAATGCGTTTGGTCATGGTGATGGGTCTGGAAGGGCTTCGACAGGCTCAGCCCGAACGGGACAGCGGCTCAGTCCGGGCGGTTGGCGTCAGTCGGCCAGGGCACGCGTGACGACTTCGCGCACGTCGTTGCTCAGGTCGGTTTTGGCGGCCACGCGGGCGATGGCTTCGCGCGCTGCGCTACGGTAGGGCTCGGCGAGTTTTTTCCAGCGGTCCAGCGCGCGGGCGAGGCGGGCGGCCACTTGCGGGTTGAAGGCGTCAAGCTCGATGACGCGCTCGCTCCAGTACAGGTAGCCAGCCGCATCGGCGCGGTGGAAAGCGCCGGGGTTGGCGCTGCAGTAGCTGAAGATGACGCTGCGCGCGCGGTTGGGGTTCTTCAAGTGGAAGTCGGGGTGCTTCATGAGCTGGCGCACCGCTGGCAGCACATTGCCGCCGCGGTCGGGCGCGCCGGCCTGCAGGGCAAACCACTTGTCGAGCACCAGGTCTTCGTTCTGGAACATCTGATGGAAGCGGGCCAGGGCATCGCGCGCCAGAGCGTGGTCGCTCACCACCAGGGCCGACAAGGCGTTGAAGCGGTCGGTCATGTTGCCGGCGTCCTTGAAGCGCTGGTAGGCGCGGCCCGGCCACACGGCGTCTGCGCTGGCGCGCGCGTCCAGACACAGCATGGTCAGCGCCATGCCGGCCAGCGCGCGGCGGCCGGTGCTCACCGGGTCGGGGCGGTAGGCGCCGTTGTCTTTGTGCGCGTCGAACGCCCAGGCCCAGTCGGCTTGCAGGGCTTGCGCCAGCTGCAGGCGCATGGCTTCGCGCACGGCGTGCACGCGCTGCGGGTCCACCTCACCCAGCTGCTCGGCGATGTAGGTTTCGCTGGGCAGCGAGAGCACGAGTTCCTTGAAGGCTGCGTCCAGCGTGGGGTGGCGCAACACGTCGCGCATGGCGCCCAGAAAGGCGGTGTCCAGCGGGGCAGCGGGCACTGGGTCGTCGCTCAAGATGGCCATGAGCGCGCGGCGCAGGGCCAGGCGTTGCGCGGCTTCCCAGCGGTTGAACGGGTCGGGGTCGAAGGCCAGCAGGGTGAGCAGTTGTGCGTCGGTGTAGTGGCAGTCGAGCACCACGGGCGCCGAGAAGCCGCGCAAGAGCGATGGCACCGGCTCGCTGTCCAGATTGACGAAGGTGAAGCTCTCGCTGGCTTGCGTCAGCACGAATGTGCGGCTGCCGGCTTCGGGTTGCGTCCAGTGGGCCAGCTGCAGCGGCAGTTGTGTGCCGTCGGCACTCAGCAGGCCGAGCGAGACCGGGATCACGAACGGCTCTTTGGCGCTTTGCCCGGGCGTGGGCGCGCAGCTCTGGGTGAGCGTGAGCGTGTAGCTGCGGGCGGCGGCGTCATACACACCCTCGGCGCGCAGGCGCGGCGTGCCGGCCTGGCTGTACCAGCGCTTGAACTGCGGCAGCAGGCGGGCGAGATCCGTGTCGGGGTTGGCGTCGGCCAGCGACTGGGCGAAGTCGTCGCAGGTCACGGCCTGGCCGTCGTGGCGCGCAAAGTAGAGCTTCATGCCCTGGGCAAAACCTTCGCGCCCCACCAGGGTCTGCATCATGCGCACGACCTCGGCGCCTTTTTCATACACGGTGACGGTGTAGAAGTTGTTGATCTCGGCGTAGCTGTCGGGCCGCACCGGGTGGGCCATGGGGCCGGCGTCTTCGGGGAACTGCGCGGTGCGCAGCACACGCACGTCTTCAATGCGCTTGACCGCGCGCGCCGAGGGCTCGGCGCACAGGTCCATGCTGAATTCCTGGTCGCGGAAGACGGTGAGGCCTTCTTTCAACGACAACTGAAACCAGTCGCGGCAGGTCACGCGGTTGCCGGTCCAGTTGTGGAAGTACTCGTGGCCCACGACCGATTCGATGTTGGCGAAATCGGTGTCGGTCGCGGTGGCGCTGTTGGCCAGCACGTACTTGGTGTTGAAGATGTTGAGACCCTTGTTCTCCATCGCGCCCATGTTGAAGTCGGCGGTGGCCACGATCATGAAACGCTCCAGATCGAGCGGCAGGCCAAAGCGCGCTTCGTCCCAGGCCACACTGGCGATCAGCGAGTTCATGGCGTGTTCGGTCTTGTCCATGTCGCCGGGGCGCACATAGACCTGCAGCAGGTGGTTGCCGCCGCTGCGCGAGGTGATGCGCTGTTCACGCGCCACCAGCTGGCCGGCGACCAGCGCGAACAAGTAGCAGGGCTTCTTGTGCGGGTCGACCCACTTGGCGAAGTGGCGGCCCTCATTGCCCGGTCCTTGCAGGCTGCCTTCTTCCACCAGGTTGCCGTTGGACAGCAGCACCGGGTACCTGGTCTTGTCGGCGCGCAGCGTCACCGTATAGCTGGCCATCACATCGGGGCGGTCCAGAAAATACGTGATGCGGCGAAAGCCCTCGGCCTCGCATTGCGTGAAAAAGGTGCCCTGGCTCACGTAGAGGCCCATGAGTTGCGTGTTTTTCTCGGGCGTGCAGGTGGTGAAGATTTCCAGATCGAACGGATCGGTGCCTTCGGGCAGGCTCTCCAGCACCAGCTGGTTGCCGTCCATCTTGAACGAGCAACCCGCGCCGTTGACCAGCACACGCGCGAGGTTCAGGTCTTCACCGTCCAAGCGCAGCGCCTGCGCTGCTACGTCCGGGTTGCGACGCAGGCGCATCTTGTTGAGCACGCGCGTCTTCGCCGGGTCCAGGTCAAAGCACAGGTCGACCGTGTCGATCCAGTAAGCCGGGGCGGCGTAGTCTTCGCGGCGAACCACGGTGGTGGGGCCTTCACGCAGTGAGCTCATGGTCAGACGCCTTGCTTCAGTGATGCTTCGATGAAGGGATCGAGATCGCCGTCCAGCACCTTCTGCGTGGCGGAAATCTCGACGTTGGTGCGCAGGTCCTTGATGCGGCTGTTGTCCAGCACATACGAACGGATCTGGTGACCCCAGCCCACGTCGGTCTTGGTGTCTTCCAGCTTCTGCTGCTCTTCCTGCTGCTTGCGCAGTTCGAAGTCGTACAGCTTGGAGCGCAGACGTTTCCAGGCCACGTCGCGGTTGCCGTGCTGGCTGCGACCGTCCTGGCACTGCACCACGATGCCGGTGGGGATGTGCGTCAGGCGCACGGCCGAGTCGGTCTTGTTGATGTGCTGACCACCGGCGCCGGACGCGCGGTAGGTGTCGGTGCGCACGTCGGACGGGTTGATGTTGATCTCGATCGAGTCGTCGATCTCGGGGTACACAAACACCGACGCGAACGAGGTGTGGCGACCGCCCGAAGAATCGAACGGGCTCTTGCGCACCAGGCGGTGCACACCGGTTTCGGTGCGCAGCAGGCCGAAGGCGTAATCGCCCTCGATCTTGATGGTGGCGCTCTTGATGCCGGCGGTGTCGCCCTCGGTCTCGTCTTCAATCACGGTCTTGAAGCCCTTGCGCTCGGCGTAGCGCAGGTACTGCCGCAGCAACATGCTGGCCCAGTCGCAAGCCTCTGTGCCACCTGCGCCGGCCTGGATGTCCAGGAAGCAGTTCAAGGGATCGGCCGGGTTGCTGAACATGCGGCGGAATTCGAGCTTCTCGACCTCGACCGCGACCTTGGCGGCTTCGCCCTCGATGGTGATCAGACCGGCCTCGTCACCGTCTTCGCTCGACATCTCGAACAGCTCGGTGTTGTCGGTGAGCTCACCCGTGAGGCGGTCGAGCACCAGCACCACGTCTTCGAGGGATTTTTTCTCGCGGCCCAGGTCCTGGGCGCGTTTGGGGTCGTTCCAGACCGTGGGGTCTTCCAGCGCCGACTCGACTTCCTTCAACTTCGATGCTTTGGCATCGTAGTCAAAGATACCTCCGGAGCTCGACCACGCGTGTGGTCAGGTCTTCGAGCTGCGATCGGATGGCGTTGCTGCGTTCGGCTTCCATGGGGTGTTCCTGCGGTCAATGTTCAAA
>NZ_JBLYYB010000136.1:0-3920 GCF_048549895.1 Hydrogenophaga sp.
CACGATTACCTTCGCATCCGGAGGATCCCGGTAAAGCTTCAGGAACTTGAACATTTTTGGCCATTCTTGCCGCGGCTTAAAGACGATGGCGACCTCTTGGTTGTTGAGCGCAGATTCAGAGATGACCACGTGGTCAGCTACCTGCCTCGCATTTGCAAACTCTCTGGCGTTCACTTTGCATACCGCCTTGAAGAATGGGCCCCTGAGCCATTCTTGGACTTCGGGCTCATTCTGAAACTTTAGGTATCCGGCGAGGGATGCATGTGCAACAGCGACCATCGCGAATCCCAATGGGATGTCGTCTCGAACAAGGATGTACATCTTCATGATTTCTGCTCTCGCGGAAACGGGATTGGGAATGGCTCAAACGAGTGCTGTGAAAGCACGATCAAGTACCGAGCTACTGTTGGAGCCGCCCGATCTCTTCCAGCGCAAGCTCCAGAAAATGTTCCTCGCGCTCCCATTGACCCAAGGCGGCGACCGCAGGAGTGAAGCGGCCTAGCAGAAAGTCAACACCTGTGAGGCCTCCCAATGGCTTGTGCCTAGTGCGCAAGAAATCCCAGACGAATACGTCGGCAACTTGATGGAGCCTGTAGAGCGCGCGGAGCTTCAAGAGCAATGCGTGATCCAGTCGTTCGTCCAGCTGAAATGCCGGGTACCCCTCTTCGCGCAGGACTGCGCTGGTGGTCACCAGGGGATCCATCAGCCAATCTGAGATCGGCCCGCCGCGTTGCAGCTGAACCAGGCGCTCCTTGAATTCTGCGGAGCTCAGCAGAACGTAGCAGGCGGGTGATGCAGCTTCACCGAACCCAAGACTTGTTTGGTCGGTCATGGTTCCTCCAAAGACTGAGTCGGATGAGGTGTGGCTCCATCCACTGGCCAAATAACCACTAGGTAATCGGCTCTCATGGTCGTTCCCACAAATCGCCTACCGGCTGTCCTTGCGTGCGCACAAAGTATTGCCGGGCACCGTCAACGGAAGACGCCGTCCGAATGACTGCAGTCCGCTACACAGCACTCAGCAGGTGCCCGTGCGGCAGGCGCAGCAACCGCTGCATAGGCAGCCTTGACCAACCGTTCAATGCGCTGTGGGAAGACTACAGCCAAAACCAATTGCTACTGTCAGTCGCAAAAAACTTTGGCACGAAATAGGGCAGTCGCAACAACTCGTGACCTCCAGTCGCAGCACTATGGCGCAAATTCCATTTAATGTGGCGCCCTACCCGCTGTCTAAACGCCATGAAAAAAAGCGACCCCTGAGATTCAACTGAATCTCAGGGGTCGAGGGGAGCGGACAAACTTGCAGGTTTCACCGGTCAAACTTGCAGCTTATGTTGACAAACTTGCTGCTTATGGTGTCACCCACAGGACTGAGAGGACCGGGTTTCCCCGGCCCTTTTTTTACACATCAGCCGCAAGAACCAATGTGCCCGCAGTGGCTGCACACCTCACAGCCCGCTTTTTTATGAACGGTCA
Organism: Hydrogenophaga sp.; assembly: GCF_048549895.1. Lineage (GTDB taxonomy): Bacteria > Pseudomonadota > Gammaproteobacteria > Burkholderiales > Burkholderiaceae_C > Hydrogenophaga. The sequence goes on from NZ_JBLYYB010000136.1 coordinate 1,477, forward strand.
TCTGATGGCAATCAGGGCATTGCTTGCCGCCGCCTTGAACCAAAGGGTTCGTGGTTTCGACAACCTCCACCACCGCGTGCGCATCGCCGGACCGCGCCATTGGCTCGCCTTCCAGCAAGCCCAGCAACTTCATTCGTGCCAGCAGCAGTGCTGCAACGTAGGCCACCGTGCTCGGGTAGTTTTGTTGCTTCACGTCGCCGGGCACATGCGCAAGGAAATCCCCACGCACTTCGCCGAAGTTGGCCAGCTTCTGCAGCTTCATCGCAACCCACTTCGGGTCGCTGACGCGCATGTCGATCGACAGCACCTTCATCAGTCCGTCCAGCACTTTGGGGTACCGGCCGGACAGCCACACCGAGTAGGGACGAACCTGGCCGTTGGGCAGCTTCAGTTCCTTCGTGTGCAACAGGAAGTCGTCACCCGTTGCCGGGTTGCTGACATCCACGTGCCATCCGATTGCGCCGTTAGGACCGGTCTTGGGCTCGCGACGGCTGAACAATGCATCCACCATGGGCGAAGGCTTGCCGCCACCGAAAGCGCCGATCTGGGTCAGGCGGTGCTTGACCAACACTGCAAAGCCAGCGGTGAGTGATGGCATCATCACGCGCTTGCCCGTAGCCGGATCGTTCATCTCGAAGCCATCATCACCGATCGTGTTGATCAGGGAATCCAGCTTCATCTCCAGGAACGCACCGTCATCGGTGCGCATGTCCACGCTCAAGGCCTTGGCGATGGCGCCCAGCCCGCGGGGAGCTTCGTTGCCGGCGATGTACACCTCCAGCGGATGTCGCACACCGTTTTCCCAATGGTTGACCACCACCGCGAAATCACCTTGGGGGTGACGCAAGCTGTAGGTGATGCCTTCGGCGTTCACGTCTGGGCGGCTGGGCCACTTCAACGTTTCCACAATGTTCGGCACGTCCTTGATTTCCACGCGACGATCGGGATCATCGACACGAATGTCTTGGGCGCCTTCACTGGCCTTCTTGTCCGCAGCCGACACCAAAACCGAGCCGGTTATGGCGTTTGGTCTGTACGTGGTGATCCCTTTTAATTTTGACCTCCACGCATCCATGTAGATGTTGGCGAAATCTTCGAAGGGGTAGTCGGCCGGCACGTTGACAGTCTTGCTGATCGCACTGTCCACGAACGGAATCACAGCCGCCATGATGCGCAGGTGCTCCTCAACAGTCAGTGTCTGAGCGGTCGCGATGATCGATGCGTCTGCAGCTTCACCCTGGACCATCTTGAGCACGCGGTAAGCGTGGTCGTCGGCTTGCCACAGCTTGCGCTCCTCGCCTTTGCCGGTGCGCACATTTCGGTACGCGCTCAGGTCAAACGTGGGCTCAATGCCGGAACTTGCGTTGTCTGCAAATGCCAGAGCGATCGTGCCGGTGGGCGCAATCGAAAGCAGATGCGAGTTGCGGATACCGTGCTCACGGATTGCCGCTTTGATGTGGTCAGGCAGTGTCGATGCGAACGTACCCTCTTCCAGGTACTGGTCAGCATTGAACAGCGGGAAGGAGCCCAGTTCTTTTGCCAGATCAACCGATGCCATGTAGGCCGCGTCACGCTGCTCACGCGACACGGTGGAAGCGAATTCAGCAGACTCTTCGCTGCCGTAACGCAAGCCCAGCATCGCCATTGCGTTGGCCAAGCCGAGGAAGCCGATGCCCAGACGACGCTTCGCTTCTGCTTCAGCCTTCTGTTGTGGCAGCGGCCACTTCGTCACGTCCAACACGCGATCGAGCAGACGCACACCACCTGCAACCACACGACGAAACGCCGCATAGTCAAAGTACGCTTCCTTGGTGAAAGGGTTCACCACGAATCGCGCCAGGAAGGTCGAGCCAAGGCAGCAGCAACCGTACGGGGGCAACACTTGCTCACCACAAGGGTTGGTCGCCTCAAGCTTTTCGATCGCTCGAAGGTTGTTCGCGCGGTTGATCGTATCGAGGAACAGAATTCCCGGATCTGCGCTCTCATACGTATTACGCATGATCTTTTCCCACAGGTAGCGGGCTTTGACCGTGCGGTAGACGAAACGGCTCACGCCGTCTTTGCCCACCAGGACTTCATGCGGAACAGTGGCCGGCTCTGCTTCATGCACGAGAGCGAAATCGCCATCGCTGACGACTGCCTCCATGAACGCATCTGTTACGCCCACGCTGATGTTGAATTGGGAGAGCGGAGCCAGTGCGCTGCGCACTGCCCAACCGAAGCCCATCTTGGACTGCATCAGTCCGAGGAAGGTTGCTTCCTCCTTCTCATCCAGACCAAGAGTTTTGAAGTCTGGTGCCTTCTTCGCATCGATGAACAACTCGATGTCAGGGTGGTCGCAACGCAGCACGCCCATCTGGGCACCGCGTCGAGCGCCAGCGGATTCAACGGTCGTGCAAGCACGGTCGAACACACGCATGAAGCTCACCGGGCCGGAAGCGTTC
>NZ_JBLYYB010000137.1:0-40347 GCF_048549895.1 Hydrogenophaga sp.
GGCCTGACCTTCGGCGTCGGCGCCTTCATCCTCTACATGCTCTTCATCGTGTTCAACCTGGCGCGCGAATCGAAGGCCGGCAAGTTCGGCACCTTCGTGCTGTTCCTGGTGCTCTCATTCGGCATGCTGGGGTTTCTGGCCAAGAACCTGATTCAATGGATGCTGGGTATTTGAACGGCGTTCAGCATTGAACTGTTGATCGGGTTGCCAATCGGCTGTTGCAGGCGTTACAATGCGAGCTTCACGACCAAATGGGCGGGTAACTACCGGCCCATTTTTTTTGGCCGAACGCTTTTGACCCTGGGGTAATCCACAGGGTTGATGCATTGGTCCACCCTGGGCAGACACCATCAGCATGGCTTGGCAAGAGATCGTAGAGCAGACCGTCACCGGACTGGGTTTTGACCTGGTGGAGTTGGAGCGCTCGGGCAGCGGCTTGCTGAAGGTCACGATCGATCTGCCTTGGGAGGCGCCCGTTGCCGGGCAGCCGGTGCCGGTGGAGCGTTTTGTCACGGTCGAAGATTGCGAAAAGATCACGCGTCAGTTGCAATACCTGCTGGAAGTCGAGGGCCTGGAGTACCGCCGCTTGGAGGTGGGTTCGCCGGGCATCGACCGGCCGCTCAAACGCGAGATTGATTACGTGCGGTTTGAAGGTCATGTGATCGACCTCACCTTGAAGGCGCCGATCGGCGCCACCGGGACCGACGTGGCGGCGAACCGCAAAAAATTCAGGGGCACGCTGGAGCGTGCCGACGATGGTGTGCAGTGGCAGGTGGTGTGGAGCGATGCGCCCGAACCCAAGCCCGGCGCGCGGGTGAGCAAGAAGCGCGCGCCCGTGCCCATGCAGGCCATGACCTTTGCGCTGGACGACATCCAGCAGGCGCGCTTGGCGCCGATCGTGAATTTCAAGGGTCGTCAGGCCCCTGGAGCGAACGCTTCAGACAGCGATGAATGAGAGAAATCAAAGTGACCCAGCAAGTGACCCAGATTGTGCAATTCGGAAAGGTGGGCGAGTGAAATGAACCGCGAAATGTTGATGCTGATCGATGCGATCTCGCGCGAAAAGAACGTCGAGCGCGACGTCGTGTTGGGCGCCGTGGAACTGGCGCTGGCCTCGGCCACCAAAAAACTCTACAAGGGCGACGTGGACATCCGCGTGGCCATGGATCCGGACACCGGCGCCTACGAGACCTTCCGCCGCTGGTTGGTTGTGCCCGATGAGGCCGGCCTGCAGAACCCGGACGCCGAAGAGCTGCTGACCGATGCCCGCGACGAACTCGCCGACATCGAAGAGGGCGACTTCATCGAGAAGCCGGTGGAAAGCGTGCCGATCGGCCGCATCGGCGCCATGGCCGCCAAGCAGGTGATCCTGCAGAAGATCCGCGACGCCGAGCGCGAAATGCTGCTCAACGACTTCATGTCGCGCGGCGACAAGATCTTTGTGGGCACCGTCAAGCGCATGGACAAGGGCGACCTGATCGTCGAGAGCGGCCGGGTTGAAGGCCGCCTCAAGCGCGGCGAGATGATCCCGAAAGAGAACTTCCGCACCGGTGACCGTGTGCGCGCCATGATCATGGACGTGGACCTGACGCTGCGCGGCGCACCCATCCTGCTGTCGCGCTCGGCCCCGTCGTTCATGATCGAGCTCTTCCGCCAGGAAGTGCCCGAGATCGAACAAGGCCTGCTGGAGATCAAGACCTGCGCCCGCGACCCGGGTTCGCGCGCCAAGATCGCCGTGCACACCAACGACCGCCGCATCGATCCGATCGGCACCTGTGTCGGCGTGCGCGGTTCGCGCGTCAACGGCGTGACCAACGAACTCGCGGGCGAACGCGTGGACATCGTGCTGTGGTCGGAAGACCCGGCGCAGTTCGTGATCGGCGCGCTGGCGCCTGCCAACGTGGTCTCCATCGTGGTGGACGAAGAGCGCCACGCCATGGACGTGGTGGTGGACGAGGAAAACCTCGCCATCGCCATCGGCCGCGGTGGTCAGAACGTGCGCCTGGCGTCCGAGCTGACCGGCTGGCGCATCAACATCATGACGGCCGACGAGTCGGCCCAGAAGCAGGCCGAAGAGGCCGACGGCATCCGCAAGATCTTCATGGCCAAGCTCGACGTGGACCAGGAGATCGCCGACATCCTGATCGAAGAAGGCTTCACCAGCTTGGAGGAAGTGGCCTATGTGCCGCTGCAGGAAATGCTGGAGATCGAGTCGTTTGACGAAGACACGGTCAATGAGCTGCGCACCCGCGCCAAGGATGCCTTGCTGACCATGGAAATCGCTCGCGAAGAGAGCGTCGAAGAAGTGTCGCAAGACCTGCGCGACCTCGAAGGCGTGACCCCGGAGCTGATCGCCAAGTTGGCCGACGGCGGCATCCACACCCGCGACGAGCTGGCCGATCTGGCCACCGACGAGCTCACCGACATCACCGCACAGACGCCTGAAGAGGCCACCGCGCTGATCATGCTGGCACGCGCTCACTGGTTCACCGGTGACGAAGCGCAATCCACGACCTGACCAGCGGAGGCCCATCGGAGAATAGAGACCTATGACAAGTACCACCGTCGCCGAACTGGCTGCCGAGCTGAACAAGCCCACCACCGTCCTGCTGGAGCAACTCTCCGCAGCGGGCGTGCCCAAGTCATCCGGGACCGATCCGGTCACCGAATCCGACAAGCAATCGTTGCTGGGCCACCTCAAAGCCAGCCACGGCACGGCCGGCGGTGAGCGCAAGAAGATCACCCTGGTGAAAAAATCGACCTCCGAGATCAAGCAGGCCGACTCCACCGGCCGTGCCCGCACGATCCAGGTGGAAGTGCGCAAGAAGCGCACCTTCATCAAGCGCGACGACGAAGTGGCTGTGCCCGAAGCGGCTGAAGAGCCGGTCGCTGCGGCGCCCGTGATCGACACCGAAGAGCTGGCCCGCCGCGAGGAAGACGCGCGCCGCCAGGCCGAGCTGCTGCGCCGCCAGGAAGAAGAGTTCAACGAGAAGCGCCAGGCCCGCGAGGCCGAAGAAGCCCGCCAGGCGCAAGCCGTCGTCGAGCAGGAACGTGCTGCCGCTGCGGCCGCCGACGCGGCAGAAGCCGCTGCCCGTGCCGCTGCCGAAGCCGCCACACCCGAAGGCATTGCCGAAGCCATCGCAGTGCGCTCGGCCAAAGACGCCAAGGCCAAGACCGACTCGCTGGAGCGCGACTCCGCCGCCCGCGTGATCGCGGACCGCAACGCCGAGAGCAAACGCGCGGACGACCTGCGCGCACAAGATTTGGTGGAGCGCCGCCGCAAGGCCGAAGCCGAAGCCGCCAACATCCGCGCCATGATGTCGGCGCCCGCCAAGACGCTGGTGGCCAAGAAGCCCGAGCCTGCGCCTGTCGACCCCAAGGCCGGCATCAAAGGCACGCTGCACAAGCCCGCCGGCACTCCGGGCAAGCCCGCCACCACCGCGGCTGGCGCTGCCACGGCGGGTGTGGCTGGCAAAAAAGAGATCAAGTCCGAGAACCTGTCTTCCACCTGGAAAGACGACGCGGCCAAGAAGAAAGAAATCAAGACGCGCGGCGACACCAGTGCCGGCCGTTCCACCAACTGGCGCGGAGGCCCACGTGGTCGCCGCGACTCGCGCGATTCGCGCGACACCAGCGCCAGCAACTTCGTGGCACCGACCGAAATCAAGATCATTGAAGTGCACGTGCCGGAGACCATCACGGTGGCCGAGCTGGCGCACAAGATGAGCCTGAAGTCGTCCGAGGTCATCAAGCAGCTGATGAAGCTGGGCCAGATGGTCACCATCAACCAGCCGCTGGACCAGGACACCGCCATGATCGTGGTGGAAGAACTCGGCCACAAGGCTGTGGTCGCTGCGCTGGACGATCCGGAGGCTTTTGCCGACGACGAAACCTCGCAGCAGGAACACGAGTTGCTGCCCCGCGCGCCTGTGGTTACCGTCATGGGCCACGTCGACCACGGCAAGACCTCGCTGCTGGATTACATCCGCCGCGCCAAGGTGGCCGCGGGCGAAGCTGGCGGCATCACGCAGCACATCGGGGCGTACCATGTCGAAACCGAGCGCGGCATGATTTCGTTCCTCGACACCCCCGGTCACGAGGCGTTCACCGCCATGCGTGCCCGTGGTGCCCAGGCCACCGACATCGTCATCCTCGTCTGCGCGGCAGACGACGGTGTGATGCCGCAGACCAAAGAGGCCATCAAACACGCCAAGGCGGCGGGCGTGCCCATCGTCGTGGCCCTGACCAAGATCGACAAGCCGGGCATCAACCTCGAGAAGGTTCGCTCCGAACTCGTGGCCGAAGAAGTCGTGCCCGAAGAGTTCGGTGGTGACGTGCCTTTCGTGGGTGTGTCTGCCAAGACCGGCGTGGGCATCGATGCGCTGCTTGAACAGGTGTTGCTGCAGGCCGAAGTGCTGGAGCTCAAGGCGCCGGTGGAGTCCATGGCCAAGGGCCTGGTGATCGAAGCCCGTCTGGACAAAGGCCGCGGTGCCGTGGCCACGGTGCTGGTGCAGAGCGGCACGCTCAAGACCGGCGACGTGGTGCTGGTGGGTCAGACCTCCGGCCGCGTGCGCGCCATGCTGGACGAAAACGGCAAACCGATCAAATCGGCTGGCCCTTCGATTCCCGTGGAAATCCAGGGTCTGTCGGAAGTGCCACAAGCCGGCGACGACTTCATGGTGATGACCGACGAGCGCCGTGCGCGCGAGATCGCCACCTACCGTGCCGGCAAGTTCCGCAACACCAAGCTGGCGCGCCAGCAAGCCGCCAAGCTGGAGAACATGTTCTCCGACATGTCGGCTGGCGAAGTCAAGCTGCTGCCCATCATCGTCAAGTCCGACGTGCAGGGTTCGCAGGAAGCGCTGGCCCAGTCGCTGCTCAAGCTCTCGACCGAAGAGGTCAAGGTGCAACTGGTGTTCGCCGGGGTCGGTGGCATCAGCGAGTCCGACGTGAACCTGGCCATTGCCTCCAAGGCGGTGATCATCGGCTTCAACGTGCGCGCCGACGTGGGTGCACGCAAGCTGGCCGAAGGCAACGACGTGGACCTGCGTTACTACAACATCATCTACGACGCCGTCGATGAGTTGAAAGCGGCCATGTCCGGCATGCTGGCGCCCGAGAAGCGCGAAGAAGTCATCGGCTCGGCCGAGATCCGCACCGTGTTCGTGGCCACCAAGATCGGCACCATTGCCGGCTGTATGGTCACCGCTGGCCAGGTCACCCGCAGCGCGCATTTCCGCCTGCTGCGCGACAACGTGGTCATCTACACCGGCGAGATCGACACGCTCAAGCGCCTCAAGGACGACGTGCGCGAAGTCAAGGAAGGCTTCGAGTGCGGTATCAAGCTGAAGAACTACAACGACATCAAAGAGGGCGACCAACTCGAATTCTTCGAGGTCAAGGAAGTGGCGCGCACGCTGTAAACCATGCCACGCAAAGCTTCATCCGTTCCCAACCGCGGTTTCCGCGTGGCCGACCAGATCCAGCGTGATCTGGCCGAGCTGATCGCTCGCGAGTTGAAAGACCGGCGGGTGGGCATGGTCACGATCAACGCGGTCGAGGTCACGCCCGACTACGCGCACGCCAAGGTGTTCTTCAGTTTGCTCACGGGTGATCCAGCCGAAACGCTGGAAGGCCTCAACGCCGCTGCCGGGTTCCTGCGCAGCGGTTTGTTCAAGCGCCTGCACATCCACACCGTGCCCACGCTGCATTTCGTGTTCGACCGCACCACCGAGCGTGCGGCCGACATGAACGCCTTGATTTCCAAGGCGGTTTCCTCTCGTTCAAAGGAAGAGTGAACATGAGCACCGCAGGGCCGCCCCAAGGAGCGAACGCCCCCTTGGGGGGCAGCGATGCTCGTGCAACGAGCAAGCGTGGGGGCAACATCAACGCGCCACGCACGAGGGTGCAACGGCGCCCTGTGCATGGGGTGCTGTTGCTCGACAAACCGCTGGGTCTTTCCAGCAACCAGGCTTTGCAGAAAGCCAAGTGGTTGTTGCGCGCCGAAAAAGCAGGCCACACCGGCACGCTGGATCCGCTGGCCACGGGCGTGTTGCCGCTGTGCTTTGGTGCGGCCACCAAATTCAGCCAGATCCACCTGGATGCCGACAAAACCTACGAGACCGTGGTGCGCCTGGGCGTGAAAACCAGCACCGGCGACGCCGAAGGCGAGGTGATCCAGACCCGCGACGTGGTTTGCACGCCGGGGCAGGTGGTCGAAGCGCTCGATGGTTTCATGGGCCCGATCGCCCAGGTGCCGCCGATGCACAGTGCTTTGAAGAAGGACGGCAAACCTCTCTACGAATACGCCCGTCAAGGCGAGACGGTGGAGCGCGAGGCGCGCCGCGTCACCGTCCACGACCTGGACCTGCTGGACATGCAGCTACAGGGCGATGCACCTTTTCTGCGCCTGCGCGTTCGCTGCAGCAAGGGCACCTACATCCGCACGTTGGGTGAAGACATCGCCGAGGCCCTGGGCTGCGGCGGTCACCTGAGCATGCTGCGCCGCACCGAAACCGGCCCGTTCAAGGCCTTGCAGTGCATCACGCTGCAGGCGCTGGAAGCGCTGGACGAGAACGAGCGCATGGCGCTGTTGCTGCCGGTGCAGACCTTGCTGGACGGACACGAGACCGTCACGCTGGACGCTGACGATGCGGGGCGTTTCCTCAGCGGCCTGCGCCGCCGTGGCGCCTGGGCCGACCAGGAACGGGTCGCGGTGTTCGGCCCCGTGCCCGCGGGCGATGAACCGTTTTCACAAGAAGCCGTGCTGCTGGGCAGCGCGCACACCCAAGCGGGTGAACTGATCCCGGGGCGGCTGCTGAGCCCCATCGAAATACAGCAAATCCTGGAAACCTCACCGGAACTCGCATCATGAGCAAACAAATCCGCAACATCGCCATCATTGCCCACGTTGACCATGGCAAAACCACCATGGTCGACCAACTGCTTCGCCAGTCGGGCACCTTCGCCGAGCACGAAAAAATCGTGGACACGGTGATGGACAACAACGCCATCGAGCGCGAGCGCGGCATCACCATCCTGGCCAAGAACTGCGCTGTGAGCTGGGAAGGCACGCACATCAACATCGTCGACACCCCCGGCCACGCGGACTTCGGTGGTGAAGTCGAGCGCGCCCTGTCCATGGTGGACGGTGTGGTGCTGCTGATCGACGCACAGGAAGGCCCGATGCCGCAGACGCGCTTCGTGACCAAAAAAGCGCTGGCCCTGGGTCTGAAGCCCATCGTGGTGGTGAACAAGGTCGACAAGCCGGGCGCGCGTCCCGACGCCGTGATCAACGCCGCGTTTGATTTGTTCGACAAGTTGGGCGCCAACGACGAACAGCTCGATTTCCCCGTGGTCTACGCCTCGGGCATCAACGGCTGGACCTCGCTGGTCGAAGGCGCGCCGGGCGAGCAGTGGGGCCCCGACATGTCGGCCCTATTCAACACCGTGCTCAAGCACGTGCCGCCCCAGCAGGGCGACCCGGCTGCTCCGCTGCAGCTGCAGGTGTCTGCACTCGACTTCTCCACCTTCGTCGGCCGCATCGGCGTGGGCCGCATCAGCCAGGGCACGATCAAGCCCAACATGGACGTGGTCGTGATGGAAGGCGTGGACGGCAAGGTGGTCAAGGGCCGCGTCAACCAGGTGCTGAAGTTCCAGGGCCTGGACCGTGTGCAGGTGACCGAAGCCGGCCCGGGCGACATTGTGCTGATCAACGGCATCCCCGACATCGGCATCGGCGTGACCGTGACCGACCCGCTGAACCCCGCGCCGCTGCCCATGCTCAAGATCGACGAGCCGACGCTGACCATGAACTTCTGCGTGAACACCAGCCCGCTGGCCGGTCGCGAAGGCAAGTACGTGACCAGCCGCCAGATCTGGGACCGCCTGCAGAAAGAGCTGCAGCACAACGTGGCCCTGCGCGTGAAAGAGACCGACGAAGACGGCATCTTCGAAGTGATGGGCCGCGGTGAACTGCACCTGACCATCTTGCTGGAAAACATGCGCCGTGAAGGCTATGAACTCGCGGTGTCCAAGCCGCGTGTGGTGTTCCGCGACATCGACGGTGTGCGCCACGAGCCCATCGAGATGGTGACGGCCGACATTGAAGAGCAGCACCAGGGCGGCGTGATGCAGGCACTGGGCGAGCGCAAGGGTGAACTGGCCAACATGGAGCCCGATGGCCGTGGCCGTGTGCGCCTGGAGTACCGCATTCCCGCGCGTGGCCTGATCGGTTTCACCAACGAATTCCTCAACCTGACGCGCGGCTCCGGCCTGATCGCCAACATCTTCGACGGCTACGAGCCGCACAAGGGCGACATCGCCAGCCGCAAGAACGGCGTGCTGATCTCCATGGACGACGGTGAGATCTTCACCTACGCCCTGGGCAAGCTGGACGACCGCGGCCGCATGTTCGTGCGCGCCGGTGACCCGGTGTACGAAGGCATGATTGTCGGCATCCACAACCGCGACAACGACCTGATCGTCAACGCCACCCGCACCAAGCAGCTGACCAACTTCCGCGTCAGCGGCAAGGAAGACGCGATCAAGATCACCCCACCGGTGGACCTCAACCTCGAGTACGGCGTGGAATTCATCGAGGACGACGAGCTGGTCGAAATCACGCCCAAGAGCGTGCGTCTGCGCAAGCGCTTCTTGAAGGAAAGCGACCGCAAGCGCGCCTCCAAGAGCTGATCCCGGCGGGCCACAGCCTGGCGCTGCGGCCGCTCCGATTTGAACTGGCCATGCCTTTTCGTGCTCTCGACCGCCTGACGCACACCCAGGCGGTTTTTCTCATGCTGGCGGTCACGCTCATGTGGTCGATTGCCGGTGTGGTGTCGCGCCAGCTGGAGTCGGCGGCGCGGTTCGAGGTCACGTTTTGGCGCAGCGCTTTCACCGCGCTGTCGCTGATGCTCATCCTGCCCGTCTGGCGGCAGGTTGACCGCAGCCAGGGGCGGCTCGCCGAGTCGACCGATGCGCCCCCGTTGCGCGGCTGGCTCAAGCGCCACTGGGGCCTGATTCCCGAATCGTCGGCCTTCTGGATCTCGGGCGTGTGCTGGTCGGTGATGTTCACCGCCTTCATGCTGGCCCTGACCTTCACCAGCGTGGCCAACGTGCTGATCATCATGTCGATCGGCCCGCTGCTCACCGCGCTGGTGGCGCGCATCTTCATCGGGCAGCAACTGGCCACGCGCACCTGGCTGGCCATTCTTGCGGCCGGCGCCGGCATCGCCTACATGTACGGCAGCCAGTTCGTGCAGGCCCTGACCAGGCCCGAGATGGACACCGGCGGCTTGTTGCTGGGCTCGCTCACCGCCTTGTGCGTGCCGATTGCCGGCGCGATCAACTGGACCGTGGTGCAGCGCAGCCAGACCCACGGCGAAAAGATCGATCTTGTGCCTTCGGTGCTGCTGGGGGCCGTGATTTCCTCTCTGCTCACGCTGCCACTCGCGCTCCCCTTTGCGGCCACCGCGAGCGACGTGGCCTGGCTGGCCATGCTCGGTCTGGTGCAGCTGGCGATTCCTTGCGCGCTGTCGGTGGTGTGCGCGCGTGTGCTCAAGGCGCCCGAAGTCTCGCTGCTGGCCTTGCTGGAGGTGATCTTCGGCATCCTGCTGGCCTGGATCTGGGCCAACGAAGTGCCAGGCGACGAGGTGCTGCGCGGTGGCAGCCTGGTGATCGGCGCCCTGGTGATCAACGAGCTGCTGGGCTGGCGTTCTCGTGCGGGAACACCGCGCATCCAGACCGTCGACCAGCAACCCCAATGAACGACTTTGCGGAAGAACAACGATGAACGTCCCCGTGCTCGATACCCACGTCATTGCCGAAGTGCTGGGCCGCGTCGGCTGCATCACGCTCAACCGACCCAAGGCCCTCAACGCCTTGTCGCTCGACATGATCCGCAGCATCACGCAGGCCCTGGAGAGCTGGCGTGACGATGACGAGGTGCTGGCCGTTGCGATCCGTGGTGTCAACAAGGAAGGCCCCTTCGGCAGCTTCTGCGCCGGCGGGGACATCCGTTACTTCCACCAGGCCGCGCTCTCCGGTGATGCGTCGCTGGAAGATTTCTTCACCGAAGAGTACGCGCTCAACCACCTGATCCACACCTACCGCAAGCCCTACATCGCCTTCATGGACGGCATCGTCATGGGCGGCGGCATGGGCATCAGCAAGGGCGCGAGCCTGCGCATCGTCACCGAACGCAGCAAGCTCGCCATGCCCGAGACGCACATCGGCTTGTTTCCCGATGTGGGTGGCGGCTACTTCCTGAGCCGCTGCCCGGGCCGTCTGGGCGAGTACCTCGCACTCACCGGCCAGGTGCTCGGCGGGCGCGACGCCATGGCCGCTGGTCTGGCCGACGGTTTCATCGATTCCGGTCGCCTGGTCGGGCTGTGGAATTCACTCGCACAGACCCCGTTCGAAAACGGGGCGGCGGTGGAGCGCTGGTGCGCCAGCCACCTGAGCATCACGGTGGCCGCGGGCAGCTGGCCCGTCAAGGACATCGACCGCGTGTTCGGTTTGCCCGACGTGCACGCCATCATCTCCACGCTGGAGTCGGACGACAGCGAATGGGCCAAGGCCACCGCCGCCACGCTGCGCCACCGCTCACCGCTGATGCTGCACGTGGTGCTGGAGCAGGTGCGCCGCGCGCGGGGTCTGGGCCTGGCCGACAACCTGCGCATGGAGCGCGGCATGGTTTACCAGTGTTTCCACCTGCGCCCGGGCGCGGCCAGCGAAACGGTGGAAGGCATCCGCGCACTGGCGGTGGACAAAGATCACCAGCCGCGCTGGAGCCCGGAACGCATTGAAGAGGTGGGAAGAGGGCAGGTGGCCGCGTTTTTCGAGAGCCCGTGGGCGGCGGACGCGCATCCGCTCAAGCATCTGCGCTGAAAGCGCTGCGCAGCCTCAGCGGTTGCGCGACTTCATGGCGCGGTCGACTTCGCGCTTGCCTTCGCGGTCCTTGATGGTGTCGCGCTTGTCGTGTTCGGCCTTGCCCTTGGCCAGCGCCAGATCGCACTTCACTTTGCCGTTTTTCCAGTGCAGGTTCAGCGGCACCAGCGTGTAGCCCTTCTGCTCGACCTTGCCAATCAGGCGGCGGATCTCGTCCTTGTGCAGCAGCAGCTTCTTGGTGCGCACGGCGTCCGGGCTGATGTGGGTGGAGGCGGTGTGCAGCGCGTTGATCTGGCAACCAATGAGGAACAGCTCGCCGGTGCGGATGACCACGTAGCCATCGGTGAGCTGCACCTTGCCTTCGCGCAGTGCCTTCACCTCCCAGCCTTCAAGCACCATGCCGGCCTCGAAGCGTTCCTCGATGGCGTAGTTGAAGAACGCCTTCTTGTTGTCGGCGATGCGGCTGTCGAGGCCTTTGGTGGACGTTGCTTTGCTGTTTTTGGTGGCCATGACGCGCGAGGTGCGGCCGTTTCAGGCCAATACAATGACTTCGATTGTATGAAAACGATTCACAAGTCCGTTCTGCTATCCCACAGCGCCCATGAAATGTTCGCGCTGGTCACCGACATCGAGCACTACCCCCAATTCCTGCCCTGGTGCGACCACGGCGAAGTGCTGGAACTCAACGACGACGGCATGCTCGCCCGTGTGGGCATGGCCATCAGCGGCTTGCGCCAGAGCTTCACCACGCGCAACACCCACGAAACCGACCGCAAGGTGCTCATGGAACTGGTCGATGGACCTTTCTCGCAGCTCGATGGCGTTTGGGCCTTCACGCCCCTGGGCGACGGCACGCTGCGCGCCTGCAAGGTGGAGTTCACGCTGAGCTACGGCTTCTCCAGCGCTGCCCTGGCCGCGCTGGTGGGCCCGGTCTTCGACAAGATCGCGGGCAACCTGGTGGACGCGTTCGTCAAACGCGCCGATCAGGTCTACGGCACGGACTGAGCCTGGCATGCAGATCACCTTGACGTTTTCGCCGGCACCGCGCGAGGTGCTGGAACTCCACCTGCACTTGCCCGAGGGATGCACGGCCCACAGCGCGCTGGAGCAGGCGGGATGGCTCAAGACCTACCCCGATCTCGGCACGCCGGCGCTCACGCTGGGCGTCTGGGGGCGTCGCGTGGGGCCCGGGCATGTGTTGCGCGATGGCGATCGCCTGGAGGTCTACCGGGCGCTGCGCGTGGACCCCAAGGTGGCACGCAGAGAGCGCTTCGTGGGGCAGGGCGCCCGCGGCACCGGCCTGTTTGCAAAAAGAAAAGCCGGCTCCAAGGCCGGCTACTGAGGTCTTGCCGCTGGAGCGGATCACTGTTTGGGCAGAGGTCCGCAGTCGCTGCGGATGATGCCTTCCATGCGCTGCGATTCGGCGGCTCTGGCCTTGTCGTCCATGACTTCGCGCTCCCCTTTGGCATTGGTGGTGGCGAGCCGCACGCCGGAGTCCATGGTGATCTTGGCTTTTCGAGCCCGCTCGCAGCTCTCGGCGCGGGCTTTGGCCATGCGCTCCGTCTCGGCTTTCTTTTTGGCCTCTTCGACTTGTTCAGCCTGCTTCTTGCGGGCTTCAAGCTCGGTGTCGCGCGCAGGAACCTGCGGCGCTGCGGGTGCGGTGGCCGCTGGCGCAGCGGCTGCGGGATCGACCACCACCACTGCGGGGGAGGCGCCTGCGCCCGGCTTCTTGAGGATGTTTTTCTCGGGAATGCTCGACGGCGGCGGTGTGTCACTGAACACCTTGCGGCCGGTGCCATCGACCCATTGCCACTGCGCCAAGGCCGCAGAGCTGAGTGCGAGAAGCAAGCCCGCCAACAGGGGGTTGCGCCAGGACGGGCTTGGAGATGGAGCTTGAAGCATTTCGCGAGTTTAGCCTTGAGTCCTGCGCGCTTCATGGCCGCTTGCAACACCATCAGGCGCGAGCCGCCGCAGCGGTGGTTTTTTGCCCCTGAGCGGTCGCAGGAGAACGCGCTGCCCCGAGGGTTTGTCCTGAAGTCGGCCGGCTACAATCGACGCTTTTGGAGCTTTCCCATGCGCCTACTCGGCAAAGCGCTCACCTTCGACGACGTGTTGCTGGTGCCAGCGTACTCCCAGGTCCTGCCCAAGGACACCTCTCTCGCCACCCAGTTTTCCCGCAACATCCAGCTGAATCTTCCTTTGGTCTCTGCGGCCATGGACACGGTCACCGAAGCCCGCCTGGCGATCGCTGTGGCCCAGGAGGGCGGCATTGGCATCATCCACAAGAACCTTACGCCGGCAGAGCAGGCGGCCCAGGTGGCCAAGGTCAAGCGCTACGAGTCGGGCGTGCTGCGCGACCCTGTGGTGATCTCACCGCAGACCACGATCCGCCAGGTCATGAAGCTGTCCGACGACCTCGGTATCTCCGGCTTCCCGGTGGTCGAGGCGGGCCGCGTGGTCGGCATCGTCACCGGTCGAGACTTGCGTTTCGAGACCCGCTACGACCTGCCGGTCAGCGAGATCATGACGCCGCGCGAGCGCCTGATCACCATGCCCGACGGCACCACGCCGGCCGAGGCCAAAACCCTGCTCAACAAGCACAAGCTGGAGCGCCTGCTGCTGGTCAACGACGGCTTTGAGCTCAAGGGTCTGATCACGGTGAAAGACATCACCAAACAGCTCAATTTCCCCAACGCCGCGCGCGACCCGTCGGGCCGCCTGCGCGTGGGCGCCGCCGTGGGCGTGGGCGAAGGCACCGAAGAGCGCGTGGAAGCGCTGGTCAAGGCCGGTGTTGACGCCATCGTGGTCGATACCGCGCACGGCCACAGCAAGGGCGTGATCGACCGCGTGCGCTGGGTCAAACAAAACTACCCGCAAATCGATGTGATCGGCGGCAACATCGCCACCGGTGGCGCTGCCATGGCATTGGTCGAAGCCGGTGCCGATGCGGTCAAGGTCGGCATCGGTCCCGGCTCCATCTGCACCACGCGCATCGTGGCCGGCGTGGGTGTGCCCCAGATCATGGCCATCGACAGCGTGGCCACTGCGCTGCAAGGCACGGGCGTGCCCATGATTGCCGACGGCGGCATCCGCTACAGCGGCGACATCGCCAAGGCCATCGCGGCCGGCGCCAACACGGTGATGATGGGCGGCATGTTTGCCGGCACCGAAGAGTCGCCGGGCGAGATCGTGCTGTTCCAGGGTCGCAGCTACAAGGGCTACCGCGGCATGGGCTCCATCGGCGCCATGCAGCAAGGCAGCGCCGACCGCTACTTCCAGGAAAGCAGCACCGGCAACCCCAACGCCGACAAACTGGTGCCCGAAGGCATTGAAGGCCGCGTGCCGTACAAAGGCTCGGTCGTCTCCATCATCTTCCAGATGGCCGGCGGCCTGCGCGCGGCCATGGGCTACTGCGGCTGCCCGAGCATCGAGCACATGCGCCACAAGGCGGAGTTCGTCGAGATCACCTCGGCCGGCATCCGCGAGAGCCACGTGCACGACGTGCAGATCACCAAAGAAGCCCCGAACTACCGCGCGGAGTGAACCACCCAGCGCCAGCGGCCGTCCTGATGGACGGCCTTTTTGCTTTCTGAACCGCCCAACCCGACACCGCCATGCAGCACCAGAAAATCCTCATCCTCGATTTCGGTTCCCAGGTCACCCAGCTGATTGCCCGCCGTGTGCGCGAGGCGCACGTGTACTGCGAAGTGCATCCCTGCGACGTGAGCAGCGACTGGGTGCGCGAGTTTGCCGCCGATGGCCAGCTCAAGGGTGTGATCCTCTCGGGCAGCCACGCCAGCGTGTACGAGGTCGACGACAAGGCGCCGGACGTGGTCTATGAGCTGGGCATCCCGGTGCTGGGCATCTGCTACGGCATGCAGACCATGGCGCAGCAGCTGGGCGGCAAGGTCGAAGGCTCCAACTCGCGCGAATTCGGTTACGCCGAGGTGCGCGCCCGCGGCCACACGGCCTTGCTCAAGGGCATCGAAGACTTCCACACGCCCGAAGGCCACGGCATGTTGAAGGTGTGGATGAGCCACGGCGACAAGGTCACCGAGCTGCCGCCCGGCTTCAAGCTCATGGCCAGCACCGACAGCTGCCCCATCGCCGGCATGGCCGACGAAGCGCGCCACTTCTACGCCGTGCAATTCCACCCCGAGGTCACGCACACGGTGCAGGGCAGGGCGTTGCTGGAGCGTTTTGTGCTCGACATCTGCGCCACCCGGGCCGACTGGGTGATGCGCGACCACATCGAAGAGGCGGTGCAGAAGATCCGCGAGCAGGTGGGCGATGAAGAGGTCATCCTGGGCCTGTCGGGCGGCGTTGATTCGTCGGTGGCCGCCGCACTCATCCACCGCGCCATCGGCGACCAGCTCACCTGCGTGTTCGTCGACCACGGCCTTCTGCGCCTGAACGAAGGCGACATGGTCATGGACATGTTCGTCGGCAAGCTGCACGCCAAGGTGATCCGGGTGGACGCGGCCGACCAGTTCCTCGGCCACCTGGCCGGCGTGAGCGAGCCGGAGGCCAAACGCAAGATCATCGGCCGTGAATTTGTCGAGGTCTTCAAGGCTGAAGCCGCCAAACTCATCTCAAGTGGTGCATCAACAAAAGGTGCCAAGTGGTTGGCACAAGGCACTATTTACCCGGACGTGATCGAATCCGGCGGCGCCAAGAGCAAGAAGGCCGTGACCATCAAGAGCCACCACAACGTGGGTGGCCTGCCGGAGCAACTGGGCCTGAAACTGCTGGAGCCGCTGCGCGATCTGTTCAAGGACGAGGTGCGCGAACTCGGCGTGGCGCTCGGCCTGCCGCACGACATGGTGTACCGCCACCCCTTCCCCGGACCGGGCCTGGGCGTGCGCATCCTGGGCGAGGTGAAGAAGGAATACGCCGACCTGCTGCGCCGGGCCGACGCGATCTTCATCGAAGAACTGCGCTCCACCATCGACCACCCCAGCGGCAAGAGCTGGTACGACCTGACCAGCCAGGCATTCACGGTGTTCCTGCCGGTGAAAAGCGTGGGCGTGATGGGCGACGGCCGCACCTACGACTATGTGGTGGCGCTGCGCGCGGTGCAGACCAGCGACTTCATGACCGCCGACTGGGCCGAGCTGCCCTATGCGCTGCTCAAAAAGGTGTCCAGCCGCATCATCAACGAGGTGCGCGGCATCAACCGTGTGACCTACGACGTGAGCTCCAAGCCGCCGGCCACGATCGAGTGGGAGTGAACGCCGCCCGCGGAGGGCTGCATGGCGAGAGCGACTTGGCGTCTGTGCAGCCGGGAAGGTTGGTGATATTCTGCTTCGCGCTGTGCCACCGGTCTCCTGTGTCATGGATGGCGGTGATGCCCGGCGCTCAGGGGAGGCGGCATGTCGATTCAATACACCTTCACGCAGCACGGAACCATCCAGATCGAATGCGGTGACGACTGGATCGAGGTTCGACTTCCAGACGGTGGTGGCGGGGGCAGCCAGCCCGACCGGATCACGGAGCCGGTGGTGTCGACGGAGCCCATCCCCGAGCCTGAGCCACCCACGGGGCCGGGTGTCATGTACGTCATCGCCACGGGCCACAAACCACACGACACGCAGGACCTCTTCATCCGTGGTGGCGTTGGTCTGGAGCATTGGCACCTGTCAGATTTCGAACACCTCGACAGCTCCGGTCTGCGTCGGGATATCCGACAGCGCAGGGCGGCGGTGCGCTTGGGAAGGGTGGGAACGATCACGGTGCTCGATGTGGATGTCGGGCGCCTGTCGTCGAATTCATCGAACGCCCTGTCCAACCTGCAGAAGCTGCTGAGGGAGGGTGATCTGGGTATCGACGCGCTCCGGCTCTGGCACAACGACAAAAGCGGCAACAACGGCTGAGCAGCCATGGCCGTCACCGATCCCTACGTGAGCGCCAAGGCGGGCTTGCGCGACAACGTCAAGACACTGATCGCCGTGTTCGGTGGCATCGCCGGAGTGCTGCTGGCTGGCACGCCGTTCTCTGGCTATGGTTCGATCGAGCCTTTCACGCAGCGCTGGGTCGTTGCATCGCTGGCATTGGTGGTCTCGCTGGTGCTGCTGGGTTGGTGCGTGCGCAGTCTGTTGTTCGTGTTGAGGCCCGATCTGGCCTACACCGACCTCTTGACCGAAAAAACCAGCGACCCCGAAAAACTTGAGGTGCAGAAGCAATTCGAGAAGCACAAGAAGGAACTGCTGCCGAAGGCGAATCCCAACGTGCCTGGCAGCGTGCCCATCGAATCGGTGATTGACCTGATTGCGGCGAAAAGTGCCGCTTGGGCGCATTACCAGCAGAACAAGACGCAACCGGACAGCAAGGCGCCCCATGATCGGTTGGCGGATGCCCTGGCCCTGATCAACCACTGGAGCGGATTCACGCGCCTGCATGTGCGCGTGTCTCGAGGTATCGACGGCGTTTTCTGGCTGGGCTTGCTGGCGATTTTGTCCATCGCGGTGTTCGCCCTCGCGTCAAATGCTCCGAAGAAGGATGCGCCGTTGACGCCGCAAATTTTTGTGATCACCCCGCCAAGCCCGGTCGCAACGCCGCTGCCTGCGGGATCGATGCCCGTGCTGCCCGCCGTGCTGTTTGCCACCGACAGCCACGACCCGTCGCCGGATGGCGTCGCGGGCATCGCCCAGGCACGCAGGCACCTGCGCACCCATCCCGAGGTGGGCATCCTGATCTTTGCCAACACCGACACGGTGGGCGCACAGCAGTACAACCGGTCGCTGGCCGCTCGCCGCGCTGCGCGTGTTGTCGAGCTGCTGCAATCAGAGGGTGGCATCAGTGCATCCCGGATCTTTGCCACGCCACTGGCCGAGCGGGATCTGCCGGTGCTCACCCTGCAAGACAGCGACAACCCGGACAACCGGTCCGTCGAAATGATCCTGATCCCGATGCCCGTCAGGCGCTCGTGACAGACCGCGCATTGAACCGATGGGACCGCCAGCTCGGCCTGCTGCGCTCGCTGCTGGTCTACCGCGGCATTCCCTGGCGCGGCGCTCAGCTGCGGCGCTTCTACCGCCGCTTTGTGCCGGCTGGCGGGCTGGCGTTTGACGTGGGTGCGCATGCCGGCAACCGGGTGGCGGCGTTCCGTCAGCTGGGCGCGCGGGTGGTGGCGCTGGAGCCGCAGGCCGATTTTTTGCGCTTGCTGCAGCGGCGCTTCGGCGCTGATTCTCAGGTGACCTTGCTGCCTCAAGCCTTGGGCCGAACTCCTGGCCAGGCGCGTTTGATGGCCAGTCCGCGCACGCCCACGGTGGCCACCTTGTCCACCGACTTTGTGCAGCGTGCGGGCGCGGCGCCGTCGTTTCGCGGCGTGCAGTGGCAGGCGGGGCCGCTGGTGGACGTGAATACGCTGGATGCCTTGATCGCTGCGCACGGCCTGCCCGACTTCGTGAAGATCGACGTGGAGGGCTTCGAGCTGGAGGTGCTCATGGGCCTGAGCCAGCCGGTGGCCGCCTTGTCGTTCGAGTTCTTGCCTGCGGTGCGCGACGTGGCGCTGGGTTGCATCGACCGGCTGGAAACGCTGGCCGGCGCCGGGCGCTACCGGTATGCCGTGTCGCTGGGTGAACGGCTGAGCTTGTTGCAACCAGAGGGTGGGTCGGCCGAGGCCATGCGCGCCTGGCTGCTGGCCATGCCGCCCGATGGTCCGTCGGGTGATGTGCATGCCTGGCTGGCGCGGTGAGATCAGGAGCCTGGCGGCGATCGATCGGGTGAAGTGACCGGGTCCGGCGGGCTTGCCACATGCTCGATGCCGAGCGTCTCGTGTGCCCCCGGCGCGTCGAACGCGTTCAGCAGCACCGAGGTCAGCGCCGACATGCTGCCCAGCGTGTTTGACGGCGGCGTGAGGCCCGGCACGAAGCCGCTGCCCAGCAAACGTTGCAGCAGCGCGGGGTCGTCGCTGACCACATGCACCGGCACGTCCCAATTGGCCCTGCGGCCACTCACCAGGGCGGGTGGCTGGTGGTCACCCACCACGATCATGACCAGGGGCCGAGGCGCGTGGCGCCGCAGGTGGTCGGCCATCCACGCGTGTTGGTAGCGCATGCTCTCCAGGTACCTCGGAATGGCTTGCACCAGCGAGCCGCCAGCAGGTGCTGCCGCCAGCCCGGCATAGGCGTCCTGGCGGGTGAACGAAGCCCAGTCGTTCACGAACGGCGCCAGCGGGTGAAACGGCGCGTGCGTGCTGGTGGTGGCGAACACGGCAAAGCGCGGTGGACGTTCTCCGTTGTGCCCGAATTCCTGCGCCTGCAGCAGCGCCATGGCGGCCTGGTCGGGGATGCGCCAGTAACCGAAATCCGGGCCGAGGTAGCCGATGCCGGCGTCGTCGGCCAGGCGGTCGAAGCCGTAGAACGCGCCTTCGGGCCAGGGACGTTTGAGGCCGGGCATCCAGCCCACCGTGCGGTAGCCGTGGCGCGCGAAATGGCGCACCAGCGTGGGCCGCTCGCTGGCCAGCAGCAGGTCGTGGTCGGCCGGGTCGCGGGTGTCCACGCCGGCCAGCAGCGCAGCGTGTGAGAGCCATGAAGAGCCGCCAAAGGTGGGCGCGGTCACGCGGGCCGAGACCACGAAACGGCCGCCGGCTTCAATGGCCTGCGCCAGGTCAGCACGCGGTGCTGCCAGTGCGGCGGCCTGCGCTGCGTCGTCGAAGGTGACGGCGCCGTAGGACTCGGCGAACACCAGCAACACGTCGGCCGGGCCCCGCTGGCTCACGAGGCCGGAGAGATCACTGCCGAACGCCGGGCTGGGACCCAGCACCTGAGCGGCTTCACCGGGCAGCCACACACGCGCCAGCAACCGGCCCTGCTGTAGCAGCGTGGGCGTGATGGGCAGCGAGAAAAACCAGCGTGTGTCGCGCTGGTCCGGCACGTAGGCGGCGAAGCTCAGCGTGAAGGCGCCTGCACCTGCCAGCAACCAGGGTCGCGGTGCTGGCCAGGCCAGGCAGCGCGCAAGCGAAGCGATGGACCAGCGCACCAACAGCATGAGCAGCAGCCCACCCGCCAGCAGCGCGAACAACGCCGCAGCCACTTGCCAGCCCGGCACGGCCTGCACCGCCACCTTCAGCAATTCACCCGCGTGCCGCCCGTCCCAGACCACATTGACCGGGCGCCCCATCACGGCGGGCGCGGTGACGTTGGCATACCGCACCACCACCAGAGCCAGAAAACCCACGGTCCAGACCCAGGCCGCGCGAGACGACAAACCGCCTCGCCACGCCACCCATCCCATGAGCAGCACAACGGCCAGACACAGCTCGAAGGAGAGGCGCGGCATGTAGGCCACGCCAAAACCGGGCCAGCGGTTTTCAAACGTCAGCAGCGTGTTGAGCAGCCCGAAGGCCAGCACAAACCGCAGCAGCCAGCCCAGCGCCGATGGCGCCGCCGGCCTCACTTGCGCACGGCCTCGAATTCAATGATGAGCGGCACCTCGTCGCCGACCCAGCCGTTGGCCACCGCGTAGGTCATGCCGTAGGCGCTGCGCTTGAAACTGCCACGCGCGGACACGCCCATCACATAGGGCTTGCTCAGCGGGCCGCCCAGCGGCGACTCGGCGCTCTTGTTCCAGGTGGCTTGCAGCGTGAGTGGCTGCGACTTGCCCAGCAATTCAAGTTGACCCGCGATGTCGAAGGTTTTGTCGCCCGTGCGTTTGGCGCTGGTGGCGGTGAACACCATCTTGGGAAACTCGCCGCTGTTCAGAAAGTCCGGGCCTTTCAAGTGGTCATCGCGCTTGCGCTGGTTGGTGAACACGCTGCCCGTTTCCACCTCGATGCGCACCTCGGAGAGCGTGGCCGTGGCTTCGTCAAACCGGTAGCTGCCGCGCGCCGAGCGGAACATCCCCAGCACCTTGGCGTAGCCGATGTGGTCGACCAGGAAAGCCACGGTGATGTGGTCGGGGTCGAGTTCGTAGCGCGCGGCCTGGGCGTGGGCCGTGCTCATCCACAGTGGGGAGCTGGCCGCGAGGGCCGCCCAGACGATGGCGGTTTTCAAGGGGTTGGCACGCATGGTTCAGGTCTCCAGTGGGGTGGGGCGCTGCCGCGCCAGGGTTCGCACATCGGTGGCGAATGACAGGGTCAACAAAGCCAGGCTGATGGCCGCCAAGGCGCTGGCCAGCAGCGGCGGCACGATGGGCCCGAGGCAGACGATCAGCGTGGTGATCTGCACCACACACACGGTCTGGCGGCGTTTGCTCGGCGGCAAGGGCGCGTTCAGCCAGGGCCACGCCCATGCCGCCGCCACGAAGGCATAACGCATGAGTCCGCTGGCCAGAATCCACGGGCCGGCCTGGCCCGCCTGCAACACCAGCGCACACAGCACGAGGGTGAAGGCGGCATCGGTCTCCATGTCGAAGCGCGCACCAAAGGCACTGGCCAGGCCGCTGCGCCGCGCCAGTGCGCCGTCCACCGCGTCGAGCAGCGCCGTGAACGTGGCTGCGATCACCAGCCACCACGCGGCGGCGGGTATCGCGTCCAGCGGCGCGCGGGGCAGGGCTTCACCGATCAGCGCGGCCATCAGGGCCATGGCGCCCAGCCGGGTCAGCGTCACCCGGTTGGCGGGACCAAAGCGGGGGTGGGGGTGGGCGCCCAGCGCGCGCCACACCAGCCAGGCGCCAGCGACGAACACGAGCAAGGCCTTGGCGGGGTAGTCGAGGCCCAGGCCCGCAGCGCCTGCCAGCGTCAGGGCAGCGAGCAGCACCAGCGCGGCCATCGCTGCCAGGTCGCGCGTGGCGTCGCGTGCCAGACCCTGGCGGTCTGCGATGTCCTGGCGGGGCTGGGGCGTAAAGGCTGGGCTGTCTGCGGTTTTCATCGTCTGCAACATAAGATGGCCGAGCGGGTCGCGGTGATCATGGCACGCACCTTCCCTCAGACACGACATACCCCTTTTCGTTCATGGCATCTCCCTCCACCCCACCGACCACCTCCGCCCAGGCCTGCTGGACCGTGGCGCCCGGCCGGGCCGAGATCCGCAGCGAAGCGCTGCCCGCGCTGGCCGATGGCGAGGTTCGCGTGCGCACCCTGCACACCGGCGTGAGTCGGGGCACCGAGGGCCTGGTGTTTCGCGGCGAGGTGCCGGCCAGTGAGGCGTTGCGCATGCGCGCGCCGTTCCAGACCGGTGAGTTTCCCGGCCCGGTGAAATACGGCTACGTGAACGTGGGCGTGGTCGAGGCCGGTCCCGCCGAGTTGCTGGGCCGCACCGTGTTCTGCCTGTACCCGCACCAGACGGTGTTCCACGTGCCGGCCGACGCCGTGCTGCCGCTGCCCAGCGGGGTGCCACCCGCGCGCGCCGTGCTGGCCGCCAACCTGGAGACCGCGATCAACGCGCTGTGGGACGCATCGCCGCGCCTGGGCGACCGCATCGCGGTGGTGGGCGGCGGCACGCTGGGCCTGCTGGTGGCCTGGCTGGCGGCGCGGCTGCCGGGTTGCGAGGTGCAGGTGATCGACACCCAGGCAGGCCGCAAAGAAATCGCCAACGCACTCGGTGCCAGCTTTGCCCTGCCAGCCGATGCACGGCTTGACGCCGCCCTGGTGGTGCACACCAGCGCCCAGGCAGCGGGCCTGGCCACCGCGCTGCGGCTCGCGGCGTTTGAGGCCACCGTGCTGGAACTCAGCTGGTACGGCAACCGCTCGGTGAGCGTGCCGCTGGGTGAGGCCTTCCACTCGCAACGCCTCACGCTCAAGAGTTCGCAGGTCGGCCATGTGGCAACACCGCAGCGCGGGCGCTGGAGCCACCGTCGCCGGCTGGAGCTCGCGCTCTCCCTGCTCACCGACCCGGTGCTGGACCGCCTGATCACCCACAGCGCACCGTTTCACGAATTGCCCAACGTACTGGAGCGCCTCTCAACCGGCGCAGCCGACACGCTGTGCCACCGCATCGATTACCCCATCTGAAAAAAGAGAACCCACCCATGTACGCCGTCAACGTCAGAGACCATTTCATGATCGCTCACAGCTTCCAGGGTGCCGTGTTCGGCCCCGCGCAGCGCATGCACGGTGCCACCTACGTGGTGGACCTGGAGTTGCGCCGCGAGGCGCTGGACGCCGACGGCATCGTGGTCGACATCGGCCTGGCCACGCAGGTGCTGCGCGAAGAACTCGCCGCGCTCAACTTCCGCAACCTCGACGAGGAGCCGCAGTTCAAAGGCCGCAACACCACCACCGAATTTCTGGCCCGCCTGATCTTCGACCGCGTGGCCGCTCGCATGGCCGCCGGCGCGCTGGGCGCCAACGCCTTGCCGTCGGCGCAATCGGCCGGCGTGCAGCACATGCGCGTGACGCTGAATGAATCCCACGTGGCCTGGGCCTCGTACGAAGGTGCCGTGCCGGTGCGCGCGCCCGCGTGAGCGCCATGCCCGGCCCGCGCGCCTGCTGCTTTTTCATCCCGGGCGACTGGACCACGCCCACCGGCGGCTACACCTACGACCGCCGGCTGGTGCTGGCGCTTCGAGATGGTGGCTGGGCGGTGGACATGCGGTCTGTCGATGGCACATGGCCACACCCCGGCACTGCGGATCTTGCAAACGCCGAGAAGACGGTCGCCTCGCTGCCCGATGGCACCTTGGTGGTGGCCGATGGCCTGGCGTTCGGCGCCATGGCCGAGGTGGTTGCACGACACAACAAGCGCCTGCGCTGGGTGGCGCTGGTGCACCACCCGCTGCACCTGGAAACGGGTTTGCCCGACGCCGTGCGTCAACAGTTGCTGGCTGGTGAAACGCAGGCGCTGCGCCATGCACGGCAGGTGGTGGTGACCAGCCCGAGCACTGCGCTGGATGTGGCGGCCATGGGCGTGCCGCCCGCGAACATTGCCGTGGTCGAACCTGGCACCGATCCCGTGCCCATCTTGTCCCTGCCTCGCCGGGCTGGCCCGCTGCGCCTGCTCTGCGTGGCCACGCTCACCGCCCGCAAAGGCCACGCGCTGCTGCTGCAGGCCCTGGCCGGATTGACCCACCTGGACTGGACGCTGCACAACGTCGGCAGCACCACGCGCGACCCCGACACCGCCGCCCAGCTGCTCGCCCTGGCCAGACCGCTGGGCGAGCGCGTGGTCTGGCACGGCGAGATGGACGCGCAAGCCCTGGGCCAGCACTATGCGGCGGCCGACGTGTTCGTGCTGGCCTCGTTGTACGAGGGGTTCGGCATGGTGATCACCGAGGCATTGGCGCATGGGCTGCCGGTGGTGGCGAGCGACGGCGGAGCCCTCGCGCAAACCCTGCCGGCCGAGGCCGGCCTGCAGGTGCCTGCGGGCGAAGTGGCGCCGCTGCAGGCGGCGCTGGCGCGGGTGCTTTCCGATGCCGCGCTTCGAGCGCGTCTGGCGGCGGGGGCACGCAGCGCCGCCGTGCGTTTGCCGACCTGGCCTGCGCAGGCCGCCCGATTCGCAGCCGTGCTGGAAGGCGTTGAATGAGCACAGCCACCTTCAGCGCCGACTGGCTGCAACTGCGTGAACCGTTTGATGCGGTGGCGCGCGATGCCGCTGCGGGTGATCTGGGGTTGGTGAAACGACTGGCCTCGCGCCAAGCGAACACAGCCCGACCCCTGCGCGTGATCGACCTGGCCTGCGGCACCGGCGCCAACCTGCGCTGGCTCGCGCCCCGGCTGGGTGGGGCACAGCAGTGGCTGGTGGTGGACCACGATGCGGACTTGCTGCGCTGCTGGCCCGAACGCCTGGGCGCCGCAGGCGCCGACACGGGACTGCATCAACCGCTGACCTTTGCCGGTCCGGGGTTCGACGCGCGCATCGTGCGCCAGCAGATGGACCTGATGGCGGGGCTTGAAAGCTTGCCGTGGCACGCGGCCGATCTCGTCACTGCGTCGGCCTTGCTCGATCTGGTGGGCACCGCCTGGTTGCACCGGCTGGTGGCGGCCAGCGCGGCGGCGCGCGTGGCCCTGCTGATGAGCCTGAACGTGGATGGCCGCCACGTCTGGACACCCGACGACCCGGTGGACGCCACCGTGGGCGAGCTGTTTGCCGAGCACCAGCAACAAGACAAGGGACTCGGCCCTGCGCTGGGCGCGGGCGCCGTGGCCGCTCTTCAGCAGGCCCTTGAGTCGGCGGGCTGCCGCGTGTTGATGGCCGCCAGCGACTGGTGGGTGGATGGCCGCGCCAGCCCGCAGGCGCTGTCCATGCAGTCTGCATTGATCGACGGCATGGCAACGGCGGCCAGTGAGCAGTCCCCGGTAGCAGCAACGTCCATTGAAGCCTGGCGCCTGCGGCGCCTCAACATCGCGCCGCACAGCCAACTGCGTGTCGGCCACCTCGACCTGCTGGCGTTGCCCGCCTAGGACGAGCGCAGCTCCAGATCCCAGAGCATGTCGGGCCCGAGTGCCAGCGTGCGCACCTTGGGGCGCGGGCAATCGGCCATCACCGCGTGGGCGGGAGCCTGCAGGCCCCGGCGCCCGTTGCCGATGAGCACCGGCGCGACCACAAGGTGCAGTCGGTCCAGCGCACCCGCGGTGAAAAAACGCGAGACGGTGATGCCACCGCCCTCCACGAACAGCAGGTGCAAACCGCGCGCGGCCAGCGCAGCCACCGCCCGCTGCGGGTGGTAACACGCGGTGGGGTCCGTGGCCAGCAGGTCGTCCACCGCCAGCACCTCGGCGCGCGCAGGTGAGTGCCCCAGGCGCGAACGGGCCTGCGCCGCGTGGCGGCTGTCGCACACCCACAGCGTGGGCGCCTGGCCGTCGCGAAACACACGCGATAGGCCGTCCAGCCGCGCTGCGGGGTCCACCACCACACGCACCGGCTGCGGCCCGGGCACGCGCCGGGTGGTGAGCTGCGGGTTGTCGGTGGCCACCGTGCCGGCGCCTACCAGCACCGCGTCGCACAGCGCGCGCAGGCGGTGCAGGTGCAAGAGGCAGTGGGCGCCGTTGACGTAGTAGGAGTCGCCGGTGAGGGTGGCAACAAAACCGTCCAGGCTCTGGCCGAGCTGGGCCACCACCCAGGGGTGCTTGCCGCGTGGTCCGCGCTGGCGGGCTCGCGCGTCGAGCATGGGCTTGTACAGATCGAACAGGGCCTGAGCTCGCGCGCCGATCGCAGCGTCGATGACCCAGCCGCGCTCGGGACTGTGGCTGAGCTGCGCCGAGGGCTCGCCATCGTGTGCGCGCAACATTTGCAGCCACAACCCGGGCCAGTCGAGCGGGACGTCCGCGACCGGATCGCTGGCAGAAGGGGCCGACGTGGTTGGGGGTGGGTGCTGCACGGTGGTGGGCATCGGGTCATCATCGCATCGGGATCCCGCCGTGGCGTCCAAATCCGGAATAGCCCTCGACTTGACGGCCAAGCTTGCATCGGCCTATTTCCAGCTGGGCGCGTAGTACGGGTCGTCTGCGCCCGCGCCGTCCGACGCGGCGGCGCCACCTGCGGGCAGCCAGGCCAGGCACAGCGCGATGCCGATGCCGGTGAGCAGCAAGGGCAGCAGTGACACTGGCAAAACCGCCGCCGCGCGCCAGCCCCACAGCACCGCCACGCCGCCCACCGTGGCCAGCATCAGGGCGAGTTGAGCCAGCAGCAGCGAGCCACCCAGGGCACCCCAAGCCGCCAGTGCAAGCGCGGCGAGCGTGAGCAACACCGCAGCGATCAGGCCGTTGCGCCGTCCCATGGCTCGTGTGCCCGGTGCCTTGAGCGCAATGGCCAGGGCCGCCAGCGCGGTGCTCGCGAGCGCCACCCAGGGCAGCATTTGCGCGCGCGACGTGGCCGGCCAGTCGAACCCGGGCCAAAAGAGCAAGGCCAGCACCAGACCGAGTGCCGCACCCAGCGCCGCCCAGCGAAGACCGAGGGGCCGCAGCAGCGCGCTGATGGCCAGCGCCAGCACAAAGGGCAGCACCAGGCTCTGGAACGCGGGGTGATTGACGAAGGACATGCGCACATCATCCCACCGCTGCCGGGCTTTGCGGTGCGGGAATACACTGCGGCTCCGCCTGAACCTTGCCGACCCACCGCCCCAAAGAGGCCGCCATGTACCTGCCGCCGCAGTTCGCCGCCAAAGACCCCGTCATCGCCCGCGAACTCATGCGCGCGCACCCCTTCGCCAGCCTGGTTTCCACCGACGACGAGGGTTTTCCGTTCGTCACGCCGCTGCCGCTTCACTTGGTGGAGGAAGAAGGGGGCCTGACGCTACTGGGCCATGTGGCGCGGCCCAATCCGCACGCGGGCTTTTTGCGCCAGCGCAGCGCCGCGCTCGTGGTCTTTCAAGGCCCGCAGGCCTACATGACGCCGCGTGTCTACCCCGATCTCACCCGCGTGCCCACGTGGAGTTATCTGGCGGTGCACGCCCGGGTGGAGGTGAGCTTCATCGAAGCGTTTGACGACAAAGACCGCCTGCTCAAGCACCTGATCCACGACCACGATCCGGCCTACGACCCGCAGTGGCGCGCGCTGCCCGAGGACTACCAGCACAAGATGATGGGCGGCATCCACGCGTTCGAACTGCGCGTGACCGAGCTGCAGTGCAAGGTCAAGCTCAACCAGCACCGGCCCGAGTCCCACGCCGCGATGGTCGCGGCCTACGAAGCCGGCAATGAAAACGAGCGCGCCCTGGCCGGGTGGATGCGCCGCCTCGGCCTGACCGGGCAGGGCGCATGAAACGCCGCTGGTTGCTGCTGGCGGCGGCGCTGTTGCCGGCATCGCTTCTGGCCCAAACCCTGCCGGCCGAGCAGCGCTGGAAAAAAGAGCTCGACGCCTTCACCGCAGCCGACCGCCAGCAGATGCCGCCGCCGGGCGGCGTGTTGTTCGTGGGCAGTTCGTCGATCCGTTTCTGGACCGGGCTGGAAACCGCGTTTGCCGACCAGCCGGTGGTGATCAAGCGCGGTTTCGGGGGCTCGCGCCTGTCGGAGAGCGCCGACCTGGTGCACCGGCTGGTGCTGCCCTACCAGCCGCGCCTGGTGGTGCTGTATGCGGGGGAGAACGACATCCATGAGGGTGTGAGCCCGCCGGAGCTGCTGACACATTTCAAACGCTTCGTGCAGCAGGTGCAGGGCGCGCTGCCGGCCACGCGTGTGGCCTACATGGCCATCAAGCCCAGCCCGTCACGCCTGGCGTTCATGGCGGCCATGCGCGAAGCCAACCTGCTGATCCAGACCCATGTGCTGCAGCACGACAACCTGGACTACATCGACGTGCACACCGCCATGCTGGACAACGATGGCCGCCCCCGGCCCGAACTGTTCGTGCGCGACCAGCTGCACCTGAGCGCCGAGGGCTACGGCCTGTGGCGTCAGATCGTCTCAGCGCACCTGCGGCCCTGAACGCCAGCGGAGCACCGGGCGCCAGCCGCTGCGTGACTGTGCTTCCAGCGCCATGGCCACGGCAAACAGACCCGCAAACGCACCGGCCAGCAGGGCCACGTCGGTGCTCCAGGGGCGCACCACCTGGGTGGAGCCGAAGAAGGCGAGCGTGAACAAGGCGATCACGATGTGGGCACAGAACACCGACAGCGAATGCCGGCCCAGCAGCTCCAGCGGCAGCGGGCGCGGCAGCACCTGCTTGAGCCAGGGACCGAAGCTCACCAGCAGCACAAAGACACTGGCGAAATTGAGCACACGCAGCGGGCCGAGCGTCCATTTGTCGAGCAGCATGGCAATCGCCGGCACGCCGGGCATCGGGTCCTGCCCCACCGTCTGGCGCCACAGCAGCATGCCCCCGGCGTACACGGCCGCCGGGACCACCACCCAAATTGGAAAACGCGGCAGCGGCTTTTCGCGTGTGCCCAGCCACAGGCCCACCACCCACAGCGCCTGCCAGGCCAGCCAGTGGAATGCACCCATGTCCTTGTAAGGAACGGGCAGGCCAGTGAGGTTCACCGCGAATTCGTACAAAGCCAGACCCAGGCCCCATTGCTCGGCCAGCCAGAGCAGGGCACTGATGGCGAGCACGCCTTGCCAGCCCGAGCGCAGACCGCGGCGCAGCAGCCAGGGGCTCAGCAGCATCAAGGCGATGTACAGCGGCAGGATGTCCAGCAGCGGCGGGTTGTAGAGCAGCAGCGCGGCACCCACCACGGCGGCTTGCGGATCGATGAAGAAGAACTCGAGCAGGCCCGTGATACCGCCCTGGCGGTTGTGCACGCCCAGCCAGGCGATGACCGTGAAGGCGAGCAACAGCAGGGCCAGCTGGCACAGGTAGAGCTTGAGCGCGCGCTCATGAAAGGCGCTCTGCATGGCTGCCATCCCGTCGCGCCGCGCGCGCTTGCCGTACACGCGGCCAGCCATGTAGGCCGACAGGAACACAAAGCCCTCGGCCGCCGACACAAAACCGAAGGGCTGGCCCGATGGCAACGAGAACATCGTCGGCATGTGGGTCAGCGTCATCAGCACGAGCATCAGACCGCGCAGGGCGTCGAGCTCCCAGCGGCGGTTCGAGGGGTGGAGGAGTGGCGTGGACATAGGGAAAACCAGAACAACCCGCGATCATGCCAGAGGGGCGGCCATCCCCGTGTGCGTCGGGGTGCTGTCCTACACTCGTCCGCATGCCCGAATCCACACCGACCGACGAAGATTTCATGCGCCTGGCGCTGGCCCAGGCCCAGGCGGCGGCCGCCGAGGGGGAAGTGCCCGTGGGCGCGGTGGTGGTGAAAGACGGGCAGGTGATCGCCACCGGCCGCAACGCGCCGATCGAAGGCCATGACCCCACAGCGCACGCCGAGATCGTGGCTCTGCGCGCCGCAGCGCAGGCATTGGGCAACTACCGGCTGGAAGGCTGCACCTTGTATGTGACGCTGGAGCCCTGCGCCATGTGCAGCGGCGCACTGCTGCACGCGCGGCTGGCCCGCGTGGTGTTCGGCGCGACCGACCCCAAGACCGGCGCTGCGGGTTCGGTCATCAACCTGTTTGAACACGGGCAGCTCAACCACCAGACTGCCGTGCAGGGCGGTGTGCTCGCCGATGAGGCGGCTGAGCTGTTGCGTGGCTTTTTCAAGGAGCGCCGCGTGAATCCGCACCCCCTGCGCGAAGACGCCCTGCGCACGCCCGATGACCGCTTCCAGCATCTGCCCGGCTACCCCTGGCAGCCCAACTACCTGAGCGACCTGCCCGCGTTGGGCGGCTGGCGCATGCACTACCTGGACGAAGGCCCACGCAACGCGCCACTGACCTGGCTCTGCCTGCACGGCAACCCGGCCTGGAGTTACCTCTACCGCAAGATGATCCCGGTGCTGCTGGCCAGCGGTGGCCGTGTGGTGGCGCCCGACCTGATCGGTTTTGGCCGCAGCGACAAACCCAAGAAGGACAGCGCACACACCTTCGGCTGGCACCGTCAGGTCCTGCTCGAATTCATCGAGCGGCTTGACCTGCGCCGTGTGGTGTTGGTGGTGCAGGACTGGGGCGGCCTGCTCGGTCTCACGCTGCCCATGGAAGCGCCCGAGCGCTACCACGGCCTGCTGGTGATGAACACGCTGCTTGCCACCGGTGAGGCGCCTTTGTCGCAGGGCTTTCTGGCCTGGCGCAGCATGTGCGCGCAGAACCCGGCCTTCGACGTGGCGCGCCTGTTCTCGCGCGGCAACCCGCAGATGAGTGCCGACGAGTGTGAGGCGTACAACGCGCCGTTTCCCGACAAAGGCCACCGCGCGGCCCTGCGTGCGTTTCCGGCGATGGTCCCCGAGTGCCTGGACGACGACGGCGCAGCCACCAGCCGCCAGGCCCAGACCTTCTGGTCCAGCCAGTGGGCAGGGCAGAGCCTCATGGCCATCGGCCAACAAGACCCGGTGCTGGGCGAACCGGTGATGCGCGCGCTGCACCGATCGATCCGCCACTGCCCCGAGCCGATGCTGCTGCCGCAGGCAGGGCATTTTGTGCAGGAGCACGGCGAGGCCATCGCGCAAGCCGCCGTGCGCCGTTTCAGCGCTGGAGCGCCTCGATAATCGACACCTTTTGCCGCAACCCGAACCCATGAGCCACATCTACATCTACTCCCCCTCCAGCGCGGTGCGCGACAAGGCCGCGTTTCGCCGAGGCGTGGCGCGGCTCAAGACCCTGGGGCACGAGGTGGAGATCGACGAGGCAGCGCTCAGCAGCCACATGCGTTTTGCCGGCGACGACGAAACCCGGCTCGCTGCCATCGGGCGCGCGGCAGCCAGCGGGGCCGATGTGGCGCTCATTTCCCGTGGCGGTTACGGGCTCACCCGCATCCTGGGCGAGCTGCCGTTCAAGAAGCTCGGCAAGGCGATTGAAAGCGGCACGCAGTTCGTGGGCCTGAGCGACTTCACGGCTTTTCAGATGGCCCTGCTGGCCAAAACCGGCGCCTGCACCTGGGCCGGCCCGGCGCTCGGTGAAGACTTCGGCACTGAGGCGCCCGACGACATCATGGAAGCGTGTTTCGACGACCTGCTGGTCGGGCACGGGGAGGGCGCGGGCTGGCGGCTGTCGGTGTCCGACCTGACCGCCATGAAGCCCGCCAAGGCAGACGCGCAGCCCGAGCTGCGGGTGCGCTCGGCCACGCTGTGGGGCGGCAACCTCAGTGTGATCTGCTCGCTGGTGGGCACGCCTCACCTGCCGGCCATTGCGGGCGGCATCCTGTTTCTGGAAGACACCCACGAGCATCCGTACCGCATCGAGCGCCACCTCACGCAGTTGCTCAACGCGGGCATCCTCGGGCGCCAGAAGGCTGTGCTCCTGGGATCGTTCAACCGCTTCAAGCTGGTGCCCGGTTACGACCGCGGGTTCAAGCTGCAAACGGTGGTGGACTGGTTGCGTTTGAGGACGAAGACCCCGGTGTTCACCGGTTTGCCGTTCGGCCATGTGCCCACCAAGGTGTTGCTGCCCGTGGGACAGAAGGTCGACCTGATGGTCGAAGGGCGCGATGCCCTGATTTACTGGGGTTGAGGCAACGGTGGCGGTGGTTCGGCGCCACCGGGTTGCAGCGCGCGGCTCAGCGGGTGCGCAGGCGCGAAGAATCGATCAGGCTTTTGGGCACCAGGCCGGCAAACACGGGAGAAAGGCTCTGGACACGGTGCACCGCCAGCGCTTCGCCGTGCAACTGGCTCAACACCGCCACCATTTCGGCCCGGGCGAACCACAGCGCATGGGGATCGTGGAGGTATTTGAGACGTCGCACCAGCTGCGGATTGATCTGCGCGCCGTCTTCACCCAGCACGTCCAGCATGGCTTTGCGCACCGGCTCCAGCGCTTCGCCCGGATCCTGATGGACTTCCGGTCCCAAAAGGGCAGAAATGCTGTTGCGAATACCGGGTTTGAACCAGCGCATGGTGTGTCCTCAACGACTTATGTGTGAATCCGTTTCTAGGATACGTTCTCTCACACCGGTTGCGCAATCCCGCACGTCGTAAGCCATTGGAAAAACAACATTCAAATCAAGGGTTTACGACATGTTTTTTATAACATGCTTTAGGTGTGTAATACCTTTTGTATCCATTTTTGAAAAATCGCAGATTTTGGATTAATACTTGAATGACTTCCGGTTTGACGAGAACACAACAGTGCCTGTGAACGTCTGCCGGGCACGTATTTGTTCGTGACGAGGTGTGCCAGAAGGCCTGTGCTTTAATCCAGTCGATATTCCCTTGCTATATGGCTGAACTGACAATTGCATTCGTGGATTTGACCGGCAGCGTTTCGGTGTTTGAAACACTGGGCAACGACCGCGCCACGATGGTGGTGACCAAGCTCACCCAGTGGATCGGGGCCACAGGCGTGGAACACGGCGGCACCGTCGTGAAAATGTTGGGAGACGGCGTTTTGCTGTCTTTCTCCAGCAACCGCCTGGCGGTGGAGGCCATGGTGCAGATCCAGCAGGAGCACGCCAAACGCGTCGTTCAGTGGCCCAACCGCCTCAAACTCATGATGCAGATCGGCATGGCGCGGGGCCAGGTGGTGGTGGTCGATGGGGATTGTTTCGGGGATGCGGTCAACCTCGCCTCGCGTCTGAGCGATCTGGCCGGTGGCGAGCAGATCCTGGCGACCGACAACGTGGTGCGCGATCTGGGTGCCCGCACCCCGGTGCGAAGCCGCAGTCTGGGACCCATCCGCATCAAGGGCCGCACCGAGCCCTGCGAGGTGTTCCGCATCGAATGGCAGCAGGAAATGCTCTCCGAGTTCCTGACGCTGCCCGCCGATCTGCATGCCCTGCTGCCTTCCAAGGACGTGGGCATGGGCGGGATCGAGCTGGCCTGGCTGGACACGGCCCGCAGCTTCGGCGTGACCGAACTGCCCTTGAAGATCGGGCGGGTTCCCGAAGCCGACTTCGTGGTCAGTGACCCCCGCGTTTCACGCATGCACACCAGCATCGACATCCGCTCCGGCAACTATGTGCTCGAAGACGTCAGCAGCTACGGTACCTGGGTGCGCTTTGCCGGCGGCGACAACGTGATTGCGCTGCGCCGCCAGGAGTGCATGCTGCACAGCGATGGCGAGATCGCGCTGGGCGCGCCGTTCACCGATTTCAGTGCACCCACGGTGAGCTTCAAGCTGGTCAACGGCAACATGGTTCTCGGGCGCGCGCCGCTTCGAAACTGACGGCGCGCTGACCGGGTGGGGCTCATCCGGTCGTTGGTGGAGGCTGCCTTTCAAAACAAGCTGGAGACACCATGCGTTGGTTCAAACGTTTCCTCAGGCTGCTGGCGCTGCTGCTGGTGGCCGCCGCGGCGGCAGCGGTTTTTTATGCGCAACGCAGCCTGCCGCAGACGAACGGCCAACTGCAGCTCGGCGGCCTGGGCGGTCCTGTGAAGGTGCACCGCGATGCCAGCGACGTGACGCACATTCTGGCCAGTCGGCCAGCCGATGCCTGGAGAGCCATGGGCTATGTGCACGCGCAGGAGCGGGGCTGGCAGCTGGAGTTCAACCGCCGCGTGATGCGTGGCGCGCTGTCCGAGGTGCTCGGCCCGGCCACGCTGGAGACCGACAAGCTCATGCGCACGCTCGGCATCCGCGAAGCCGCCAAGCGCCAATGGGACGGACTGCCGCCCGACGCGCGCCTGGCATTGCAGGCTTACAGCGACGGGATCAACGCGTTCTTTGCCCACGGCTCGCAGGCGCTGTCGCCCGAATTCGTCTTGCTCGGCGTGGACCCGGGGCCCGAGGCCCGCGCCGGGCGCTACTGGGACCCGCTGGACAGCGTGGGCTGGTCCATCATGATGGCGCTGGACCTGGGCGGCAACTGGGGCAACGAATTCGCGCGGCTCACCGCCCTGCAAACCATCGACACACCGGCGCTGTGGGAGCTGTTTCCGCCGTATCCGGGTGAGCCGCCAGCGGCCACCGCCGACCTGGCCACGCTGTACCGTGGCCTCGGTGTGTACCGGCCCACGCCGGTGACCACATCCACCGCCACTCCCGAGCCGCAGACCATGGCCGCACTGATCGGCCGCGAGATGCAGCGCTGGGCGAACGAGCTGGGCAACATCGAAGGCAAGGGCTCCAACAACTGGGTGGTCTCGGGCGCGCGCAGCCAAAGCGGCATGCCCTTGCTGGCGAACGATCCGCACCTGGGTTTGAGCGCGCCCGCCATCTGGTATTTCGCACGCCTGCAGGCACCCGATGCCGACGGCGTCAAAGGCATGGATGTGATCGGCGCCACGCTGCCGGGCACACCGTTTGTGGTGCTGGGCCGCACCGAACAGGTGGCCTGGGGTTTCACCAACACCGGCCCCGATGTGCAGGATCTCTACATCGAACAGATCAACCCGGCGAACCCGGCGCAGTACCGCGTGCCGGGCAGCACCGCCGAGCCGGTCTGGGCCGACTTCAGCCTGCGCATGGAAACCATCCGCGTGAAAGGCCAGCCCGACGTAAGCCACATGGTGCGCAGCACGCGCCACGGCCCGGTCATCAGCAACGCGCAGGCGCGCCACGGTGAGGTGATCGATACCGCCAGGTTCGTGTTGGCCTTGCGCTGGACCGCTCTCGATGCCGACAACCGCAATGTGGTGGCCACGCTGGAGTCGAACCGCGCGCAGTCGGTGACCGATCTGACCAAGGCATACACCGATTTCCACTCGCCCATGCAGAACGTGCTGATGGCCGACCGCAGTGGCGTCATCGCCTACAAAGCCGTGGGGAGGGTGCCCCTGCGGGCGGCGGACAACGACATCCGCGGCGTGGCGCCTGCGCCGGGCTGGGAAGCGCGCTACGACTGGGTGGGCTGGCTGCCCTATGAAGACACGCCGCGGGACGCCGGCGAACGCGGCTGGATCGCCACCGCCAACCAGCGCATCCACGCCGCCGACTATCCCCACTTCATCACGCAGGACTGGGCCGCGCCGTACCGCCAGGAACGCATTGAAGCGATGCTGGAAGCCAAGCCGCAACACACGGTGGCGTCGTTCCAGGCCATGCACGGCGACCTGCAATCGGCCGCCACGGTGCGCCTGCTGCCGTTCCTGCAAAAGACCGCGTCAACCCACCCACTGGCTGCGGCCGCGCAAGCGCAGCTCAAGGACTTCAACGGCGAGATGCGCGCCGATCTGGCCGCACCGCTGATCTACACCGCCTGGGTCGATGCGTTCACGCGCCAGGTGGTGGGTGAGCGCCTGGGCCAGGCGCGCTTTGAGACCCTGTACGGCAAACGCCTGTTCCGCAACGCGGTGGAAGGCATCCTGGAGCGCAACGACAAGGCGTGGTGCGGCGCAGCCGGCTGCGAGGCGGCCAGCACGCGCGCGCTGGACCGTGCACTGGACCAACTGCGGCAGAAACACGGCGATGACGTGGCCGCCTGGCGCTGGGCCGACGCCCACCCGGCGATCTCCATCCACCGGCCCTTGAGCAACGTGAAAGCGCTGGCGCCGTTCTTCGAGGTGCGCACCCCCACGGGCGGTGACCCGTTCACGCTCAACGTGGGCCAGTACCACCTGGACAAAGCCGATGCCCCATTTGCCAACCGGCACGCGGCCAGCCTGCGCGCCATCTACGACCTGGCCGACATGGACAACTCCCGCTTCATCTACCAGACCGGGCAGAGCGGTAACGTGTTTTCAAGCCGCTACCGCGACATGAGCAAGACCTGGGGTGCGGTGGAGTACCGGGCGCTCAAGATGAAGCCCGGTGAGTGGACCTCCACGCTGGAGCTTGTGCCCTGAAGGGCTTATTTGAGGTTGCCTGAGAGAAACTGGGCCAGGCGCTCGCTCTTGGGCCGCGCCAGCACCTCGGCGGGCACGCCTTGCTCTTCGATGCAGCCCTTGTGCAGGAAGATCAGGTGCGACGACACCTCGCGCGCAAAGCCCATCTCGTGCGTGACCACCACCATGGTGCGGCCTTCTTCGGCCAGCAGCTTCATCACGCGCAGCACCTCACCCACGAGTTCGGGGTCGAGCGCGCTGGTGGGCTCGTCGAACAGCATCACGTCGGGCTCCACGGCCAGCGCGCGGGCAATGGCCACGCGCTGCTGCTGGCCACCGCTCATGTGCGAGGGGTAGCGGTCTTCCACACCGCGCAGGCCCACGCGCTCCAGATAGCGGCGCGCGGTTTCCACCGCCTTGTCCTTCGGGATGCCCAGCACGTTCACCGGCGCTTCGATGATGTTCTGCAACACCGTCATGTGGGCCCAGAGGTTGAAGTGCTGGAACACCATGGCGAGTTTGGTGCGCAGGCGCTGCAGCTGCGCCGCGTTGACCGCGCGCAACTCGCCATGTTTGTCCGCCTTGAGTTGCAGCTCTTCGCCGCCCAGGACGATGCGGCCCGTGTTGGGGTTCTCCAGCAGGTTGATGCAGCGCAGCAACGTGCTCTTGCCCGAGCCGGAACTGCCGATCAGGCTGATCACGTCGCCGGCCCGCGCCTGCAGCGACACGCCCTTGAGCACCTCGTTCGCGCCAAAACGCTTGTGGATGTCGTGCACCTCCAGCAGGGGGCGGCCTGGCGTTCGGGTGGCGTTGGATTCTGCGGTCATGGTCGATACCCGATGGAATGAAAACTCAGGCGCCCAGCAGGTCGCCGGAGCGGAAAGGTGTGGCGCCGGCGATCTTGCCAACTTCACCGCCAGAGACGACGTAGCGCTCGCGCACGGCGGCGTAAAGAACGCCCGAGACCTCGGCTCGCACCTCATGCACACGCGCAAGACCGGCCGCCGTGGGGTCGATCACCTCGGCCACCACGTCGCCCACGCTCACACGGGCGCCAGGCTTCACCAGAAACACCAGCACACCCGGCACCAGCGAACGCAGGGTCTGCGAGCCTGCCAGTGGCGTGGGCTTGCAGGCCATGGGGGGCAAAGAGGGTGCTGCAGCAGCGGACAAGGCGCCGGCATGTTCCAGGAACGCAACGATGGCGTGGGCGTCTTTGCGCGCCTGGTCGTGTGACACGTCGCCCTCGCCACGCAGCTCCACCGTGGCACTGGCGCAGCCCTGGGGCAGGGGGGCGTTCACGCCGGCGGCGCGCAGCGCGGCGGCCAGCTGCCACCACAGGCCTGAGAGGCGTTCGTCAAACGGCCCGCCACCCGACTCGCGCGCCAGCAGCACAGCCTGACAACCCAGCAGGCGCGCCAGGGGTTCAAGCGTGGGCCAGCAGGCTTCTTCGCTGTAGAGGTGCATCACCGCATCGTTGTCGCAGTGCAAATCCAGCACCAGGTCGGCGTCGTGCGAGAGCAGCAACAGTTGCCGGCGCAGGCTGTCGAGTTCGCTGGCGGGTTGCCATGGGTTGAGCCAATCGCTCACCAGTTGGCGCACGGTGGCCACGTTGGTTTGTGCATCGAGGCCCAGGCGGGAGCGGGCATCGTCGAACACGGCGGCGGCCATGTCCGGGTAGTGGCGGTTGAAGTTCTGCGCCGTGTCGAACTCGAACCGGCCCATGGCGCGGTGGTCCAGGCGCTGGCTCAGGCCAATCGGGTTGGCCGCCGGCACCAGAATCACCTCGCCGCGCAGCAGGCCTGCCTTGTTGGCCGCTTCAAGCCGCTGGCGCAGGTGGTGCGCGACCAGCATGCCGGGCAACTCTTCGGCGTGCAGGCTGGCCTGGATGTAGACCTTGGGTCGGGCGCCAGGCGTACCGAAGTGAAAAGCCACCAAGGTTTTCTGGCTGCCCAGGCTCGGGCTGAGCAGAGGATATTCGGCGCGTTGCATGGTTCAAAAGACGCTGCGCGCCTCAGTGCCCGCGGGGCGCCAGATGCGCCAGAAAGCGCCGCTCGGCGAGCTTGAAAACGCCCACCAGGCTGAAGGTGATGGTCAGGTAGATCGCGGCTGCAAAGATGTAGGCCTCGAAGGGCAAGTAGAAGTCGGAATAGATGCGGCTGGCCGCAGCGGTCACGTCCAGCATGGCGGGCACGGTGCTGGCCAGGCTGGTGGCGTGCAGCATCATCACCACCTCGTTGCTCCAGGCCGGCAGCGTGCGACGGATGGCGCTGGGCAGCACGATGCGGCGCATGGCGGTGGCCGGGCTCATGCCCATGGCCTGCGCGGCTTCGATTTCACCGGCAGACGTTTCCCGAATGGCTCCAGCCAGCATCTCGGCGGTGTAGC
Organism: Hydrogenophaga sp.; assembly: GCF_048549895.1. Lineage (GTDB taxonomy): Bacteria > Pseudomonadota > Gammaproteobacteria > Burkholderiales > Burkholderiaceae_C > Hydrogenophaga. The sequence continues at coordinate 38,272 of NZ_JBLYYB010000137.1, forward strand.
CCGCGGTGTTCAGGCTGAAGGCCAGCAATGCGCAAAAGAACGGCTCTTTGAAATACGTCCAGGGCCACACATCGTTCCAGCGGTCCTGAATCCAGTCCAGCTGCGCCAGACCGTAGTAAATCAAATAGAGCTGGATCAGCAGCGGCGTGCCGCGGATCACGTAGGTGTAGGCGCCGACGAGCCAGCGCAGCGGCTTGATGGGACTCGTCAAGGCCAGTGCAAACAGCACGGCGAGCAACGTGCCCACGCCCAGCGACGAGAGCAGCAGCCACAAGGTGGTGATGAGCCCTTCGCCATACATGGCCAAGGTGCTGGGGCGAAAAATGACTTCCCACTTCATGCGCAGGTGCTCAGGCGTTGGCGTGCTTCACGCCCAGGCTGAAACGGCGATCCAGCCAGCGCAGCGCCCACAGCGACACCGAGGTGTAGACCAGGAACAGCGCCGCGGCAAACAGGAAGAAGGTGAAGGGCTCGCGGGTGGCCGCACTGGCCTGCTTGGCGAGATAGGTCATCTCCTGCAAGCCGATCAGGCTGACGAGCGCCGTGGCTTTGATCAGCACGAGCCAGTTGTTGGTGAAGCCGGGGAGGGCGTAGCGCACCATCTGGGGTGTGGTGATGCGCACAAAGGTGCGCACCGGTCCCATGCCGAAGGCCCAGGCCGCTTCCATCTGCCCCTTGGGGATCGACAGGATGGCGCCGCGGAAAGTCTCCGTCATGTAGGCGCCGTAGATGAATCCGATGGTGAGCACGCCCGCCAGAAACGGGTTGATGTCCACCGAGGATTTGCTGCCCATGGCTTCGAGCAGGTGGTTCAGGCCGATCGTACCGCCGTAGTAGATGAGCAGCATGAGCACCAGCTCGGGCACACCACGCACCAGCGTGGTGTAAACCGTGGCCAGCCCCACGATGACGGGGCGGCCTGAGAGTTTGGCCACCGCACCCAGCAGCCCGAGCAGAATGGCCACCATCAGGGCGGCCAGTGAAACGCCCACCGTGAGGAGGGCGCCCTGCAGGATCGAGGTGAAGTAGCCGGACAAACCGCGTCAGCTCAGTTGCCGTACACGTCGAAGTCGAAGTACTTCTTGCTGACCGTCTCGTACACGCCGTTGGCACGGATGGCCTTGATGGCCGCGTTCAACTCGCCTTTGAGTGCAGCCTCGTCCTTGCGCAGCGCCACACCAACGCCCGTGCCGAAGTACTTGGCATCGGCCAGCACCGGACCCACGAAACCGTAGCCAGCGCCTTCAGGTTTGCTCAGGAAACCGCCGTTGACCTCAACCTGGTCAGCGACGGTGCCGTCCAGACGGCCCGACTTGATGTCCAGATACACCTGGTCTTGTGCTTCGTAAGGCACCACGTTCACACCCGCAGCCTTGAGTTCACCCATGGCGTACTTCTCTTGTGTGCTGCCTTTGAGCACGCCGATTTTTTTGCCTTTGAGCGAAGCGGCATCGATGAATGCCGTTCCGGTCTTCACCACGATACGGCTGGGTGTGAAGTAGTACTTGTCGGTGAAGTCCACCACCTGCTGGCGCTCTTCGGTGATCGACATCGAGCTGATGATGGCGTCGTATTTTTTGGCCTGCAGGCCGGGAATCATGCTGTCCCAGACCTGTTCGACGTACACGCACTTGCGCTTGATTTCATTGCAAAGCGCTTCGGCAATGTCCACGTCAAAGCCGGTGGGCTTGCCGTCGGCCGTCTTGAAAGTGAAGGGTTCGTACGTCGGGTCGATCGCCACCTTCAGTTCGGGCAGCTCAGCCGGTGCGGGTGCCGCTGCCGGTGCGGCAACAGGGGCAGCGGCGGGCGCAGCTTCAGGTGCAGGCGTTTCGGTTTTTCCACAGCCCACCAGGGCGGCGGCAGCGATCATGCTCAGAGACAAAACAAGGTATTTCATTGGAATCTTTCAATGGCGGATTTGTTGTTCGCCAAACGGGTTGAGACAAGCGTTTGAATTGTAGGTTGACGCTCTGGGGTGCTGACCTGCCCCCTGTAGACGTACCAATCAGAAGTGGAAGTCCGGATTCAAGATTACTCGATGGGTGTCTGGGTTGATGTGGGTAGAGCTGCATCGCC
>NZ_JBLYYB010000138.1:0-11692 GCF_048549895.1 Hydrogenophaga sp.
AGGCCGGCGGCCAGCGCGTCGGTGCGCTGCAGCAGCTCGCGCCAGGTCCATCTCACACCCTGGTGCGGCACCACCAGGGCCTCGCGCGCGCCAAAGCGCTCGGCGGTTTGCGCCAGCGCCTGGCCGATGGTGATCTCCATCAAGGCGGGCGTGGTGACCCCCCGGGTGTGCGCGGGTTCGGAAGAGGCTGGGGTGCTCATGCAGGTCTCCTGGAGGTGTTGGGGCAGCACACCCGCCGGCGTGCCACGCGGCATGATGATCCGCAGCCGCCGCGCCCACACGCCCGGACTTTCCCTGACGCCCGGATGTTCCGTTTCGTCACACCCCCGGCGCACCCGCACTCACACCGTGCTGCCCTGCCCGATCAGATCGGCCGCCGCCTCGAAATCCAGCGCGTCGAGCAGACGCCCCAGGCGCAGCACCGTCTCGGCCCCCAGGCGCTGGGCCAGGGCGGCGCGGTGCTCGGCAAAGAACGCCAGTGCATCCAGGTCCTGCCCGATCAGCATCTGGCGAAACGCACCCAGCGCGCCCTCCCCCAGCGCCGGCACCCACGGATGGACCTGCGCCTCAACGCCCGGTGGCGCCGGGGCACGCAGGTCGCGCGTGGCGCCGTCGAGCTCGGCCAGGGCCGCGCGCAGCGGTGACCACAGCAGCACCACCGAGCTCTCGGGGGCCTGTGCGCGCAGCAGGTCTTCAAGCCCGCGCGCCACGGTGTTCACCCGCTGCGCCTCCACGAGAGCGGCAACGCCGCGGAGCTTGTGCATGCGCGCGGCCAGCGCGGCGCGTGTGGTCGGGTCCAGTTCAGAGGGCGCGGGCTCGTCTTGCAGCGAACCGAACTCGTCCAGCATGCGGCGCAAGGCGCTCACAAACAGCGCCTGGTCACCGCCCATGCGCTCCAGCGCGGCTCGGTGGTTGAGGCAGGTCACCGCAGCCCAGGGCCCGTCGGCGGGGGCGCCGGCCGGGGGATCGGAGGATGGCGACTCGGGGTCGTCGAGCACCACCAGCCAGGTGCCGCGCGCGCGCTCGATCTGCTCGCGCAGCACGCGCTGCAAGTGCCGGGGGTCGAGCTGCTTGTTCAGGTAGTCGTTCATGCCGGCGGCCAGCGCCAGTTCGCGGTCTTCGGGCTGCGTTCCGGCGCTCAGCGCAATCACCGGCAGGTGCGCCAGCGCCAGTTCGTCGCGGATGCGCCGGGTGGTCTCCAGCCCGTCCATGCCGGGCATCTGCACATCCATCAACACGGCGTCGAAGCGTTCGGGCCAGCGGCGCAGGTCCACCAGCGCCTGCTCGCCCGACCCGGCGGAGCTGGTCTGTGCGCCCAGCAGCTCCAGCTGGTGGCGGGTCACAGCGAGCTGGATGTCGCTGTCGTCCACCACCAGGATGTGCAGGTCGCGCAGGTCGCGGCGGCCCGCCACGGTTGGGGCCGGCGGTTCGGGCGACGCCTCGCGCAGCGCCGCCAGCAGCGCGGCCAGACCATCAAGGTCGAACGCCACCAGCGGCCTCAGCGCTTCTTCCACATGGGCGCTCCGGCGCGCAGCGGCCAGCGCCTTCTCGGCCCGGAAACTGTGTTCCACCAGCGGCGAAATGCCCAGCGTGCCGGCCAGTCCCTTGAGGGTGTGCGCCACGCGCGCACCCGACTTGAAATCGCCCGCCGCCACGCTGGTCTGCAGCTCGGTCATCTGCCGCGGAAGGTCGCCGATGAAGCGCTCCAGAAAGCGGGCGTAGGCCTTGGGGCTGCCGCCCAGGCGGCTCATCGCTGCCTGCAGCTCGACACCTTGCGCATCGGCCAGCGCCTGCGCGGCGGCGGACACGGCCACCGCTGGTGGCGCCGCCGTTGCCCGGGCTCCCGCCGTCGGCAGATCGGCGCTGTGCGGGACGTGCTGCCGGATCGTGCGCAGCAGTTGGGCCAGATCGAACGGTTTGCCCACGTGGTCGTTCATGCCCGCCTGCAAACAGATCTCGCGATCGCTGGCCATGGCGTTGGCGGTCATGGCGATCACGGGCAGCGTGCGCAGGCCGAGCTCCTCGCGGATGCAGCGCGTGGCGGTGTAGCCGTCCATCACCGGCATCTGCACGTCCATGAGCACCAGCTCGAAGGCGGCGCTGTCGGCGGCCAGCAGATCGACCGCGATGCGGCCGTTGCCCGCCACCGTCACGCGCGCGCCCTCGCCCGCCAGCAGCTCGCAGGCCACCTGCTGGTTGGTTTCGTTGTCTTCCACCAGCAGGATGCGCAGGCTTTGCAGCTCACCCTGGTGGGGCGTCGGAACCACCGGCAAGGGCACCCCGTCGCGCTCGGCGCGCGCGGTCTCCAAGGCATCGGCCAGCATGGAGCCGGTCACCGGTTTGATGAGGTAGCCGTCGAGCAGGTTCTTTTCGCTGAAGTTCCTGCTCTCCATCAGCTCGCGGCCGTGGGCGGTGACCATGATCAGCAGGTCCATCGCCTCGCGCAGCGGTGCCGCCCGCAGGCGGCGCGCCGACTCCCAGCCGTCCAGGCCGGGCATGTGCCAGTCCATGAACACCGCGTCGAAACGCCGCCCGTGCTCACGCGCCTGGCTCAGGCATTCGATGGCGGCTTCTCCGCTGTCGACCGACTGCACGTTCCAGCCGTTGGCCCGCGCCATGCTGGCCAGCGTGTCGCGCGCCAGGTCGTTGTCGTCCACGATCAGGACATCAAGCGCCGGTCCAACCGGCGCAGGCAGTCCATCGGCCACCGTGTGACGGGGCACCCCCAGCACGATGGAGAAGCTGAACGCCGTGCCCCGCCCGAGCTGGCTTTGCATGCGCAACTCTCCACCCATGAGGCCCACCAGGCGCTGGCAGATCACCAGTCCCAGGCCGGTGCCGCCAAAGCGGCGCGTGGTGCTGGCCTCGGCCTGGGTGAAGCCCTCAAAAATGCGCGCCTGGTTTTCCGGCGCGATGCCGATGCCGGTGTCGCGCACCAGCACATCCAGCGCCAGCTGGCCTGCGCTGCTGCGCCGCCCGCGCAGCGCGATCACGACCTCGCCGAAGTGGGTGAACTTGATCGCGTTGCCCGCCAGGTTCACCAGGATCTGGCGCAGGCGCAGCGCGTCGCCGAACAGCACGGGCGGCACGTCGGGATCGATGTCGAACAGCACCTCGATCTCCTTCTCACCCACGCTGGCCGAGAGCACCACCGCGAGCTCGCGCATGAGCTGGTCAACGCCGAAGGGATGGGGGTCGAGCACCAGCTTGCCGGCTTCCACCTTGGAGAAATCGAGGATGTCGTTGAGCAGACCGAGCAGCGAGCGGGCCGCGCTTTCGGTCTTGTCGGCGTAGTCGAGCTGGCGCGGCGTGAGCGGGGTTCGCTGCAGCAGCGAGAGCATGCCCAGAATGGCGTTCATCGGGGTGCGGATCTCGTGGCTCATGTTGGCCAGGAACTGGCTCTTGGAACGCGAGGCCGCCTCGGCCGCTTCGGTGGCGCGCACCACGTCGGTGATGTCGATGCGAAAGCTCACCACATGGCCGTCGGGCAGCGCGCGTTCCACCACGCGCAACGTGCGACCACCCGGAATGCGGCGCTCCCACTCGCCGCCCAGCCGGTGGTCGCGCACGCGCTCGGCCACCCATTCTTCGCGCCTGCCCTGCGCGGCCTGGGGTTCCTGCAGTGCGAGGTTGGCGCGCACGATGTCTTCGAACACGGCACCCGGCTTGAGCAGGTGGGCGGTCTCGTTGTAGAGCTCGCGGTAACGGTCGTTGCAGAACACCAGCCGGTCCGCCGGATCAAAGATCACCAGCCCGGCGCCCGTGACCTCCAGCGCGCTGGACAACATGTCGTGGGCACGGCGGGCCTGCGCCTGGGCTTCCAGGCGCGCCGAAATGTCCACATAGGTGGTCACGAAGCCGCCTTTGTCCATGCGGCCACGGCGCAGCTCGATCACATCGCCATTGGGCATGGTGCGTTCGAACTGCTGTTTGCGCCCGGCCGTCACGGCCGCGTGGATGAGATCGCGCACCTGCTGCTCCGGGTCGCCGGGACCGAAATCGCCCCGCTGCGCGTTGAAGCGCACCATGTCCTCGAAGCGGGTCACGCCGGGCTGGCACAGGTGGTCCGGCAGGCCAAAGAGGCGGCCGAATTCGGTGTTGGCCAGCTGCAGCAGGCCGTTGGCGTCGATCACGCTGAGCGCACACGGCAGGCTTTCGATCACGTTGGTGAGCAGCTCGTTGGTGCGCTCCATGGCGTCTGCGAGTTGTTTGCGGGCGGTGATGTCCTGCATGGCGCCCACCAGGCCGTGGGAGATGCCGTCGCGCACATCACGTTCGCCCACGGTGCGCACCCAGATGGCGCGGCCCTGGGCCGTGACCAGCGGCAACTCCAGATCGAACGCCTCGCCGGTTTTCCAGCACTGCCGGAAGGACTCCTCCACCAGGTGGCGCGCGTCGGCCGCGAAGTACGACAGCGCCTCCTCCATCGACGGGCGGTGGCCCGGCTCCCGTTCGTGGATGCGGCAGGTCTGGTCGGTCCAGCGAATCTCCATGGTCGCCATGTTCATCGCCCAGCCGCCGATGCCGCCGATGCGGCCGGTGCGGTCCAGAAACGCCTGGCTGGACTGCAGCGCTTCGGCGCTGTGGCGGCGTTCGGTGATGTCGTTTTCGATCGCCATGAAGCCCAGGAATTCACCGCGCTCGGATTTCAGCGGCTGGATTTCCAGCTCGATCCAGTACACCCGGCCACCCTTGCCCCGGTTGAGCAGCTCGCCCAGGAAGGGCTGACCCGCATCGAGCGCCGCGCGCAGGCGCGCCAGCTCGCGCTCGTCCGTCTCTTCAAACTGCAGGAACTCGCCCGGGCGCTGACCCAGCACCTCGCTCATGCCGTAGCCGGTGACACGCTCGAAACCCTCGTTGACCCAGGTGATGCGGCGCTGCGTGTCGGTGATCACCACCGCGTTGGAGGTGCGCTGGGCCACCACGGCCAGCCGCTCCAGGTCGATCGTCATCGAGCGCGCCAGCGCCTCGGCCCTGAGCCGCGCACGCACCGACTGGGTCGACATCCAGGCCAGCGCCAGCGTGAGCAGGATGCCCAGCAACAGCAGGGCCAACGCGGGCAGCTGGCGGACCAGCTGCTCGAATGCCCTGGTGCTGCTGGTGTGCAGGATGAAGTACTGGCCATACACCTCGAAGCGCAACTGCTGGGTGAAGGCGGCGGGCGAGACGAGTCGGGGCTCGGTGGTTTCGGTGATGCCGCGCCCACCGGCGGTGGAGTGAACCCCGGCAATCCAGTTGTCGAGCCGGGGCTCGGTCTGCCCCGCAAACAACTGGAACGTGACCATGTCTTCGGCCGCGCCGGTGACACCGGCCAGCACATCGCGGGCGATCAGGGGCGCGTACAACACGCCCAGCAGCTTCGCCTGGCGCTCGGGCTCGGTGGCCGGCAACACGCCGCCCGCGTAGACCGGCACGAACATCAGGAAACCGGGCGAGGTCTGGCCATCGCGCTCCAGCGGCACAGCGGCGCTCAGCGTGGTCTGGCCGGTGGCAATGGCGTGCTCGATCGCGACCCGGGGCCGGGGGTCGCTGCCCATGTCGGCGCCCATCGATCTCGGGCTGAGCAACTCGGGCTCGATGAAGCGGACGATGTACAGCGTATCGCCTTGCTGCTGGCCGAACTGGCGCAGGATCAGCCCGGGGGAGTCGCTGGCGCGCACGCGCTCAAGGTAGCCCCCCAGCTGGGCGCGCGGCACCCGGTCCACCCAGCCAAAGCCCCGGTTGCCGGGGAACTCGCGCTGCAGGTCCATCGAGCCCACAAAGGCTTTGAACTCCTGCCGGTCCACCTGTTCGCTGGCGGCGTAAGCACCGCGCGCACCCTTGAGCCCGAACACCGAGGCCGACAGGCGCTGCACCACCTCGGTGGTGATCTGCTCGCTCCTGCGCGAGAAATCGCTCTGGGCATCGGCCTGAGCCCGGCGCGCCAGCGACCAGGCGGCCAGGGCGCTCACCACCAGGCCCAGACACACGATGGCCACCGTCAAACCGAAGCTGGCAAGTCTTCTCTGGCGAACGGGCTGGTCTGGGTTCATGGCGTGCGGGCACGGTTGGGGCAGGACGCTCCAGTGTCTGGCCAGCCACCACATCGAAGCCCCGGATAAGCGGTGGCGCGACCGCCCAGTTGCACCGATCACCGCCCTGATGCGTCGATTTGCGGGCGGTGTGTGCCGCTTTTCCGGCTTTGCGCGAGCGGGCAAAAGCGCAACATCGGTTTCTCAACCAACGGGAAGACCTGTGAACCCATCAACCCCCAACGCCAAGCCCGAGCGACGCCGGGTGCTGATCGTCGACGACGATCCGACCATGGTGCACGTCCTGGCGCGCACGCTGATGGACTGTGCACAGCTGTACTTCTCGGTGCGCGGAGAGGACGCGCTGAAGAAGCTCAACGCGCACCGGCCTGACCTCATGCTCATCGACGTCGACATGCCCGACCTCAACGGCTACGAGGTGATGAAGCAGATGTTGCAGAACCCCGAGACGCGGGGCACGCAGGTCATCATGGTCACATCGCACACCGAGGAGATCTACCGCCGACAGGCGATGGAGCTGGGCGCGGTGGACTTCTTCCTCAAGCCGATCAACCGGCAGGACATCCGCGACCGGGTCGATCAGCTCCTGAACGAGGAAATGGAAACCATCGAGCTGAGCTTTTCACCGCACGGCGACTTCACCAGCAAGACCGCCGCCACCCGGCAGCGCTCCAACGATGGCTGGGGCGGGCGCGAGACCGAATTTGCGCCCACGGAAATCTTCGGTGACTTCTCCGAACCTGCGCCGCAGCCCAAGGCCAAGCCGGCAGCCCCACCCGCGGTCGCCCCCGCCACGTCCAGTGCCCAGGCTGCCGCGCCCAAGCCGGTGGAACGCGCCGACCACATCACCTCGGAACTGTTCGAGCGCATGTCGGCGATCCTGGAGCAGACGGAATCCATCCGCCACACCGAACAGAAGTCCCTGCCCCCGGCCGTGTCCCACCGCATTGCCCGCATCGAGGAAGAATGCGCCGAGGTGATCCAGCTGCTGGTGACCTTGAGCGACAGAGAACAGGCTTGAAGCCTGAAGCCCCCACGCTCCACCGCTGAGCGGGTGGCTTACGGCGCCACGCGCGCCAGGAAATGGGCCAGGGCCTTGATGTCGTTGTCCGACACGCCGTAGAGCGACGCCGCCATGATGGTGTCGCGCCCGGTGGCCTGGTTGTTCTTGAACTGCAGCATCGAATACAGCAAGTAGTCCTCGCGCTGGGCAGCCAGGCGCGGCATCTGTTCGCGCCCGCGGTAATCGGGCAGGTGGCAGATGCCGCAGCGCATGCCCTCGGCCAGCGCCTTGCCCTGCGCCATGAGCGTCGGGTCACCCGGTGGTGGCGCGTTGCGCGCGGGCAGCCTGGCAAAGTGCACCGCCATGGCGGTGATCTCCGCGTCGCTCACGCCGTCGAGCAAACCCTTCATGGCCGGGATCTCGCGCAGCCCCTCGCGGATGATCACGAGCTGGTTCTCAACGAACACCTTGGGCTGCCCGGCCAGCGACGGGATGTTGGGCAACTGCGAGTTGCCATCCGCCCCGTGGCAGGCCGCGCAGGCCATCAGGCGCGCCGAGATGTCTTGCGCCCACAGCGGCGAGCCGACCCCGAAAACCAGCCCGAGGAGCGCTGTTGAAACGCCCCGCGCAATCGACATCTTCACCATGGCTTACTTCGCGTACGAGACGCGGTAGATCGCACCCAGCTGCTCGTCGGACACCAGCAGCGAGCCGTCCTTCATCTGCAGCATGTAGGCCGGGCGGCCCCAGAACGACTGGTCGGCTTCGTTCATGAAACCGGTCATGAAGGGCACGACCTGGCTGTTCTTGCCATCGGCGCTGGCCTTGACCATCACGATGTCGTAGCCGATCTTCTTGGTCCGGTTCCACGAACCCTTGCGTGCGTTGAAGAGCACACCCTTGTACTCGGGCGGGAACATGTTGCCGGTGTAGAAGGTCACGCCCATGCTCGCGGCGTGCGGGCCCATGAGCGCCACCGGTTGTTCGACGCCGGCGCAGGCGTTGTCTTTCTTCACATCGGGGTCGGGCAGGTTGCCCTGGTGGCACGACGGAAAGCCGAAGTTCAAGCCCACCTTGTGCATGCGGTTGACGGTGTCGTGGGGAGTGTCGTCACCCATCCAGTCGCGGCCATGGTTGCTGAACCAGAGTTCCTTGGTGGCGGGGTGCCAGTCGAAGCCCACGCTGTTGCGCACGCCGGTGGCCACCACCTCCATGCCCGAGCCGTCGGGGTTGTAGCGGCGGATCTGCGCGTACTCGGGTGTGGGCAGTGCGCAGATGTTGCAGGGCGCACCGAAGGGCACATACAGCTTGCCGTCCGGGCCGAAGGCGATGTACTTCCAGTTGTGGTGCTGCTCGGTGGGCAACTTGAAGGCTTCGGTCATGTCCACGGGTGCCACGGCCGGGTTCTTCTCGATGCCGTCAAAACGCAGCACCTTGTTGATGGCCATCACGTAGAGCGTGCCGTCCTTGAAGGCCACGCCGGCAGGTTGCACCAGCTTGTCGACCACGGTGCGCACGGTGCGCTCGGTCCCGTTGTTGCTCACCTCGTACACGCGGCCCAGGCCACGCGTGCCCACGTAAATCTTGCCCTCGTCACCCATGGCCATGGCACGACCGCCCGGCAATCCGGTGGCCCAGACCTCGACCTTGAAACCCGGTGGCAGCTTGATCTTGTCGATCGGGATGTCGGCCGCGGCGGTGGTGGTGTTCTTGCCGGCCAGGGGCGCCAGCGTGGAGGTGGCCATGCTCTCGGGCATGCCCTGCTTCCAGGCCGGCGCCGGGGGCGCGGCGGGAGCGGCTGTTTGTGCCAGCGCGGCGCTGGCGCCCAGGGTCAGGCCCATGGCAAGGGCCACCGAGCTCATGCGGTGAAGGGATTTCATGTCGTGTCTCCTGAAGTTTTTTGCTGAGGGCACTTGGGTGGAAAACGCGGGAGCAAGGCCACACCCGTGCGCACATTCTGGCGCGATTGTGAGCATGGTAACGGTCGCGCAACGGACTGTGAAGCGACTTCGATGCTGCACTGCGGCTACAGTGCAACGAGCCATTTTTCCCACCCGCAGGAGCCCCCCATGACCGCCCCAGCCCGCTTCGACCTCTACGCCTTCTGGCGCACCTCGGCCACCTACCGCGTGCGCGTGGCGTTCAACCTCAAGGGCGTGCAGCCCAACGAGATCAACGTCAACCTGGAGGCCGGCGAACAGAAGAGCGAGGCCTTCCTCAAGATCAACCCCATGGGCGCGATTCCCGCGCTGATCGACAACGCACCCGACCAGCCGCACACCCCCATCACGCAGTCGCTGGCCATCCTCGAATTCATCGAAGAAACCCACCCCGCACCCGCCTTGCTGCCGGCCGATGCTCACAGCCGCGCCCGCGTGCGATCGCTCGCCGCGCTGCTGGCAGCCGACACCCACCCGCTGGTCACGCCCCGGGTGAAGAAGTACCTCACCAGCGTGGGCGGCTTCGACGAAGCCGCCTGGCGCGCCTGGCAGATCCAGTGGTTCAGCACCGGCCTGCAGGCGCTGGAGCAGCGCCTCGCCAGCGAACCCGAAACCGGCACCTTCTGCCACGGCAACACGCCGTCCCTGGCCGACATCTGCCTCGCCAGCATCGTGGTGATGACCCGCATCTTCAAGATCGAGGTGCCCGACATTCCCCACGTGCAACGCATCATGGCGGCCTGCGAACAGCTCGACGCGTTTGCGCGCGCAGCCCCCGGTCTGCAGGCCGGCGCACCCCGGGCCTGACCGACCCCGGATCCCATCCCCCAACAACCAGAAGCCACCATGACCTTTCACGTCGTCGCCCTCTCGGGCAGCCTTCGCAAGAGTTCCACCAACACCATGGCGCTGCGCGCCGCACAGTGCCTCGCACCCGAGGGCATGGAGATCGAGGTCGTCGACATCGCCGACATCCCGCTCTACAACGACGACGTGCGCGCCGCCGGTGAGCCTGCGTCGGTGAGCGCGCTCAAGGCGAAGATCGCAACGGCCGACGCGGTGCTGATCGCGACACCCGAATACAACTTCTCGATTCCCGGCGTGCTCAAGAACACGCTGGACTGGATGTCGCGCCCGCCCGCGCCACCGTTCGACGGCAAGCCGGTGGCCATCCTCGGTGCCAGTCCCGGCCCGGTGGGCACGGCGCGGGTGCAGTACCACCTGCGCCAGGTGCTGGTGTTCCTCAACGCCTTCACGCTCAACAAGCCCGAGGTGTTCATCAACCACTCGGGCAGCAAGTTCAACGCCGAGGGCGAACTGACCGACGAGACCACCGCCAAGTTCATCGGCGAACAACTGGTGGCCCTGCGCACACTGGCCGAGCGCGTGAGGCCGCGCTGAACACGGCGCGGGCCGACCAAGCCCCTGCGACAGCAAAGCCGGCATCGTCTGATTAAGATTTCGGCGCTTGTTCAAGAAAACACTGGAGACACCATGTTCGACACCGCCATCGCAGGCAGCCTGCCCAAACCGGCCTGGCTGGCCGAAACCGAAAAACTCTGGCCGCAGTGGAAGACACAAGGCCCCGAGCTGCAGCAGGCCAAGGCCGACGCCACGTTGCTGTGGATCAAGGCGCAGGAAGACGCGGGGCTGGACGTGATCGGCGACGGCGAGCAGGCGCGCCAGCACTTTGTGCACGGCTTTGTGGAGCAGGTCGAGGGCATCGACTTCGAGCACAAGGTGACCATGGGCATCCGCAACAACCGCTACGACGCGCAGGTGCCGCAGGTGGTGGCACCGCTTCGATTGAAAGGCCGCGTGCACGCGTTTGAAGCCCAGCTCGCGCGCAAGCACACGAAGAAAAAACTCAAGTTCACCCTGCCCGGTCCCATGACCATCGTGGACACCGTGGCCGACCGCTTTTACGGCGACAAGGTCAAGATGGCCATGGCCTTTGCCGAGCTGCTCAACCAGGAAGCCCTGGCACTGCAGGCCGATGGCGTGGACATCATCCAGTTCGACGAACCCGCCTTCAACGTCTACATGAAAGACGCAGCAGACTGGGGCGTGGCCGCGCTCGAAGTGGCCGCGCGCGGCCTCACCTGCACCACCGCAGTCCACATCTGCTACGGCTACGGCATCAAGGCCAACGTGGACTGGAAACAGACGCTGGGCGAAGAGTGGCGCCAGTACGAACTGGTGTTTCCCGCGCTCGCAAAAAGCAGCATCCAGCAGGTGAGCCTGGAGTGCTTCCACTCACACGTGCCGCCCGAGCTGATGAAGCTGCTCGAAGGCAAGGACGTGATGGTGGGTGTGATCGACGTGGCCAGCGACGTGATCGAAACACCCGAGCAGGTGGCCGACACCATCGGCCTGGCGCTGCAATACGTGCCCAAGCACAAACTGATCGCCTGCACCAACTGCGGTCTGGCGCCCATGAGCCGAGAAGTGGCCATGGCCAAGCTTGAAGCGCTGGCCCAGGGCGCCGCGCTGGCGCGCCAACGCTACAGGGCCTGACATGCGCGCGCCCCTGCCACCGGCCGAGCTGGCCGACCTGGGCCTGTGCCCCGAGCGCATGCGCCACCTGGTGGGCGTGTTTCAAGCCGACGTGAACCGTGGCCGCCTGCCCGGCGCCGTGCTGGTGCTGGCACGGGATGGCGGCATCGCACTCATGGCGGCCATCGGCACGTTCGACCCGGCGCGCAACGTGCCCATGG
>NZ_JBLYYB010000139.1:0-23371 GCF_048549895.1 Hydrogenophaga sp.
AGTACACGTCGCTGTATGTAGGCCAACCGGCCCGCGAGTGCCATGCTGAACATCGCTGAGGCCATCACTCGCGGCATCCCCGGATATCTGCACAGGCGGCGCGGAGGATATTGAAGTATGTCCAAGCAGCCGTCGAATGCGTTGCCTAGAGTTGGCCGGTATGCCTGTCGAGGCGGACGCCAGAAGTTGTTTTCGACCAGCTTCCAGCCTAAGTCTTCACTAACGAACACCGCGATTTTTTTAAGATCAGTTTCCTTTAGTGGTGGTGGCCGTAGGGTGGCACACCCTGAAATGAGCGGCGTCCCCGTGATTTGGCAAAGACCGGCTTCTTCTTCGCCAACGTAGAACCTGTCCGTGCGATCGAAGTTGTAGACAGTCGCCATTTGAGTCTATTGGTCAAGTCGGGCTGAGCGGTTCAAGAGCTGATTTGAAGCTCAGACTCAGTCCTCCAGCACCCGCACCTTCACACTCTTGCCCTTGATGCGACCGTCGTTCAAGCGGCTGGCCACCTGCTCGGCGATGTTGCGGTCCACCGCCACGTAGGTCGACCATTCGTTCACGTTGATCTTGCCCACCTGTTCGCGGGTGTAGCCCAGGTCGGCGGTGAGCGCGCCCAGCACGTCGCCGGGGCGGATCTTTTCCTTGCGGCCGCCCTGTATGTGCAGTGTCACCATGGGCGGCACCAGCGGGCCCTTGCCGGTGGGCACGAGCTCGCTCAGTGGGTGCCACTTCGATTCGCGCCCCTGCAGTTGTTCGATCTTGCCCACGCTGCCCATCTCGTCCATGCTGACCAGGTTGAGTGCCAGGCCGCTCTCGCCCGCGCGCCCGGTGCGGCCGATGCGGTGGATGTGCACCTCGGCGTCGGGCGTCACGTCCACGTTGATCACGGCGGCCAGGCTGGCAATGTCCAGGCCGCGCGCGGCCACGTCGGTGGCCACCAGCACCGAGCAGCTGCGGTTGGCAAAGCGCACCAGCACCTGGTCGCGCTCGCGTTGCTCCAGTTCGCCAAACAGCGCGAGTGCGCTGATGCCCTGGGCTTGCAGCACGGCCACCAGGTCGCGGCACTGGGCCTTGGTGTTGCAAAACGCCAGCGTGCTGGCCGGGCGGAAGTGGGCCAGCAGTTTGCTCACCGCGTCCAGGCGCTCGGTGTCCTTCACCTCGTACCAGCGCTGCTCGATCTGCGCGCCCGCGTGCTGCGCCTCCACCTTTACCGTGACCGGGTCGCGCATGAACTGCGCACTCAGCTTGGCGATGCCTTCGGGGTAGGTGGCGGAAAAGAGCAGCGTCTGGCGTGTCTTCGGGCACTGTTTGGCCACGGTCACGATGTCGTCGAAGAAGCCCATGTCGAGCATGCGGTCGGCTTCGTCCAGCACCAGGGTGTTGAGCGCGTCCAGCGGCAGGCTGCCGCGCTCCAGGTGGTCCATGATGCGGCCCGGCGTGCCCACCACGATGTGCGCGCCGTGCTCCAGCGTGGACAGTTGCCCGCGCAGCGGCACACCGCCACAGAGCGTGACGACCTTGATGTTGTCTTCGGCGCGCGCGAGGCGCCGGATCTCGGTGGTCACCTGGTCGGCCAGCTCGCGCGTGGGGCACAGCACCAGCGTCTGCACGGCAAAGCGGCGTGCGTTCAGGTTGGCCAGCAGGGTGAGGGCAAAGGCGGCGGTTTTGCCGCTGCCGGTCTTGGCCTGGGCAATGATGTCCTTGCCCAGCAGCGCGGGTGGCAGGGCGGCCGCCTGGATCGGCGTCATTTCGCTGTAGCCGAGCTGCTCCAGGTTGGCCAGCGTGGCGGGGGAGAGGGGGAGGGTGCTGAAAGCGGTCGGGGGTGCGGAAGTCATCCCCGATTATCGGTACTTGTGCTTCTTCGTCATTGACGGGGCGCGAATGATCCTCTTTGTTTATACTTTGTTTAAACATTTTTTGGAGAGCATCCATGGCCGAAGCCATTCTCGATATCAAGCATTGGGGCAACAACCTGGGTGTGCGCATTCCCGCTGCGGTGGCCAAAGCCGCCCACCTGCATGCCGACCAGCGCGTCCAGGTGTCGGTGGACGCGGGCCGGATCATCATCACGCCGCTGCTGGATGCCGAGCCCACGCTGGCGCAGCGCCTGGCGCGGTTCGATCCGGTCCGCCATGGCGGTGAGGCCATGCCCGGCGCGTCGGTTGGGGCTGAGCGTTGGTAACGCGAGCCGCTGCGCCGCGAGCGGTGCGACCCAAAATCCGCCGAGCCGACTGGGTGCCTCAGCGCCAGGACGTCATCTGGATCAACTGCAATCCGCAGGCCGGTCGCGAAATGCGCGACATGCACCCGTTTCTGGTGTTGTCTCCGGTCGAGTTCAATACGGCAACGTCGCTGGTGATCGGTCTGCCCATGACCACGGCGGCCTACAACGCCGACAACCCGTTTGCCATCGCGGTGGGCCCGGTGGCCGGCAAAAAAGCAGGCAAAACCAGCTACGTGCTGTGCCACCAGCCCAAGTCGCTTGACTGGCGGCACCGCGACGCGTCACCCCACCCCATGGGCGCCATGCCCGATGCACCGTTCGCTCAGGCTTGTGTTGTGCTCAATCAGATCGTTCAGATATCGGCTGTGTGAACCCAGACTCGACGAGCGGCGATTTTTGCAGTTCCGCCATCTCCTGCGCGCTGAACCCCGCCGCCAGCCGCGCCGGCTCGTTGAACGGTGGTTTCAACCGAGGCGCCGAGTGTTCGCGCGCCAGCCGGCGGTAGTGACCCAGCGGCTCGATGCCCTGCTGCTCGCACAGCCAGCCGTACCAGCGGTTGCCCACCGCCACGTGGCCGATTTCGTCGCGCAGGATCACGTCAAGAATCTCGACCGCGCGCAGCGCCGCCGGCGTGCCCACCTTGCGCAGGTGGGCCTGCATGGGTGGCGTGGCGTCCAGGCCGCGGGCTTCCATGGTGCGGGGCACCAGGGCCATGCGCGCGGTCACGTCGTGCTGCGTGCGCAGGCACATTTCCCACAGGCTGTTGTGCGCTGCGAAATCGCCGTAGTCGTGGCCCAGGCTTTGCAGGTGCGCGCGCAGCAGGCCGAAGTGGATGGCTTCCTCGTGCGCCACACCCAGCCAGTCGGTGTAGTAGTCGGCGGGCATGTCGGGGAAGCGCCAGATGGCGTCCAGCGCCAGATCGATCGCGTTGAATTCGATGTGCGCCACCGCGTGCAGCAGCATGGCAAAACCTTCGGGGGTGAAGGGGGTGCGCTGGGACACGTCGACCGGGGCAATCAGCACGGGCCGCGCTGGTCGCCCGGGCAGGGGGGCAGTGGGCGCGGGTGTCAGGCGCTCGGCGGGGTCCAGCTGGGTGTGGCCCGCTTGCAGGGACTCAAAGAGGGTGTGGGTGGCTGCCACCTTCTGGTCCGGTTCGCTGGTGCACAGCGCCCGCAGGGCCCCGGCGCGCAGGGAAACGGAGGGCGGAGGCGACAGGTGGGCGGGGGCTTGCATCCCTACAATTCTAGGAAGCATCCTCAAACCCGTCACTGGAGACAACACACATGGCCCTTTACGAACTCGACGGCATGGCCCCACGCGTGGCCGCATCGGCCTGGGTGGCCGAGAACGCACAGGTCATTGGCAACGTGGTGCTGGGCGACGACAGCAGCGTGTGGTTCGGTGTGACGGTGCGGGGCGACACCGAGACCATCACCGTCGGGCGCGGCAGCAACATCCAGGACGGCAGCGTGCTGCATGCCGATGTGGGCCAGCCGCTGACCATCGGCGAGAACGTGACGGTGGGTCACCAGGTGATGCTGCACGGCTGCACCATCGGCGATGGTTCGCTCATCGGCATCGGCGCGGTGGTGCTCAACGGCGCGAAGATCGGCAAACACTGCCTGGTGGGCGCAGGCTCGTTGGTGACCGAGGGCAAGGAATTTCCCGACGGCAGCATGATCCTGGGCAGCCCGGCGCGCGTGGCCAAAACCCTCACGCCCGAGCAGATCGAAGGCCTGCGCATGAGCGCGAAGCACTACACCGACAACGCCGATCATTTTCGCAAGACCTTGAAAAAGGTCGGCTGAACCCGATCTGCCACGATTGCGTTTTTCGAACGTTCCCTGAAAGCCCCGTTTGTCCGAACTCCACAAATTCGTCTTTGAAGGCCTGCCGGTGCGCGGCATGCTCGTGCGCCTCACCGACGCCTGGCAAGAAATCCTGCAACGCCACAAGGATGGCGGCGGCTACCCTGTGGCCGTGACCGAGCTGCTGGGCGAGATGACGGCCGCGGCCACGCTGATGCAGGCCAACATCAAGTTCAACGGCGCGCTCATCATGCAGATCATGGGCGACGGGCCGGTGAAGCTGGCCGTGGCCGAGGTGCAGCCCGACCTGAGCCTGCGCGCCACCGCCACCGTCATCGGCGACGTGGCGCAAGACGCACCGCTTTCGCACATGGTCAACGTGACCAACCAGGGCCGCTGCGCCATCACGCTGGACCCCAAGGACCGCCTGCCCGGCCAGGCGCCCTACCAGGGCGTGGTGCCGCTGTACGGCGACCAGCGCGAAAAGCTGGAAAAGCTCAGCGAAGTGATCGAGCACTACATGCTGCAGAGCGAGCAGCTCGACACGCGCCTGGTGCTCGCGGCCAACGAACATGTGGCCGCCGGTCTGCTGATTCAACGCCTGCCGCTGCAGGGCAGTGGCAACCTCGCAGGCCAGTCGGGCGCGCGCGACGAAGACCAGATCGGTCTGAACGAGGACTACAACCGCATCGCCATCCTCGCCTCCAGCCTCAAGCGAGAAGAGCTGTTGACGTTGGACGCCGACACCATCCTGCGCCGCCTGTTCTGGGAAGAAGACGTGCGCCGCTTCGAGCCGATGGTGGGTGAAACGGGTCCGCGTTTTGCTTGTACCTGTTCGCGTGATCGTGTGAGCAACATGCTGCGCAGCCTGGGCCGCGACGAGATCGAATCGATCTTGAGCGAGCAGGGGCAGGTGGAAGTGGGTTGCGAGTTTTGTGGTGCGCAGTACCGGTTCGATCCGGTGGACGCGGCGCAGGTGTTCCTGCAGCCCGAAATCCAGCAGCCGGCCAGCGACCAGAAGCACTGAGGCGGCCGTTCAGCTTGGGTGCCGGGACACAAGCCCGCTGAAGAGCCGCCGCTCGCAGTCGGGGTCGCTGCAGTTCTCGCAGGTCCAGCGGCCTGTGCCGGCTTCCAGCAGCGGGTCTTGCGCCACCAGCGGGCGGCCGAGCATCACACCCACGGCGCGCAGTGCGTGCTGCAGTCGCGCCTCTGCGCCGCCATAAACGGTCTGGAACGGGATGCCGGCCGCTTGCAGTTCGCGTCGCAGCACGGCATCGATGTCGGCCCGCATGCCGGGCCCGTCGCGACACAGGCCGTCGGCTTGCCACGGCAGATCCAGGCCCATCAGCAGGGAGAGGTTGAACCTCTGCTGCGCCTTCAGCGAGACGGGCAACAGCGAGCGGTCGTTGAACACACGTTCACTGTAGGCCGCGACCACCAGCGCCGTGGTGTCGGCCACCACCACCTCCGCGCCACTTTGCGCGGCCGCGTCGATCAAGCGGGTTTGTTCATCGGCCATGGCCACCTGCTCGTGCGCCAGCGGCGCGCGGCCTTCGCGTTCGCACCAGACGCGCAGGTGCTCGGGCACCAGCGTGGCGCTCACGCCCAGGGCGTTGAGTTGTCGGGTGAGGGCCAGGCCCAGGGTGGTCTTGCCGCTGGACTCGCCGCCGAGCAAGGCGACGGTGATGACCGCCATGGTGTCAGCGCTTGTTCTGCGCGATCTGCACGAAGATTTCGTTGGGCTTGACCATGCCCAGTTCTGCGCGGGCGAGTTCCTCGACCATGTCCAGACCCTCCTGCAAGTCGCGCACCTCGCTCACCAGTTGGTCGTTGCGCTGTTGCGCATCGCGGTTCGCCAGTTCTTGCGCGGCCAGTTGCTGCTTCATGCTCGCCACCTTGGGCACACTGCCCCGCCCGAACCACAGCTGGGCGTGCAGCACCAGCAGCAGCGCGATCAGCAGGGCGGGGATGAAGCGGTTGGCCATGGACTGGGATTGTTACCGAAGCGACCGGCCGCAGCGCAGGGCCGCCCCAAGCAAGGCCAGCCCCCTTGGGGGGCAGCGACCCGCGAAGCGGCGGAGCGTGGGGGTCATGTTCAGCGCAAGTTGTAGAAAGCAGCGCGACCTGGGTACACGGCCACTTCACCCAGGTCTTCCTCGATGCGCAGCAGCTGGTTGTACTTGGCCATGCGGTCCGAGCGCGAGAGCGAACCGGTCTTGATCTGGCCGGCGTTGGTGCCCACGGCGATGTCGGCGATGGTGCTGTCTTCGGTTTCGCCGGAGCGGTGCGAGATGACGGCGGTGTAGCCGGCGCGCTTGGCCATCTCGATGGCAGCGAAGGTTTCGGTCAGCGTGCCGATCTG
Organism: Hydrogenophaga sp.; assembly: GCF_048549895.1. Taxonomy (GTDB): domain Bacteria; phylum Pseudomonadota; class Gammaproteobacteria; order Burkholderiales; family Burkholderiaceae_C; genus Hydrogenophaga. Next base: position 6,395 of record NZ_JBLYYB010000139.1, read on the forward strand.
GTTGATCTTGATCAGGATCGAATTGCCGATGCGCTTGTCGATGCCTTCTTTCAGGATCTTGGTGTTGGTGACGAACAAATCATCGCCCACCAGCTGAACCTTGGCGCCCAGGCGCTCGGTGAGTACCTTCCAGCCGTCCCAGTCGCCCTCGGCCATGCCGTCTTCGATGCTGATGATCGGGTACTTGTCGACCCAGGTGGCGAGGATGTTGGTCCAGTCTTCGGCGCTGAGCGTCAGGCCTTCGGCATCCAGGTGGTATTTGCCGTCCTTGTAGAACTCGCTGGCGGCGCAGTCCAGGCCCAGGGCGATCTGCTCACCGGCGGTGTAGCCGGCGTTGCTGATGGCTTCCAGGATCATCTGGATCGCGGCTTCGTGGTTGGCCACGTTGGGCGCAAAGCCACCCTCGTCGCCCACGGCAATGCTCATGCCCTTGTCGTGGATGATTTTCTTGAGTGCATGAAACACCTCGGCACCCCAGCGCACGGCTTCGCGAAAGCTCGGCGCGCCCACGGGGATGATCATCAGCTCTTGCAGATCGAGGTTGTTGTTGGCGTGCGCACCGCCGTTGACCACGTTCATCATGGGCACGGGCATTTGCACCGCGCTCATGCCGCCGAAGTAGCGGTAGAGCGGCAGGCCAGCTTCTTCGGCCGCGGCACGCGCCACCGCCATGGACACGGCCAGCATCGCGTTCGCACCCAGGCGGCCCTTGTTGTCGGTGCCGTCGAGGTCGATCAGGGTCTTGTCCAGGAACGCCTGCTCGGAGGCGTCCAGGCCCAACACGGCCTCAGAGATCTCGGTGTTGATGTGCTCCACCGCCTTGAGCACGCCCTTGCCGAGGTAACGGCTCTTGTCGCCGTCGCGCAGCTCGATGGCTTCGCGCGAGCCGGTGGACGCGCCCGAGGGCACGGCCGCGCGGCCCATCACGCCACTTTCCAGCAACACGTCGCATTCGACGGTGGGATTGCCGCGGCTGTCCAGAATCTCGCGGCCAACGATGTCAACGATTGCACTCATGGATGTAGGGTCCTCAGGTTCAAGTCAAAAAATCAGGTGGAAGAAAGGTATCGCTGGAGCAGGCGGCCGGCCAACTGGCGCAGGCTGTCGATGTCGTGCGTGATCACGCGCACGGCGATTGTCATGTCCAGCGTGTCGTATTCGTGTACCGCAATGTTGCGGAACCCAACCATGTGCTGCAGTTGCACCACGAGCGCGGGTTCCAGCACGCCTCGCTGGCCCAAGATTGCAAACACCTCGCGAGCGCTTTGCGGAAGGCCCCATTGCTCGTGAGCGATCACCATGTTGCCCATGTCGATGCTCAGCTCGCAGGCCCGCTGAATGTTCAGCACGGCAGCGTCCTGGCGCGTGTGATCATTCAAAAAATCGGGCGACAGCCGGTGCTCTTCGCGCGCACGCTCAACGCATCGATCGATGCGCGCAGCCTTCTGCGCGAGGGCATCCACCAGGGAGCTGGAAGCGCTCATCGAGACACGTCCTCGCCGGCCAGGCGTCTGGCCATCTGCGCCATCATGGGCTGACGCCATTGCTGGATATTCTGGTACTCGGTGTGCAGAAAGCCCTGGTACTGCGCCAGTGCGACCGGATCCTGGCTGAACAGGAGATGGCCTGTGTCGATGATCTGCACCTGCATTACGGTGTGCATCTGGTCGAAGTCAAGCAAGTCGACTTCGATACCCAGCGCCGCGATCATCCGTTCAGCGGCGGCGATTCGTGCAGCAGCGGTGAAAGGCTGCGGGATGCTGACCGCCAGATCGATGTCACTGCCTTCGCGCCAGTGGCCTTTGGCCGCACTGCCGAACAGCCATGCCGCGCGTGCATCCGGCAGCACGTCGCGCACGACCTGCGTGATGACATCGCGGGACGGCAGGTTCATGTGTTGAACGCCTCTTCCAGATAACCGTTCTTCTTGGTCACCGCGTCCAGCGCCAGCAACGTTTCGAGCAGCGCTTTCATGTGCTTGAGCGGCACGGCGTTGGGGCCGTCGCTCATGGCCTTGGCGGGGTCTGGGTGGGTCTCCATGAAGAGGCCCGCCACGCCCACGGCCACGGCCGCGCGCGCCAGCACCGGCACCATCTCGCGCTGGCCGCCGCTGCTGGTGCCTTGCCCGCCGGGCAGCTGCACGCTGTGCGTGGCGTCGAACACCACCGGCGCGCCGGTCTCGCGCATGATGGCCAGCGAGCGCATGTCACTCACGAGGTTGTTGTAGCCGAAGCTCGCGCCGCGTTCGCAGGCCATGAAGTTGTCTTCATTCAGGCCGGCTTCTTTTGCTGCCGCGCGGGCCTTGTCGATCACGTTCTTCATGTCGTGCGGCGCGAGGAACTGGCCCTTCTTGATGTTCACCGGTTTGCCGCTCTGCGCCACGGCGCGGATGAAGTCGGTCTGGCGGCACAGGAAGGCGGGCGTCTGCAGCACGTCGCAGACCTTGGCCGCCTCGGCGATGTCGTCTTCGCTGTGCACGTCGGTGAGCACCGGCACACCGAGTTCACGCTTGACCTTGGCCAGGATCTCCAGGCCCTTCTCGCGGCCCGGGCCGCGGTAGGTGGTGCCGCTGCTGCGGTTGGCCTTGTCGAAGCTGCTCTTGAAGATGAACGGGATGCCGAGGCTGCCCGTGATCTCTTTCAGCTGACCCGCCACGTCCATCTGCAACTGCTCGGACTCGATCACGCAGGGGCCGGCGATCAAAAAGAAGGGCCGGTTCAGTCCGATGTCGAAGCCGCAGAGTTTCATGGTGGGTGCTCGGTCAGGCAGGGGTGGCGACTTTGGCGGTCAGGCCCTGCTGGGTCAGCGCGGCTTTCACATACGCGTTGAACAGCGGGTGCCCCGCCCACGGCGTGGACTTGAACTCGGGGTGGAACTGCACGCCCACATACCAGGGGTGCACGCTCTGGGGCAGCTCCACCATTTCGGTGAGCTGCTCGCGCTGCGTGAGCGCGGCAATCACCAGACCCGCCTTGCGCAGCTGGTCGAGGTAGTTCACGTTGGCTTCGTAGCGGTGGCGGTGGCGCTCGGTGACCACCGGGCCGTAGATCTGGTGGGCCAGCGTGCCCGGGGCCACGTCGGAGCTTTGTGCGCCCAGGCGCATGGTGCCGCCCAGGTCGGAGTTCGCGTCGCGTTGTTTGATGCTGCCGTCGGCGTCTTTCCACTCGGTGATGAGTGCAATGACGGGGTGCGGCGTGTCGGCCTCGAACTCGGTGCTGTTGGCGTCTTTCAGGCCGGCCACGTGGCGTGCGTATTCGATGGTGGCGACCTGCATGCCCAGGCAGATGCCGAGATAAGGCACCTTGTGCTCGCGGGCAAAACGCGCTGCGCAGATCTTGCCTTCGATGCCGCGCTTGCCGAAGCCGCCGGGCACGAGGATGGCGTCGAAGTGGCCCAGCACCTTGGCCACGTTGGCCGGGTTGAGGGTTTCGGAGTCGATGTAGTCGATCTGCACCTTGGCGTGGTTCTTCATGCCGGCGTGGCGCAGCGCTTCGTTGAGCGACTTGTAGCTGTCCGACAGGTCGACGTATTTGCCGACCATGGCGATGTGCACCGTGGCCTTGGGGTGTTCGACCTCATAGACCAGATCGTCCCAGCGCTTGAGGCTGGCCGGTGGGGTGTTCAGGCGCAGCTTGTCGCAGATCAGGCCGTCCAGCCCTTGCTCGTGCAGGATGCGCGGCACCTTGTAGATGGTGTCCACGTCCCACATGGAGATCACGCCCCACTCGGGCACGTTGCTGAACAGGCTGATCTTGGCGCGCTCTTCGTCGGGGATGCGGCGGTCGGCGCGGCAGAGCAGGGCGTCGGCCTGGATGCCGATGGCGCGCAGCTCCTTGGCGGTGTGCTGCGTGGGCTTGGTTTTGAGCTCGCCGGCGGCGGCGATCCAGGGCACATAGCTCAGGTGCACGAAGGCCGAGTTGTTCGGGCCCATGCGCAGGCTCATCTGGCGCACCGCTTCCAGGAACGGCAATGATTCGATGTCGCCCACAGTGCCACCGATCTCGACGATGGCCACGTCCACCGCATCCGCAGTGCCGATGCCGGCGCCGCGCTGGATGAACTCTTGAATCTCGTTGGTGACGTGCGGGATCACCTGCACCGTCTTGCCGAGGTAGTCGCCCCGGCGCTCCTTCTCCAGCACCGACTGGTAGATCTTGCCGGTGGTGAAGTTGTTGGTCTTCTTCATCCGCGTTTCAATGAAACGCTCGTAGTGGCCGAGGTCCAGGTCGGTCTCGGCGCCGTCGTCGGTGACGAACACCTCGCCGTGCTGGAAGGGGGACATGGTGCCCGGATCCACGTTGATGTACGGGTCGAGCTTGATGAGGGTGACTTTGAGGCCGCGGGACTCAAGAATCGCGGCCAGGGATGCGGAGGCTATGCCTTTGCCCAGGGAGGACACCACACCGCCGGTGACGAACACAAATTTGGTCATGTCTCGGGCGAGCCAGATGCTCGCAGGAGGTGGAAATGGCGATTATAAATGGCGCCTCCCAACCCCACCCGGCTGGGCATGTGGGCGAAGCCCAACTGCTACATTGCGCCCATGAACGAACTCGCTGGAAAACACATCGTCCTGGGCCTCTCGGGCGGCATTGCCTGCTACAAGGCCGCAGAACTCTGCCGGGCGCTGGTGAAAGCCGGCGCCACCGTGCAGGTGGTCATGACCGAAGCGGCCGAGCAGTTCATGACCGCGGTGACGATGCAGGCGCTGTCAAGCCGCCCGGTGTTCACCTCGCAGTGGGACGCGCGCACCTCGGGCGGCGCCGACAACAACATGCCCCACATCAACCTCAGCCGCGAGGCCGACGCCATCGTGGTGGCCCCGGCCAGCGCCGATTTCATGGCCAAGCTGGTGCACGGCCGGGCCGACGAGTTGCTCTCGCTGATGTGCCTGGCGCGCCCCATTGAGAGCGTGCCGCTGATCCTGGCGCCCGCCATGAACCGCGAAATGTGGTCGCACCCGGCCACGCAACGCAACATCGAACAGCTGCGCGCCGACGGCACTACCGTGCTCGACGTGGGCGCGGGCGAGCAGGCCTGTGGCGAAACCGGCGACGGCCGCATGCTGGAGCCCGACGAGCTGCTGTACGACCTGATCCGCTTTTTCACACCCAAGGTGCTGGCCGGCCAGCACGTGCTGGTGAGCGCCGGCCCCACGTTTGAAGCCATCGACCCGGTGCGCGGATTGACCAACCTGTCCAGCGGCAAGATGGGCTTTGCCATTGCGCGCGCGGCGCACGAGGCGGGCGCCCAGGTCACGTTGGTGGCTGGCCCGGTGGGTCTGCCCACGCCGCGCGGTGTGGGCCGGGTCAACGTGAAGTCGGCGCTGAACATGCAGAAATCGCTGGACCACCTGGCGCAAGCCGCCACCGTGTTTGTGTCGGCCGCGGCCGTGGCCGACTGGCGCCCGGCGCAGATGCTGGACCAGAAGATCAAGAAGGACGGCTCGGGCGAGGTGCCCACGCTGTCGTTCGTGGAGAACCCCGACATCCTGGCCGGCATAGCGGCCAGCCCGCGTGCGCAGAGTGGCGCACTCTATTGCGTGGGCTTTGCCGCCGAGAGCCACGACCTGCTGGCCCACGCCCAGGCCAAGCGCGCGCGCAAGGGCGTGCCGCTGCTGGTGGGCAACATCGGTCCCGACACCTTCGGCCAGGACGACAACGCGCTGCTGTTGGTGGACGAGGACGGCACGCTGGAGTTGCCGCGGGCTTCGAAGCTGGTGCTGGCGCGTCGGCTCATCGCCGAGATCGCGCGGCGGCTGCACAGCTGAGCTGATCCGCGTTTGCACTTGGCCGATTTCCGTTCGCCCTGAGCCTGTCGAAGGGCTCACCAAGGCGTTGGCAAGGCTTCGACAGGCTCAGCCCGAACGGGTTTGGCTCAGTCCGAACGGTGATATTTGTTCAGTCCCACCAGGGAAGCAGGCGCTTCATTGCAGCGACCTCACCGCAGTGATCCGGCACATAACCCGGCAGGCTCGACAACTGGTCCTGCCAGGCCCGGCTGCGCAGGCGTTGCAACAGGCGCTGCACGGCGGGTTGCTCCAAGGCGGTTTTCAGGCACACCAGCAGGTAGCGCTCTTCGGTGAGTGGCACAAAACCCAGGCCCTGGGTGCGCGCGGCGTACTCGGTGCCCAGGCCCACATCGGCCGCGCCGCTGCCCACGGCCTGCGCCACCGCCGCGTGTGAGCTCTCCGCGCGCTCGAAGCCGGTGATGTCTTCGGGCATCAACAGCGCCTGCGTGAGCAATTCGTCCAGCAGCAAACGGGTGCCGGTGCCCAGCGCGCGGTTCACAAAGCGGGCTTGCAGGCGCGCCACATCCTTCATGTCGTTCAGACGCAGCGGGTTGCCGGGCGCCACCATCAGACCCTGGGCGCGGCGTGCAAAGCCGATGATCTTGTGCAGCCCGGGCTTGAGCAGCGGACGGTAGGTGCGCGCGCTCTGGCTGCCCGAGGCGGCAAAAGGCTGCGCGTGGAACCCGGCCAGCGCGCAACGGCCTTCGTTGAGCGCACGGATCGCGTCCACGCTGCCGCAGAAGCGGATGTCCAGGTGCAGGCGCCCGGTGTCCTTGCCGCCCGGTGTGGCGGTGGCGGCAAATTCCTGCAGGGCGCTCAAGGCGTGGTCGTGGCTGGCGTAGAGCGTCAGCACTTCGCTCTCGCCTTCTTCGCCCGCGTCGTCGAAAGCGCGGGCGAAGGCGCGTTCGAGTTCGGCGCGAAGACCTTCAATTTGCGGTCCCAGCCGGGCCTGTGCCAGCCGTTCGGCCATCAGGAGGCGTTCAGCAAACGGCGTGAGACGCGCCGCCTGGCCGCGTTCCCAGAACAAAAGCGCCTGGCCCAGCGCGGCCTCCCAGTCCTTGAGCTGCCCCCACACGTGGCGGTACGACAGGTCGAGCTGACGCGCCGCCGCCGAGATGGAGCCGCTGGTGTGCACCGCCTGCAGCACGTCCATCATCGGGTTGCGCAGCAGCGCATGACCGCTGGAGCGGCCGGGCGTGCGGTTGGCGAACGCGTACGACAACTGGATCTGTTTCATGGTCCGCGAGTGTGCCCCATGCGCGGTGGGTGCCGCTGTCAAACGGCCTCAACGTATGAAGTTGATTGCCTATGCAAACAAGTTCATACCGCGTCATTACGTAGGTGCCCCCGGGGGTGTTCGGCCTATGCTCTGCGCCCACATGAACACCTTTTCCGATAGCGTCTCCACCGCATTGCAGCTGGTGGTTTCGGGCGATCCGGGTCTGTGGGCGGTGGTGAGCCGATCCCTGGCCGTGAGCGCCCTGGCCTGCCTGCTGGCGTGCGGCCTGGGGCTGGCGTTGGGCGCCTGGTTGGCGGTCGCCCGTTTCCCGGGGCGCGGTGCGGTGCTCACCCTGCTCAACACCTTTCTGGCCGTACCCTCGGTGGTGGTCGGCCTGGTCATCTATCTCTTGCTGTCACGCTCGGGTCCGCTGGGGTTTCTCGGCTGGTTGTTCAGTTTCCAGGCCATGGTGCTGGCTCAGGCCTGCCTGGTGCTGCCGCTGGTGACCGCGCTCACGCGCCAGGTGGTGGAAGACGCCGACCGTGACCATGGCGAGCAACTCTCGTCCATGGGCGCGGGCCCGGTGCTGCGCAGCTTGCTGCTGGCCTGGGACGACCGCTACGCGCTGATCACCGTGTTGATCACCGCGTTTGGCCGTGCGGTCTCCGAAGTGGGCGCGGTGATGATCGTGGGCGGCAACATCGAAGGTTTCACCCGCGTCATGACGACGGCCATTGCGCTGGAAACCAGCAAGGGTGACCTGCCGCTGGCACTCGGCCTGGGCCTGGTGTTGCTGGCTGTGGTGCTGGTGCTCAACGCCCTGGTGTCGCTGATCAGCCGCTGGCGCGAGCGCGCCGACAGCGCCGATGCATCGCGCCTGACGCTGGTGACGCCATGACCGGCCTGCCCGTGAACGCGGTGGTGCCCGCCGTCTGCTTTGACCTGCGCAACGTGCAGGTGCACCTGGGTTCGGCCGGCCGGCTGCATGCCCTGACCGACATTTACCTGCGCATCCAGGCCGGCGAGCGTGTGGCGCTGGTGGGCGCCAACGGCAGCGGCAAGAGCACGCTCTTGCGCACGCTGCACGGCTTGCAGCGCACCAGCGGGGGCGAGCGGCACGCATCGAGCGAGCAGCGCGTGGCCATGCTGTTCCAGCGGCCGCACATGCTGCGCCTGAGCGTGCGGCTGAACATCCAGCTCGGGCTCTGGCTCAAAGGCGTGGCCTGGGGTGAGACCCGTGCGCTTGCGCTGGCCGCGCTCGAACGGGTGGAGCTGGGGCACATCGCCGAGCGCAATGCGCGCGCGCTCTCCGGCGGGCAGCAGCAGCGTGTGGCGCTGGCCCGCGCCTGGGCCTTGCGCCCAGATGTGTGGCTGCTCGACGAGCCCACGGCCAGCCTGGACCCGCACGCCAAGCGCGAGGTGGAGGCGCAGATCGCCGAGTTCACGCTCGGTCATCCACACCCGACGGGCGAACGCCCACCCACGCTGGTGTTCAGCAGCCACAACCTCGGCCAGGTCAAGCGCCTGGCCAGCCGCGTGATCTACCTGGAGCAAGGCCGCCTGCTGGCCGACCTGCCGGTGGCCGATTTTTTCAACCACGACCTGCTGCGGTCGCTGTGTCCGCAGGCCCATTTGTTTGTTCAAGGAGAAAGTTTGTGATTGCCTTCCGCCGCTTGACCGTTGTTGCCGCCCTCGGCGCCGCTTTGTTCACCAGTGCAGGCGCCATGGCGCAAAGCATCGTGGTGGCCTCTACCACGTCCACCGAGCAGTCGGGCCTGTTTTCGTACCTGCTGCCCGAGTTCAAGAAGGCCACCGGCATCGATGTGAAAGTGGTGGCGCTGGGCACCGGCCAGGCCATCGACATGGCGCGCCGGGGCGATGCCGACGTGCTCTTCGTGCACGACAAGGTGGCCGAAGAGAAGTTTGTGGCCGATGGTTTTGCCGCCAAGCGCCAGGAGGTCATGTACAACGACTTCGTGCTGATCGGCCCCAAGGCCGACCCGGCCGCCACCAAAGGCAACGACATCGTGGCCGCCCTGAAAAAGGTGGCCACGGCCAACGCGCCCTTCATCTCGCGCGGCGACAAGAGCGGCACGCACGCGGCCGAGTTGCGCTTCTGGAAGATGACCGACACCGATGCGAACAAGGGTTCCGGCTACAAGGAATGCGGCTGCGGCATGGGTCCTGCGCTCAACATCGGCTCCAGCGCTGGTGGTTACGTGCTGGCCGACCGCGGCACCTGGCTCAACTTCAAGAACCGTGGTGATCTGGTGGTGCTGGTCGAAGGCGACAAGCGCCTGTTCAACCAGTACGGCGTGATGCTGGTGAGCGCTGCCAAACACCCGCAGGTGAAGACGGCCGACGGCCAGAAATTTGTGGACTGGGTCACCGGAGCGGCGGGTCAGGCGGCGATTGCTGGCTACAAGATCGGTGGCGAGCAGCTGTTCTTCCCGAATGCATCGAAGTGAAGGCCCGTCTGACGGTCATCGCGCTCGCTGCGCTGGCTGGTTGCGCCACACCTGAGGGCCCCGTGACCAAAGAACCTTTGCAGGTCTACGCCGCCGGCAGCCTGCGCGAGGTGTTCACCGAGATCGCGCGCGAGCACGAGGCGCGCACCGGCCAGAAAATCGCGCTGACCTTCGGCGCTTCGGGCCTGCTGCGCGAGCGCATCGAAAAAGGCGAGGGCGCGCAGGTGTTTGCCTCGGCCGACACCCAGCACCCGCAGCGCCTGGCCACCGCCGGTGCCTGGGCGCCGCCCACCGTGTTCGTGCGCAACAGCCTGTGCGCGCTCACGCAGGCGGGCGTGAACGCCACGCCGCAGAACCTGCTGGACACCCTGCTCAACCCGGCGGTGAAACTGGGCACCTCCACACCCAAGGCCGACCCCTCGGGCGACTACGCGTGGGAGCTCTTCCGCAAGGCCGAGACGGTGCGCACCGGTGCGTATGCTGCGCTCGACGCCAAGGCGCTCCAGCTCACCGGCGGCCCCGATTCGCCCAAACCACCCGCTGGCCGGGGCACCTACGCCTGGGTCATGGAGCAGGGGCAGGCCGATGTGTTCCTCACCTACTGCACCAACGCCGTGGCTTCGCAAAAAGAGGTGCCGCGCCTGAAGCTGGTGCAGGTGCCTGCGGCCTTGCAGGTGGGTGCTGCCTACGGCCTCACCGTGAAGCGCGGTGCGCCCGCGTCGGCCGAGGTGTTTGCCCAAGCGCTGCTGGCGCCGCCCGCGCAGGCCGCGTTGGCGCGGTACGGCTTTGGCCAACCCTGAAGGCAAGGCCCTGCGCCGGCGCGATCTGCTGATCGCGTCGGGCGCACTTGTTGGCCTGCCGTCGTGGGCGCAGACGCGCAGCATCACCGACGGCGCGGGCCGGCGCGTGAACGTGCCGGCGAAGGTGCAGCGCATCTTTCCCGCCGGCCCGCCGGCCGCCATCTGGCTCTACACGCTCGCGCCCGACGCGCTCATCGGCTGGCCGCGCGCCAACCGGGGGCCCGAGCTCGAATTCCTCTTGCCCGGCATCGGCAACCGGCCCGAGGTGGGGCGCCTCACCGGGCGCGGCAACACCACCAACCTCGAACAGCTGCTGCTCAGCAAACCCGACCTGATCGTGGATGCGGGCTCGACCCGCCAGACCTTCGCCGAGCTGGCCGACCGTGTGCAGTCGCAGACCGGCATTCCGTACGCGCTGCTCGACGGTCGGCTGGCGGCGGTGGCGCAGGGCTACACGCTGCTGGGCGAACTCACGGGCCGCCAGGAGCGCGCGGCCGTGCTGGCGCGTTACACGGCCGACACCTTGCGCACGGTGCGCGAGCGCGTGGCGCGTGCGCCAGCGCAGCCCCGCGTGTACTACGCGCGCGGCCCCGAGGGGCTGGAGACCGGACTGGGCGGTTCGATCAACGTGGAGATCTTCGAGGCCCTGGGCATCCGCCACGTGGCCGCCGGGCTGCAGGGCGGCCTGGCCACGGTGTCCATGGAGCAGGTGCTGGCCTGGGACCCCGAGGTCATCGTCACCATCGACCAGACGTTTGCGCAGACCGTGCGCAACAACCCGCTGTGGCGCAGCGTGAGCGCTGTGAAGACCGGGCGCGTGCACCTCTCGCCCAAGCTGCCGTTCGGCTGGATCGACTTTCCGCCCAGCGTGAACCGCCTGCCCGGTCTGTGGTGGCTCGCCAGCAAGGTGCACCCGGCGCTGTTTCCCGAAGACCTGGCGGTGATCACGCGCGATTTTTACAAGCTGTTTTATCAAATGGACTTGAACGCCGAGCAGGTGGCGCGGGTTTTGGCGGGACGGGACTGACCCCATGCGCGGCGGAGCCTTCTGGGCGGTGGGCGTGCTGCTCGCGGGTGTGCTGGTGGCCTTCACCCAGGGCCGCACCCCCATTGCGTTGACCGACCTCTGGCAGCTCGTGTGGGCGGTGATGCAGGGCGCGCCCGCACCCAACGAACAGACGCAGACCATCGTTTGGCAGATTCGTGGCCCGCGCGTGCTGGCCGCCATGGCGGTGGGTGCCGCGCTGGCGGTGGCGGGCGCGGCGTTTCAGGGGCTGTTTCGCAACCCGCTCGTGTCGCCCGACATCCTGGGCGCGTCGGCCGGCGCGGCGCTGGGTGCGGTGCTCGGCATCTACTTCTCCATCGGCGTCTTCGGCATCCAGATGGCGGCGTTCGCTGGCGGCCTGCTCGCGGTGGCGCTGGTGTACGGCGTGGGCTCCACGGTGCGCAACAGCGACCCGGTGCTGGTGCTGCTGCTCGCGGGCATCGTCATCGGTTCGCTGCTGGGCGCGGGCATCGGCATGGTCAAGGTGCTGGCCGACCCCTACAACCAGTTGCCCGCCATGACCTTCTGGCTGCTCGGCAGCCTGTCGGCCACGCACGTGGACGACCTGCCCGCGCTCATTGCACCCGTGGCGCTGGGCACGTTGGTGCTCATCCTGTTGCGCTGGCGCATGGACGTGATGTCACTGCCCGAAGAAGAAGCCCGCTCGCTCGGCGCGCGCACCACCGCCCTGCGCCTGCTCATCGTGGCCGCGGCCACGCTGGTCACCGCCGCGAGCGTGGCGGCCGCCGGCATCGTGGGCTGGGTCGGGCTGGTGGTGCCGCACCTGGCGCGGTTTCTGGTCGGGCCGTCGTTCGTGCGCCTGCTGCCCACCTCGGCCGTGCTGGGCGGTGGGCTGCTGCTGTTCATCGACACACTGGCGCGCACGCTGGCCACGGTGGAGATCCCGCTGGGCATCCTCACGGCGCTGATCGGCTCGCCGTTTTTCATCGTGTTGCTGCGCCGGGCCTCCAGAGGATGGATATGACGGTCATGCTGCAAGCCACTGCATTGAGCGTGGGCTACCCTGGCCACGTGGTCGGCTCGGAACTCTCGCTCGCGCTGCGCAGCGGCGAAGTGCTCGCACTGCTCGGCCCCAACGGCTGCGGCAAGACCACGTTGCTCAAGACTCTGCTGGGCTTGCTGCCCGCGCTGGGCGGCACCGTGCAGCTGCAGGGCAGGGCGCTGGCGCAATGGCCGCTGGCCGAGCGCGCGCGCGAACTCGCTTACGTGCCGCAAGGCCAGGCCAGCACCTTTGGTTTCACTGCGCTGGAGATGGTGCTCATGGGGCGCACCGCGCACCAGGGTTTGCTTGCCCGCCCCAGTGCGCAAGACCGCACCATCGCCCACAGCGCGCTGCAGCGCGTGGGCATGGCGCACCTGGCCGAGCGTTCGGTGCACCGCATCAGCGGCGGTGAGCGCCAGCTCGTGCTGATCGCGCGGGCACTCGCGCAGCAGCCGCGCGCCGTGCTGCTCGACGAGCCCACCGCCAGCCTCGACTTTGGCAACCAGGGTCTGGTGATGCGCGCCATCCGCACGCTGGCCGGCGAGGGGCTGGCGGTGCTGTTCACCACGCACGACCCCAACCAGGCGCTGCGCTGCGCCGACCGTGCCCTGCTCATGCGCGAAGGCCGTGTGCTGGCCGAGGGTGTGGTGGGGCAGGTGATCGAGGCCGAGGGCCTGCGCGCGCTCTACAGCGCGGGTGTGGTGCAGGTCGACGCTGCGGCCGGTGGCGCGCCGGTGTTCCTGCCCGACTTCGGCTCGCGCACCGGCTGAAATCCGTCACACGCCCCGCACAGGCATGTGCGACCATGGCCTTTCGCATTTCCATCCCACCCGTCACCCCTCAAGGAGCATCTCATGGGCCTCTTCAGCAACATCCTCGAAAAACTCGGCATGGGCTCACCCAAGGTGGTGCCACAGCCGCCGGCCGCCGCTTCCTCGGCCGCGCCTGCTCCGGCCCCCGCCGCAGCACCTGCTCCCGCGCCCGTGGCCTCCATCACCATGGTCGACGTGGTCGCGCTCATGGAGCAAAAAGCCGCCGCCAACCCGCAAAAGCTCAACTGGAAAACCTCCATCGTCGACCTGCTCAAGCTGCTCGACCTGGACAGCAGCCTGGCCGCGCGCAAGGAACTGGCCAAGGAGCTCTACTGCCCCGACGAACTCATGGGCGACTCGGCCAAGATGAACATGTGGCTGCACAAGAATGTGTTGGCCCACATCGCGGCCAACGGCGGCAACATCCCCAAAGAACTCATCGATTGATACTTTCGATGCTGGGATGAACCCGAAGCGGGCTTCGATACCCGCCTCGGTGCATTGACAGTGTCATCGCGCTGGCCTTCAATGAATTTTTTCGTTGATGGAGAACCCCATGCGCGCACTTTGCTTGGGGGCAGTCGTGATGGCTGCCCTGATCCCACTGGCATCCCTGGCCGCCGAAGGCGCGAGCTGCACCGCAGCGTCCACCGAGAAAAAGCTCGCGGGCGCGGCCAAAAACTCGTTCATGAAGAAGTGCGAGAAAGACGCTGCCGCCACGTGTGATGCGGCTGCCGTGGAGAAGAAGATCTTCGGTGCGGCCAAGAACAGCTTCACCAAGAAGTGCGTGAAAGACGCGGTGGGCTGAAACCCGCACCCCTCACAAGGGACGCTGGCCCAACGCCATCAGGCGCGGATGGGGCGAAGGCGGCGACTGCAGGTCATGGCCGCGAGACCCAAGGCCAGCAGAGCCCAGGAAGCCGGCTCAGGCACGGTGCCGTCCGGTGGGAAGGTGCCGTCTTCCTGTTCAAAAGCGGAGTAGACGACACTGGACTGGGAGAAGTTGTAGAACGCCAGACGTCCGTTGGCGAAGGAGCCGCTGATGTCCAGTTGCTTGACGCCGTTGACAAAAACTTCCAGGTCGTTCGGGCCGAAGTCGAATGTGAATTCGTACTCCGTGTTGTCCACCCAACCCACGTTGCCCAGCGTCGCGCCGCGAGCCAGTTCGGTGAGACCGCTTCCTGCGGGAGTGCCCGCCAGGTTGTCGTGTTGCCAGAACTCGTCGGCATCTGGAATGCCGGTGACCCGCGAGACGGCCAGGCCGGCGGGCGCCAGACCGCCGGGCGATGCCGATGGCGAACCGAAGTCAAAGGACTGTGAGCCTTGCTTCCAGTCAACCAGCAGGTAGTTGGCCAGTGGGTTCGTCGTGTCGCCAGCGACAAAGCCCAGGGCGAAGCCGATGTAGTCGTCGTCGCCATCGTTGCCAGCCCGGATTTTTCCGGTGATCTTGGTGCCATAGGCGTTGAAGTCACCCACAAACAAGGTGGGTTGTCCGTTGACCGCCTGGGTGACGCTGGAGCCACCGCCACCGACGGTCCACACCCCCGGAGAGAAGCCGGCCACCGCCGGATAGGACTCCTGACTCCATGTGTTGAGGTTCACCGGGGCGGCGTGAGAAGACACGCAAAACAGGCCCAGTGATGAGGCCAGGGCGAGGGACAGCACTGCGGTTTTTGTCATGGTCGCGTCTCCATTGTTGTGTGGGTGATGGCCGGCAGAACCACAGGCGTTGAGCACGGCCATTTCCATGACCAGTGGGTCCGCGCAGCACGGGGAGCATCAACCATGCCAACAAACCGCAGCACCAAAAATAGACTGCAACTTCAACAGGTTGACGAGCAGTCGACCCACCTGGGAGGCATTCGGGGGGCGCGCGTTGTCAGGTTTCCCGACAATGCCGGCCCCCGTTTGTGCAGGCCATCAGCGCACCATCGCCACACCCTTGATCTGTGCAAACACCGCACGACCGGGTGCGATGCCCAGACGGCGGGCCGAGAGCTGGCTGATGCGTGAAAGCAGCCGCACCGGATGAAATCCGGTGCCCAGCTGCAGGACCACCAGCACTTGGCCGGGTGTGTCGTCCACCACATCGACCACCGTGGCGCGCAGCACGTTGAGCACGCTGCTGTGCTCCGGTGCTTGCAGCGACAGGCTCACGTCGCGCGCCTGAATGCGCACGCGCACCGCGGTGCCTTGGGGGAGGGCGGCGTGGCTGGCTTGTGGCAACAGCAGGCGGCCACCCTCAAACACCAGCTCGCTCAAGCTGTCGGCGGTTGAGTGGCTCACCACTCGCGCTTCGATCAGGGCCGCAGCGGAGTCGCCGCGCGCCAGCGGAAGATCGATCCGTGTCATGAGCTCCGGCACCGGTCCGCTGCACAGCGCGCGGCCATTGTCGAGCAGCACCACGTGGTCGGCCAGACGCGCCAGCTCGTCGTTGGAGTGGGTGACGTAGACCACGGGGATGTCGAGTTGCGCGTGCAGCTGCTCCAGCCACGGCAAGATTTCGTTCTTGCGCGCTGCGTCGATGGAGGCCAGCGGCTCGTCCATCAGCAGCACGCGCGGGCTCGTGGCCAGGGCGCGCGCAATCGCCACGCGCTGGCGCTCGCCGCCCGAGAGTTCTTGCGGCCTGCGCTGCAGCAGGTGGGCAATGCCCAGCAGCTCCAGGCCGTGGTCCCAGGCGTGGCGGCGCTGGGCGGGCGGCGTGCGCTTGAAGCCGAACATCAGGTTGTCGCGCACGCTCAGGTGGTCGAACAGGCTGGCCTCTTGAAACACATAGCCCAGCGCGCGCTGGTGCACCGGCCGCATCACGCGCCGGGCCGTGTCTTGCCACACTTCGCCATCCACGCGCACCACGCCCTGCGCTTGAGGCTCCAGGCCCGCGAGCACGCGCAGGCACGATGTCTTGCCCGAGCCCGAGGGGCCGAACAACACCGACACGCCGCGCGCGGGCAGCGTGAGGTCCACGTCGAGCAGGAAGCCGGCGCGTTGCAGCCGCGCGGTGAGTTGCAGTTCGTTGATCACGCACGGCCCCTGCGCTGGCGGTGGTTGTAGAACTGCAGCGCGAGCAGCACCACGAACGAAAAACCCAGCATCACGGCGGCCAGGCGGTGGGCATCGGCGTACTCCAGCGCCTCCACGTGGTCGTAGATCTGCACCGACACCACGCGGGTGACACCCGGGATGTTGCCGCCCACCATGAGCACCACGCCGAACTCGCCCACCGTGTGCGCAAAGCTCATGATGACCCCGGTGACCAGCCCCGGCCGGCACAGCGGCAGCACCACCGAAAAAAACGTGTCCAGCTTCGAAGCGCGCAGGCTGGCCGCAGCTTCCAGCGGCCGCTCGCCCAGTGCCTGCATCGAATTGAGCACCGGCTGCACCATGAAGGGCAGCGAATAGAACACCGAGGCGATCACCAGGCCGGCAAAGCTGAAGGTGAGGACGCCCAGCCCCAGCGCCTGCGTGAGCCCGCCCACCGGGCCGTTGGGCCCCATGAGCACCAGCAGATAGAAGCCGAGCACCGAGGGCGGCAGCACCAGCGGCACCGACACCAGCGCGCCCACCGGCCGGCTCCACACCGAGCGGCTGCGCGCCAGCCACCACGCCAGCGGCACACCCAGCACCAGCAGGATGGCGGTGGTGAGCGCGGCCACCTGCAGCGTGAGGCCGATGGCCTGGAGATCGGAGGGTGTCAGCAGCACGGGTCAGAGGTCGTAGCCGTAGGAGCGAATGAGGGTTTTGATGTTCGGGCTCTTGAGCAGCTTCATCAAGGCCACGGCGGCTTCGTTGTTGGCGCCGCGCTTGAGCAGCACCGCGTCCTGCTGGATTGGCCCATACAG
>NZ_JBLYYB010000140.1:0-27860 GCF_048549895.1 Hydrogenophaga sp.
GCGGACACTTCGGTACCGGCCAGCGTGTAGCGGTAGATGTTGTCCACGAAGAACAGCACGTCACGGCCTTCGTCGCGGAACGACTCGGCGATGGTCAGGCCGGTCAGGGCCACGCGCAGACGGTTGCCTGGAGGCTCGTTCATCTGGCCGTACACCATGGCCACTTTGGACTCGCCCAGGTTCTCCAGATTCACGACGCCGGAGTCGGCCATCTCGTGATAGAAGTCGTTGCCTTCGCGGGTGCGCTCACCCACACCGGCGAACACCGACAGACCGCTGTGGGCCTTGGCGATGTTGTTGATGAGTTCCATCATGTTCACGGTCTTGCCCACACCGGCGCCACCGAACAGACCCACCTTGCCACCCTTGGCGAACGGGCAGATCAGGTCGATCACCTTGATGCCGGTTTCCAGCAGTTCTTGCGAAGGCGACAGCTCGTCATAAGCCGGGGCCTTGCGGTGGATGGAGGCGGTCAGCGCCTGGTCCACCGGGCCGCGCTCGTCGATGGGCGCGCCGAGCACGTCCATGATGCGGCCCAGCGTGGCCTTGCCCACGGGCACCATGATGGGTTCAGCGGTGTTGCTCACCACCATGCCGCGGCGCAGGCCGTCGGAGGAACCCAGCGCAATGGTGCGGACCACGCCGTCACCGAGCTGCTGCTGGACTTCCAGCGTCAGCGCGGAGCCTTCCATTTTCAGGGCGTCGTAAACGCGCGGCATCTGGTTGCGCGGAAATTCGACGTCGACCACGGCGCCAATGCACTGAACAATCTTGCCTTGTACTTGAGACATGATGGATACCTTTTAAATTCTCTGGATTCTGTTGAACGGCTGCTTCAGACCGCTGCGGCGCCGGCGACGATTTCCGAAAGCTCTTTCGTGATCGCAGCCTGACGGGTCTTGTTGTAGACCAGCTTGAGTTCGCTGATGACGCTGCCGGCGTTGTCGGTGGCGGCTTTCATGGCCACCATGCGCGCGGACTGCTCGGACGCCATGTTTTCGGCCACGGCCTGGTAGACCTGGGCTTCCACGTAGCGCAACAAAAGCTCGTCAATGACGGCCGGTGCATCGGGTTCGTAGATGTAGTCCCAGTCACGACCACCTGCGTTGTCCTGCAGTTCACCGGCGTTGAGAGGCAACAGCTTCTCGACCACCGACTCCTGCTTCATCGTGTTGATGAACTTGGTGTAGCAGACGTAGACAGCGTTGACGCGTCCTTCGGTGTACGCATCCAGCAAGGTTTTCACCGGGCCGATCAGCTTGTCCAGGTGCGGCGTGTCGCCCAAACCCGTCACACTGGACACCACCTTGGCACCGATGCGGTTCATGAACGCCAGGCCCTTGTTGCCGATGGCCACCACTTCAGCCGTCTGGCCCTGCGCCTGCAGGTCCTTGAGCTGGGTCGTCACCGCGCGCAGCACGTTGGTGTTCAAACCGCCGCACAGACCCTTGTCGGTCGTCACCACCACAAAACCCGCGACCTTGGCGTCGTTGGTCTGCATGAAGGGGTGCGTGTACTCGGGGTTGGCGCGGCTCAGGTTGCCGGTGATCTGGCGCACTTTCTCCGCATAAGGCCGGGCCGCACGCATGCGTTCCTGCGCCTTGCGCATTTTGGAGGCGGCGACCATTTCCATGGCTTTGGTGATCTTCTTGGTGTTCTCCACCGATTTGATCTTGCCGCGTATTTCCTTGCCTGCTGCCATTGTGTTTCCTCTAAGAAGTCAATGGGCCGGATCAGTAGGTGCCGGTTTTCTTGAAGTCGGCGATGGCGGCTGCCAGTTGGGCTTCAGCGTCCTTGTCCATGGCCTTGTCGTTTTCCAGCTTGGCCAGCAGCGCTGCGTGCTTGTCCTTGAGGAAAGCGTGCATGCCGTTTTCGAACGAAAGCACCTTCTTGACTTCGATGTCATCCAGGTAACCCTTGTTCACGGCGAACAGCGTGGACGCCATCAGACCGATCGACTGGGGGCTGTACTGGGCCTGCTTGAGCAGTTCGGTCACGCGGGCACCGCGGTCGAGCTGCTTGCGGGTGGCTTCGTCCAGGTCGGATGCGAACTGAGCGAACGCAGCCAGTTCACGGTACTGGGCCAGGTCGGTACGGATACCACCGGACAGGCTCTTGATCAGCTTGGTCTGGGCAGCACCACCGACGCGCGACACCGAGATACCGGCGTTGATGGCGGGGCGGATACCGGCGTTGAACAGGCTGGTTTCCAGGAAGATCTGGCCGTCGGTGATCGAGATCACGTTCGTGGGCACGAAAGCAGACACGTCGCCGGCCTGCGTTTCGATGATGGGCAGTGCGGTCAGCGAACCGGTCTTGCCTTTGACTTCACCCTTGGTGAAGGCTTCGACGTAGTCGGCGTTCACGCGAGCGGCGCGCTCGAGCAGACGGCTGTGGAGATAGAACACATCGCCAGGGTAGGCTTCGCGACCTGGCGGGCGGCGCAGCAGCAGCGAAACCTGGCGGTAAGCCACGGCCTGCTTGGACAGGTCGTCATACACGATCAGGGCATCCTGGCCACGGTCGCGGAAGTACTCGCCCATGGTGCAGCCGGAGTAGGCCGACAGGTACTGCATGGCAGCGGATTCGGAAGCCGAGGCGGCCACGACGATGGTGTACTCCATCGCACCAGCCTGCTCCAGGGCACGCACCACGTTTTTGATCGACGAGGCTTTCTGGCCGATCGCGACGTAAACGCAGGTCATGTTCTGACCCTTCTGGTTGATGATCGCGTCGATCGCAACCGCCGTCTTGCCGGTCTGGCGGTCGCCGATGATCAGCTCGCGCTGACCACGGCCCACGGGCACCATCGAGTCGATCGACTTCAGGCCGGTCTGCACCGGCTGGTCCACCGATTTGCGGGCGATCACGCCGGGCGCAACCTTCTCGATCACGTCGGTCATCTTGGCGTTGACCGGGCCTTTGCCGTCGATGGGAGCACCCAGGGCGTTGACCACGCGGCCAATCAGCTCGGGACCCACCGGCACTTCCAGAATGCGGCCCGTGCACTTGACGGTTTCGCCTTCGGAGATGTGCTCGTACTCACCCAGAATCACGGCGCCCACGGAGTCGCGCTCCAGGTTCAGCGCCAGGCCGAAGGAAGGCACGCCATCCTTGTTGGCCGGGAATTCCAGCATCTCGCCCTGCATCACGTCGGACAGGCCGTGGACGCGGACGATGCCGTCGGTCACCGACACCACGGTGCCCTGGTTGCGCACATCGGTCGATGTGCCCAGTCCCTCGATGCGGGACTTGATCAGTTCGGAGATTTCAGCGGGATTGAGTTGCATGACTCTTTCCTTCTTTCGTTAAATGGTGAGCAGGCGGGCGCGGGGTGACAGCGGTCAGGCCGCAGTCAAGGCGGTTTTCATGTGTTCCAGGCGGGCTTTGATCGAGGTGTCGAGCACTTCGTCGCCCACCACCACGCGAATGCCACCGATCAACTCGGGCTGCAGTTCTACCTGCAGGTTGAGCTTGCGGGCAAAGCGCTTTTCCAGCACGCCGGAGAGATCGGCCAACGCAGCGCTGTCGATCGCAAAGGCGCTGTAGACCACGGCATCGAAGGCGCCTTGCTGCGCGTTCTTCAAAGCACGGAACTGGTCCGCGATTTCAGGCAGCGCGGCCAGGCGGCCATTGTCGATCACGGTGCGCAGGAAGTTCTGCGCCATCGCGGGCAGGCCCGTCTTGATCACACCGGTGACCAGGTTGAACACCTGTTCGGGTGTGGTCCTGGGGTTGTCGGCGTACAGGCGAAGCTGTTCATCGGCAGCCACCGACGCCAGCTCGTCGAGCCAGGCGGCGGTGCCTGCCGCGCCAGTGCCAGAGGCCTGGAACAGCGCTTCCGCGTAAGGGCGGGCAATGGTGGCGATTTCGGCCATGGTTGTCCTTTGGTGCCGTGTCGGGGGATCAGAGCTCGGTCTTCAGGCGGCCCAGCAACTCGGCGTGAACGCCGGCGTTGACTTCGCGCTTGAGGATCTGCTCGGCGCCCTTGACAGCCAGCGCAGCCACTTGCTCGCGCAGGGCTTCGCGGGCCTTGACGATCTGTTGTTCGGCTTCCAGGTGAGCGGCGGCCACAATCTTGTTGGCTTCATCGGTCGCACGCGCCTTGGCCTCTTCGATCACGGTTTGTGCACGGCGCTCGGCGTCGGCCAGACGGGTGGCAGCTTCGTTGCGCGATTTGCCCAACTCTTCTTCCACACGCTTGTTGGCCACGGCCAATTCGGACTTGGCTTTTTCGGAAGCCGCCAGACCCTCGGAAATCTTCAACGCACGCTCATCGAGCGCCTTGGCAATCGGGGGCCACACGAATTTCATCGTGAACCACACCAGGATCGCAAAGACGATGGCCTGCGCAAAGAGGGTTGCATTGATGTTCATCGCAACGCCTTTCTGTGTGTTGACAAATGGGGCAATGAGACCGCTGCGAGATCAGCAAGGAACCGGGTTGCGGGCCGCAGTGGCCCGCCCCGCAGGGCCTTGCTGCGCGTGGCAGCAAATCCCATCAAGCCAGCGTGAAGGGGTTGGCGAATGCGAACAGGAGGGCGATGGCCACGCCGATCAGGAAGGCCGCGTCGATCAGACCGGCCAAGATGAACATCTTGGTTTGCAGGTCGTTCATCAGCTCGGGCTGGCGAGCCGACGCTTCCAGAAATTTGCCGCCCATAAGCGCGATGCCGATGGATGCGCCGATGGCGCCCAGACCGACGATGAGACCGCAAGCCAGTGCGACAAGACCCAGAACGTTTTCCATGATGACTCCTATGAGATGAACGAAAGTTGAAAAAAGGAAAGAGAGAAACGAGAACTCAGAGCGAGGACAGGCCGCGCAACTCAGTGAGCGTCATGCGCCTGCCCGAGGTAAATCAGGGCCAGCATCATGAAAATGAACGCCTGCAAGGTGATGACCAGGATGTGGAACAAGGTCCAAACCGTGCCTGCGATCACATGTCCGACGAAGAAGAGTCCACCACCGAGCGAGAGGGAGGCAAAACCACCCAGCAACGCAATCAGCATGAAGACCAGCTCACCCGCGAACATGTTTCCGAACAACCGCATGCCGTGGGAGACCGTCTTGGCCACGAACTCGATCATCTGCATCAGGAAGTTGATCACACCCAGCAGCAGCGCCCAGATGGGGTTCTTGCTGGTGCCAAAGGGCGCGGTCACAAGCTCGTGCGTCCAGCCGCCGATGCCCTTGATCTTGATGTTGTAGAACAGGCACATCAACAGTACGGACACGGACAGGCCGAGCGTGGTGGAGAGGTCGGCGGTGGGCACGACGCGCAAGTAATCGGGGTAACCCATGGCCGGGCCGGCAGCGTGCCAGATGGAGGGCAGCAGGTCCACCGGGATCATGTCCATGAAGTTCATCATGAAAATCCAGACAAACACGGTCAGCGCCAGAGGGGCGACCAGCTTGCGGCTGTGGGCGTTGTGGATGACGGCCTTGGCCTGGCTGTCGACCATCTCGACCAGCATTTCCACAGCGGCCTGAAACCGGCCGGGCACGCCTGCGGTGGATTTGCGGGCGGCAAGCCACAGCACGAAACAAATCAGGATACCCAGTAGGGAACTGACGATCACCGAATCAACGTTGATGATCGAAAAGTCGACGATCGACTCTTGCTTCTTGTTCGTCAGATGAACCAGGTGATGGCGGATGTATTCGCCGGGGGTCAGAGCGCTGCCTTCAGTTGCCATGTTCGTTTGCACCGATTTGTCGGAAATTCAACCGTTTAGATTTGCGCGCCGGGCCTGGATCCAGAATCCAAACCAGTACACCTTGAGAACCAACACCAGACCGGCCAACAGGCCCAGCCAATTCAGCTCGGGGACGATCCAGGGGGCCGACCACAACATGGCAACCACCAGCAAAATCTTGACCCCCTCCCACAACAAAAACCCGGCGAATGCCGCTTGCGCATAGCCCGCCAACAGGCGACTCAATGCGCTGGACGTCAAACCGTAGACCATCAAGGCCGACGGCAACACCACTGCCACTGCGCCGTAGAGGACCGACCAGGCGACCGAACTCGATTGCGTGAGCAACCAGGCCAAGGCGCCAGCGGACAAGCCCACCAACAACTGCACACCCACCAGACGCCACAAGGAAATGCGCGGCTGGCTGGCTCGCCACTGCTGCGCTTCTTCTCGCGTCAGTTGCTTGAATTCAATCTCTTGCTCACCATCTGACCCATCAGCCTGGTTCTGCGACTCCGGGTCGACGCGTTGCATTGTCGACATGGATGGTTACAGACAGGTTACGGTTGGGCGACATTCGCAAAGCCGCTGATTATACGTAGAAACCCCATGGCTCCGTCAAGGCTGAGTGCAGCTTGTGCGTCTGCTGTTGCCACCGCCGCCGATAATCGTTTCATGACCGCTGCGAACTGGGGCTCCTCCCCCGATCTGCCCGACACCCTCTGTTACCTCAACGGCGCATTCACCGAGCTGCGCAACGCCCAGGTCAGCGTGCTGGACCGTGGCTTCATTTTTGGCGATGGCGTGTACGAGGTACTGCCGTGTTACGGCGGTGTGGCGTTCCGTTTTGACCAGCACATGGCGCGCCTGGACCGGTCGCTGACCGAGCTGCGCATCAGGAACCCCCTGTCTCGCGCCGAGTGGTGGGCGATCGCGCAGCGCCTGGCGCTCTCGCTGCGAGACAGCCGTGGCGCCGTCCATCAATTGATCTACATCCAGGTCACCCGAGGCGTGGCGCTGAGGGACCACGCCATGCCGGCCGACACCGCGCCCACGGTGTTCATGATGGTGAGTGAGATGAAACTGGCCACGCCGGCCCAACGCGAACACGGCGTGGCCTGCGTCACCGCCGACGATTTCCGCTGGGAGAAGGCCCACATCAAAAGCACCAGCCTGCTGGGCGCGGTGTTGGCGCGCCAGATCAGCGTGGACGCCGGCGCGGTGGAAACCGTGATGTTTCGTGGCGAGCATCTGAGCGAAGCGGCCTCCAGCAATGTGTGGGTGGTCAAGAACGGCGTGGTCATGGGGCCACCCAAAGACAACCTGGTGCTGGAAGGCATCCGCTTCGGGCTGATTGAAGAACTCTGCCGGACGCAGGGCCTGCGGTTCGAACTGCGCCCCATCACGCGGGCCGATGTGCTGGAAGCCGACGAACTGCTGCTGTCATCCGCCACCAAAGAGGTGCTGCCCATCACCCGTCTCGATGGCCAGCCCGTCGGGCAAGGCGCCCCCGGCCCCATTTACCAACGCCTGTACGCGGCCTACCAGCAAGCCGTGGCCGCCTTGTCGACCTGAACCGGAGAAGCCCCATGGAACAACCCCGCGACATCCCGCCCGAACAATCGCTGATCGAGTACCCGACACAATTTCCCATCAAGGTGATGGGCGCAAACGTGGAGGGCTTCGTCGACGCCATGGTGCACGTGGCCCGCGCGTTCGATGCCACCTTTGATGTCGGTACCGTGGAGCAGCGTCCGAGCAAGGCGGGCAACTACATGGGCCTGACGCTGACCGTGCACGTGACCAGCCGCGAACAACTCGACGAGCTCTACCGCACGCTGACCACCCACCCCATGGTCAAAATCGTCCTGTGAACATTCGAGACCTGGGCCTGGTGGCTTACGACACCACCTACGAGGCCATGCAGGCCTTCACGTCGGAGCGCACGGCAGACACGCCCGACGAACTCTGGATCTGCGAGCACCCGCCCGTCTTCACCCAGGGCCTGGCCGGTCGCGAAGACCACCTGCTCGCCCCGGGCAACATCCCGGTGGTGCAGACCAACCGGGGTGGTCAGGTGACTTACCACGGCCCTGGCCAGTTGGTGGCGTATCCGTTGATCGACTTGCAACGCGCAGGCTACTACGTCAAGGAATACGTCTACCGGGTCGAAGAAGCCGTGATCCGCACGCTGGCCGCGTTCCAGGTCACCGGTCACCGCGTGGCCGGTGCGCCCGGCATTTACGTGCGGCTGGACGATCCGTTCAGCCACGCCCTGCTGCCGCAGCGCCCGCAGAAGAGAAATCCTGGCGAGCCGCTGCCGCCCCCCGACTTCACCGGCCTGGGCAAGATCGCCGCACTCGGCATCAAGGTCAGCCGCCATTGCACCTACCACGGTGTGGCGCTCAACGTGGCGATGGACCTGCAACCCTTCCAGCGCATCAACCCGTGTGGCTACACCGGCCTGCAAACGGTGGACCTTTCTACAATCGGGGTCGCGGTTTCATGGGACGAAGCCGCACACGTGTTGAGCCAGAAGCTCGGCGCCTCCCTCTCGCCCTGACTCCAAGCGCCACCCGCGCCGCCGCCATGAACCGCACCAACTCCCCTGCTCTCGAAACCGCCGCCGTCACCACCGTGCGCGAGGCTCAGCCCGCTGCCAGCTACGACGCCACCGCCAAGCAGAAGAGCCAGGCCAAGACCGCACGCATCCCCATCAAGGTCGTGCCGGCCGAGGTGCTGAAGAAGCCCGAGTGGATCCGCGTGAAGGCCGGCAGTCCCACCACGCGCTTCTACGAGATCAAGGACATCCTGCGCGCCAACAAGCTGGTGACGGTGTGCGAAGAGGCGAGCTGCCCCAACATCGGTGAGTGCTTCGGCAAGGGCACGGCTACCTTCATGATCATGGGCGACAAGTGCACACGGCGCTGCCCGTTCTGCGACGTGGGCCACGGCCGCCCCGATCCGCTGGACGTGAACGAACCCGACAATCTGGCCAAAACCATCGCGCAGCTCAAGCTGAAATACGTGGTGATCACCAGCGTGGACCGCGACGACCTGCGCGACGGTGGCGCCGGTCACTTCGTCGCCTGCATCGAGAAGACCCGCGCACTCTCACCGCAGACGCAGATCGAGGTGCTGGTGCCCGACTTTCGTGGCCGCGACGACCGCGCGCTCGAGATCCTCAAGGCCGCGCCACCCGACGTGATGAACCACAACATGGAGACCGTGCCGCGCCTGTACAAGGAAGCGCGCCCGGGATCGGACTACCAGTTCAGCCTGAACCTGCTCAAGAAGTTCAAGGCCCTGTTCCCGCATGTGCCGACCAAGAGCGGCCTGATGGTTGGCCTGGGCGAGACCGACGAAGAAATTCTGGCCGTCATGCGCGACATGCGCGCGCACAACATCGACATGCTCACCATCGGCCAGTACCTCGCACCCAGCGGCCACCACCTGCCGGTGCGCCGCTACGTGCACCCCGACACCTTCAAGATGTTTGAAGCCGAGGCCTACAAGATGGGCTTCAGCCATGCAGCCGTGGGCGCCATGGTGCGCAGCTCGTACCACGCCGACCAGCAAGCGCACGACGTGCTCAATCCCACGGCCTGATCCGGTTCAGACCGCCGCAGGAAACAACCCGGGCTGCGCCATCGAGTGCCCGGCATCGGACTGACCGGATCGACCCGACCAGTCCAGGATTTCAAGCCGGCCATCGGCGTGCTCCACCAGCGCGGTGAGGCTCTCCACCCAATCACCGTCGTTGCAATACAGGATGCCGTCGATGGTGCGGATCTCGGCGTGGTGGATGTGTCCGCACACGACACCGTGCACGCCGCGCTCACGCGCCTCGCGCGCCACCGCCACCTCGAAGTCCCCCACGTAGCTCACCGCGCGCTTGACCTTGAGCTTGAGGTAGCGCGACAGGCTCCAGTACGGCAGGCCCAGACGGGCGCGGGTCGAGTTGAGGTGTCGGTTGATGCGCAGGGTGAGCTCGTAAGCCCAGTCGCCCACGTGGGCCAGCCATTTCGCGCACTGGATCACGCCGTCGAAGTAGTCGCCGTGCGTGACCCACAACAGGCGCCCGTCGGCGGTCTGGTGAATCGCTTCATCCACCACTTCGACGCCCCCGAAGTTGTGGCCCAGGTACTTGCGCGCGAACTCGTCGTGGTTGCCGGGCACAAACACCACGCGCGTGCCTTTGCGCGCCTTGCGCAACAGCTTCTGCACCACGTCGTTGTGGGTCTGAGGCCAGTACCACTGCCGCCTGAGCTGCCAGCCGTCGATGATGTCACCCACCAGATACAGCGTGTCGCACTCCACGCGCTTGAGGAAATCGAGCAGCGGCGTCGCCTGGCAGCCTGGTGTGCCCAGGTGCAGATCGGATATCCACACGGTGCGCACACGCAGCCCGCCGGGTGCGTCCGCATCGGAGTCCATCGGGTCCGCAGAGCTCAGCAGGGGGAGGAGGTCACGTCGCATGGGCATCCAGTTTGAAGATCGCTTGCGACGCCTGCGTGAAGTCTCGGCGTCAATCGAATGACAACGCGGGCTCGACCCATCGCGCCCGATCGGCCACCGCCGCGAGGCGCGCCTGCAGGATGGCCGCCAGCCGCTGCGGCACCTCCATCGCGGCGTGGTTTTCCACCGCAGCGGCGCGCCGTTTGAATTCGTCGAGCCGTGGCAACAGCCGACCCACCGCCACATCGATCTGGCCGAAGCTGCGCAGCGTCACGCCCACACCCTGCTCGCGTACCCAACCGGTGTTCCAGCGCTCCTGCGGCATGGTCCAGGCGTTGCGTGTGACGATGACCGGCAGACCCATCTGCACCGCTTCGCTGATGGCACCAGGCCCCGGCTTGCCGACGAAAAAATCGGCCAGATGCATCCAGTGCGCCACGTCCGGCGTGTAGCCCACCACCACGCGCGGCGCCACCGACGGCAAGGCACGCAGCGACTGTGCCAGCGCCTCGTTGCGCCCGCACAGCAAGATCAAGGGCACCTCGGGCAAGGCCGCAGCAATGCGCTTCATGACGCGCGAGCCCGCACCACCAAACATGACCAGCCCCACGGGCTGGTGTGGATCGAGTCCCAGCGCGGCGCGCTCCCGGGCGCGGTCCAGCGCCGCCGGGGCATGAAAGGCCGGGCGCAACAGCATGCCGCTGACACGGTGCACCTGCGCAGGCCCGCAGCCCGCCTGCAGCGCCTGCTCCTGGGCATGCGCTGTGCCACACACAAGGTGCTGGCCCGTGCCCGGCTCCATCCAGAACGCAGGCGGGTGGTCGGCCATGTCGGTCAACACCGTGACAAACGGCGTCTGCGGTCGGGCCAGGGCCAGGCTGTCGTGGAGTGCGCGGTTGAAGTTCGGGATCAGCGACACGACCATGTCGGGCCGGGTTTCGCGCCAGTGCGCGGCCAGGCGCTCCACCAGCAGCGGATGGCTCCAGCGAATCGCACGCTGCAACAGCTTGAGTTCTTGCGAAAGCCCCAACGTGAACCCGCTGGCCAGGCGCTTGTTGTAGAGGTCCTCCGGATCGAAACCCATGACCCGGCGAAAGCGGCCCGCCGGATCGATGACCTCGGTGAAGTTCACCTTGCGAACGCGCCACGGCAAGCCCTGCGCCTCGATCGCCAGCGACAGCGCCTCGGCGGCGGCGCGATGACCGCCACCCGCGTTGAACCAGACCAGATCGACGTTGAGCATGCCGCGATGTTGTGCGGCCTTTGCGACCCGGGCATGACGCCCGCATGACGTGTGCGTGACGCCGCGAGCCCTGCGACGATCCTGCGGCGCGGTAACCTCTGCGCATGAACGCCAACCTCCTCGCCTTGGGCGCCATCGCGCTGTGGGCCTCGCTTGCCGCACTCGGTGTGGCCCTCTCACACGTACCCCCCTTTCTGCTCACGGGCCTGTCGCTGCTGGTCGGCAGCCTGATCGCGTTGCCGCTCTCGCGCTTCGACTTCCGCCAGTGGCGCGTGCCGGCCAGCACCCTGGCGCTGGGCGTGTACGGCCTGTTCGGCTACCACTTCCTGCTCTTCATCGCGCTGCGCCACGCGCCACCGGTGCAGGCCAACCTGGTGAACTACCTCTGGCCCCTGGGTATCGTGGTGATGGCGCCGATCTTCCTGCCCGGCATGACGCTCACAGGTCGCCACATCTTTGCCGCCTTGCTGGGCTTTGCGGGTGCGGCGCTGGCCATCCTCGGCGGGGCAGGCGAAGCGGGTGACACGCAGTGGGCCTGGGGCTACATCCCGGCCTTGGCCTCGGCCTTCATGTGGTCCAGCTATTCGCTCATGACGAAACGTGTGCGCGCCTTCCCCACCGCCGCCATCGGCAGCTTCGCGCTGCTCTCGGGCGTGCTCTCGTTGCTGTGCCACGCGCTGCTGGAGCCTGCGGTCTCGCTCTCAAGCCAGGACATGCTGCTCATCGCCGTGCTCGGCCTGGGTCCGCTCGGTGGTGCGTTCTTTCTGTGGGACGCAGCGCTCAAACGCGGCGATGCGCGGCAGATCGGCGTGCTGAGCTTTCTCACGCCACTGTTGTCCACGTTGACTTTGCTGCTGGTGCGGGGTGAAATGCCGAGCCTGGAAATCGGTCTGGCCGCTTTGATGATCGTGGGCGCGGCGGTGATCGCCACGCGCCGGAACAACTGAGTTTCAGTCGGTCATCAACGCGGCTGGATCTTCCGCTGCCAGCACCGTCTGCGCCCAGGTCTGCAGACGCACCGTGTCACAACGCAGGATCTGCTGCTTGACCGCCAGGATCTGCGACGGGTGCATGGAAAAACTGCGCAGGCCCAGGCCCAGCAGCAGGCGCGTCATGGCCACGTCGCCCGCCATCTCGCCGCACACGCTCACGCCTTTGCCCAGCGCCTGGCATTGTGCGATGGTGCTGGCCAGCAGGTGCAGCACGGCGGGGTGCACCGGGTCGTAGAGGTGCGAGACGGCTTCGTCGGCGCGATCGATCGCCAGCGTGTACTGGATCAGGTCGTTGGTGCCGATCGAGAGAAAGTCGAAGTGCTTGAGGAACAGCGGGATCGTGAGCGCCGCTGCAGGCACCTCGATCATCGCGCCGAGCTTCACCGCACCCTGGCGCACGCCGGAGGCCTCCAACTGCTCCCGCGCGCGGTTCACCAGCGCCAGCGTCTGGCGGATCTCGCTGGCGTGCGCGAGCATGGGAATGAGCAGGTGCACCGGCCCGTGCGCGGCCGCGCGCAGGATGGCTCGCAACTGCGCGAGAAACATGGCCGGGTCGGCCAGGCTCCAGCGGATCGCGCGCAGGCCCAGCGCCGGGTTGAGGTGGTCTTCGCCCGCGCGCTGGGCCACGCGGTCCAGCGGTTTGTCGGCGCCCACGTCCACCGTGCGAATCGTCACCGGCAGGCCCTGCATGCCCTCGACCGCGCGTTTGTAGGCCTGGTATTGCTCTTCCTCGTCGGGCAGCTTGCCGTTGCGTCCCATGAAGAGAAATTCGCTGCGAAACAGCCCCACGCCCACCGCACCGGCTTTCAGCGCGCCCACCGCGTCTTCGGGTTGTTCGATGTTGGCCAGCAGCTCGATCTTCTGCCCGTCGAGCGTGACGGCGGGTGTGTTCTTCAGGCGCGAGAGGCGCTCGCGTTCGACCTCACCCTGGCGCTGCTTGAAGCCGTATTCGGCCAGCAGGATGGGCGACGGGTCGACCACCACCACGCCGGCATCGCCGTCGATGATGACCCAGTCGTCCTGCTCGATCAGCTGGCTGGCCGAGCGCGCACCGACCACGGCCGGGATGTCCATGCTGCGCGCGACGATGGCCGTGTGGCTGGTCTTGCCGCCCACGTCGGTGACGAAGCCGGCGAACACGCTCTGTTTGAACTGCAGCATGTCGGCCGGCGAGAGGTCGTGCGCGATCAGCACCAGCGGCACGTCGACCGCGTTGTCTTGCCCGGGGCGTGGCTGGCCGGCGCCCACGGGCGAAGCCACGCCGCGCATCACCCGCAGGATGCGCTCGACCACCTGTTCCAGGTCGGCCTTGCGCTCGCGCAGGTAGGGGTCTTCCATTTCGTCGAACTGGCGCGCGATCACCTCCAGCTGGGTGGTGAGCGCCCATTCGGCGTTGTAGTGGCGCTCGACGATCCAGTGCTTGACGCCACCGGTGAGCTGCTCGTCCTGCAGCAGCATGAGGTGCACGTCGAGCAGGGCCGTGAGTTCGGGATGCGCATCCGAGGGGCCCAGCTCATGCAGGCTCTGCTGCACCTTCAGGATTTCTGCGGCCACCTCGTTGCGCGCATGGCGCAACCGCTCGATCTCGCCCTGAACCTGCTCGGCCTGCACGAAGTAGTGCGCCACATCGATCCGGCTCGACGCCACGATCACCGCCCGCCCGATGGCAATGCCCCGGGAGACGGCGAGACCGTGGACGCTGAAGCTCACTCACCCTCTCCGAACTTGTCGTTGATGAGAGCCACAAGCGCGTCCATGGCCACCGCCTCGTCCGCCCCGATGGTCTCCACCTCGACCGTGCTGCCCAACCCCGCGGCCAGCATCATCACGCCCATGATGCTTTTGGCATTCACACGGCGGTCACCGCGCGACATCCACACGTCGCTGGCGAAGCTGCCGGCGAGTTTGGTGAGTTTGGCCGAGGCGCGTGCATGCAGCCCCAGCTTATTGCTGATGGTCACGGTGGTCTTGATCATGGGTGGCTCGTCTGGCCTGGTTTTGCGGAGCGGTCACCGCCACCTGAATCACCCCCTGCGTGGCACCGATCATGGCGCGCGAGATCAGCGCATCCAGCGACTCGTGGCGGTACGACACGGTGCGCAGCAGCATGGGCAGGTTCACGCCGGCGATCAACTTGGAGTTGATGCCGTCGATGAGTTTCTGCGCCACGTTGCACGGCGTGGCGCCGAACACGTCGGCCACCACCAGGGTTTGCGGCAGTTGCATCTGGCGCATGAGCGCACGCGCCTGGGCCAGCGATTCTTCGGGCGGTACGTTGGGTTGAACATCGAGTGCTGCGACAGCCTCGGCGCTGTCGGGGAACACATGCATGACGCACTGTCGCAAGGCCGAAGCCAGGGGTGCGTGCGCGATGATGAAGATGCCGTTCATGAGCGCAGTTTAGCTGGCCTGTGCCGTGGGGCGGGCTCGCCAGGCGCGCCAGAAAGCGAGGTAGGCGAACACGCAACACACACCGAAGAAAGCGATGGCTCCGCGGTAGCGAACAGGCTCGCTCCAGCCGAACACGGTGAGCGCCTCGATCAAGAGGCCAATGCCCCATTGCACGCCGAACACACCACCGAAGATCGCAAGGTTGTAGGCCGACAAGGCACGGCCTGCGGCCTCGGGTGGCAAGGCCAGCGCCACCGCCGGCTGCGAGAGGGAAGCGAACGTGCTGGTCACACAGAACAGCGCCCACCACTCCCAGCCAGCGCCGGCCCCGCGCCACACGATGGATGCCAGCACCACAAAGCTCAACGGCAGGCCCCAGGCGATCAGGCGCTCGGGTTTGAGGCCGCGCCGCGCCAGGTGCGGATTGACCACGCCCCAGAGCCAGAAGGCGCAGAGCATGGAGAGGTTGATGCCGAACAGACCGGCCGCGGCCTGCTGCGGCGAGTAACCCGCCACCTTCACCATCCACGGCCCGGCCCACAGGGTCTGCATCGCGACCATGCCGCCGTAGTTCACAAAGCCGATCGGCAGCATCTGGCGGAAGTACCGGTGGCGCCAGATGAGGCCGTAACCCGTGGCGGCGGACGGCTGTTCTTCTGTGGGAAGGGGGCTGGTCTGCCGCCAGCGCGGCACCGCGAGCGCCAGACCCACCATCGACAACGCAATCAGCGCGGCCAGCAGCCAGAACAACCCGCGCCAGCCGGTGTAGGGCATGAGCCATTGCACCGGCAGGGTGGCGGCCACCATGCCCAGCGAGCCGGTCATGAGCATCCACGAGTTCGCGCGCAGTTGTGTGGCGGGCGCAAGCCAGCGGCGAAAACCGGTGAGCGGTGCCATGAGGCAGGCGCTCACGCCCATGCCGGTGAGCACGCGCGCGGCCAGCAGGCCAGAGAAGCTGGTGGCCAGCGCAAACGCCACGCAACCGAGCACGGCCACCGCCAAGAAGGCCAGGATCACCTGGCGCGGGCCGTGTCGGTCCAGCCAGTTGCCCAGCGGCAACTGCGTGAGCGCAAAGCCGAGGAAGTAACCGCCGGCGAGCAGGCCGAGGTCACCCGCGTTCAGGTCGAGCTCCAGGCTCAGCGTGGGCGAGAGCGTGGCCGTGACCGCGCGCACCAGGGCCGAGAGGAAGTACGTGATCGCGAACGTCAGGAAGACGATGACCGCCGCGCGCGTGCCCAGCGCGTCGCGGTCGGCGTGTGTCGGCACGCCGGTCATGGCAGCTTCAGTCCGCCAAAAAACGTGGCGCTGACCTCGTCGCTGGCCGGGCCATAGATCGCGGCCTGGAACACCTGCGCGTCACGCGCGAAATACACCGTCCGGGCCTGCACCACCTGGCCCTGCGGGTCGGTGCCCTGCGCCGTGATGCCTTGCACAAGCGTGGCGCCGGCCACGGTGGCGCTCCAGCGGTGGGCCGGGTCGGTGTGCAAGACCGGGTCCACGCGGATCGCGGCCAGCGAGGCGCGCTGCCAGTCGCTCAGCGTGGCGGGCGCGGCGGTGGCGTCGGGCGCATTGGCCCAGGCCAGTGCGAAGGTGAGTCCCCCGGCTTTGCAGCTGTGCATGTGCAACACCGTGGGCGCACCACCCAGCGGCACCGAACGTTCGGCGGTCTCGGGTTTGCAGGGCAGCAGCGCCTGCAGGGGCGTGCCTTCGGGGCGCAGTTCGCGCCAGTTGAAGGTGGGATAACAGGCGGTCAATGCGACGGCCATCAGCACACCGATGGGCCCGAGGCGGCGCACGGCGTGGAGGGATGCTGGTGAATGCATGGGGTGGAAAGGGAGACGCCACTGTGGTGACACCGCCGTGGCAGCGGGCGCGCGCAAAATGGCAAACATGAACGCATTGCATGGTATCCGCATCCTCGATTTGTCCCGCGTGCTCGCCGGCCCCTGGTGCACGCAAACCCTCGCCGATCTGGGCGCCGACGTCGTCAAAGTCGAACGCCCGCCGAGTGACAACCACCCCGGCGGCGACGACACGCGCGGCTGGGGTCCGCCCTTCCTGCGCGGGCGCGACGGCAGCGACACCGCCGAGGCCGCTTACTACCTCGGTGCCAACCGCAACAAGCGCTCCATCACCTGCGACATCGCCACACCAGCGGGCCAGGCGCTGATCCGCGAACTCGCGGCCAAGGCCGATGTGTTCGTGGAGAACTACAAGGTGGGCGACATGGCGCGTTATGGGCTCGACTTTGCAAGCCTGCACGCCATCAATCCCAGGCTGGTGTACTGCTCCATCACCGGCTTCGGCCAGACCGGCATCTACAAGGACCGCGCGGGTTACGACTTCGCCGTGCAGGCCATGGGTGGCCTCATGAGCGTGACCGGCGAGCGCGATGAGTTGCCCGGCGGCGGCCCACAGAAAGTGGGCGTGGCGGTGGCCGACCTGTTCACCGGGCTGTACGCCACCGTGGCCATCCAGGCCGCGCTGCGCCACGCCGAGCGCACCGGCGAGGGCCAGCACATCGACATGGCCCTGCTCGACACACAAGTGGCCATGCTCGCCAACCTCGGCGCCAACTACCTGGTGCGCGGCCGCGACGACGGCAAGGTGCCGGGCCGCGCAGGCAACGCCCACGCCAACATCGTGCCCTACCAGGTGTTTGAGGTGGCGCCCGACGCGCAGGGCCAGACGCAACACATCATCCTGGCGGTGGGCAACGACGGCCAGTTCGCCAAGTTCTGCGCCGTGGCAGGCCATCCCGAGCTGGCGCTGGACGCGCGCTTTGCGCAGAACCAGAACCGGGTGCGTCACCGCGCCGTGCTGGTGCCCTTGCTGGAAACCATCCTCAAGACCCGCGGCAAGGCCGACTGGCTCGCCGCGCTGGAAGCCGCCAAGGTGCCCTGCGGCCCGATCAACAACCTGGCCGAGGTGTTCGCCGACGAACATGTGCTCTCGCGCGGCATGGTGCAGCGCTGGTCGCACCCGCTCTCGGGTGACGTCGATCTGGTCGCCAGCCCGCTCAAGCTCAGTGCCACACCGGTGCGCAACGACCTGCCACCACCCCTGCTGGGCCAGCACACCGCCGAGGTGCTGGGCGACTGGCTGGGCAGCACGCCCGAACAACTCGCCGAGTTGAAGCGCAGCGGCGCGGTCTGAAAGGCTGTGGATGGCCGCCCCTGCCTTGCCCACCCCCGCCTCGCTGCGCGGCGCCGCACAAGCCGCCGCCGCACGAGGCGAGCCATTGGTGGTCATGACCACGCTCAAGGGCTGCGTGTACTGCGAGCTGGTGCGCAACAACTACCTCGCTCCCATGCGCCGCGAGGGCTTGCTGGTGGCGGTGCAGATCGATGTGCAGGACCGCCAGTCCAACCTGCAGGGTTTTGCCGGGGACACCACAACGCCGGCCGATCAGGCCCGCGCCTGGAAGGCGCGCTTCACGCCCACGGTGATGTTCTTCGGGCCCGACGGCCAGGAACTGGCTGAGCGCCTGGTGGGCGTGGCCGTACCGGATTTTTTTGGCGAGTACCTGCAGGCGCGCTTGGTCGAAGCGCGGAGCAAGCTCAAGAAAATCTGAGCGCGTTCACTTGAGCGCGCCAAACACCTTCTGGAGGATGGCACTGCCGGTGCCCACCGGGTCCTGGCGGATCTTGCGCTCTTCTTCGCCAATGATGGTGTAGAGGCCATCGAGCGACTTGCCGGTCACGTACTTCTGGATGTTGGCGTCTTCGGACTTGACCAACCCAATGCCCGCAGCCTTGCCCGCGACCTTGTTGTACTGGTTGGCCAGGCCCACTTTTTCGGTGGCCTTGGTCACCACCGGCAGAAACTTCTCGCTCAGCGGCGAGCGGGTTTTCTCCGCAAAGAACTGCGTCACCGAGTTGTCGCCACCTCCCAGGATGTTTTTGGCGTCCGTCACGCTCATCGACTTGACCGCGTTCACCAGCAAGTCCTTGCCCATGGGCACAGCGGCTTCGGCCGCGCGGTTCATGCTCGTGACCAGCTCGTCCACACGCTTGCCCTGGCCGGTGAGCTTGAGCAGCTTGGACGCGTCTTCCAGAAAACCGGGCAAAGGAATCCGAACTTTTGGATTGCCAAGGAATCCATCGGTCTTGCCCAGCAGCGCCACGGCCGCCAGAGCGCCTTTTTCAAGCGCCACCTTGATGCCTTTGCTGGCGTCGCCTTCGGTGAGATCGCCCAGCGACAAGGCGCGCGCCTGCTGGTGGGCAGCGAGGATGAGCAGACCGATGGCGGCGGTGGACTGGGTAAACTGGCGGCGCTGCATGCGGTGTCTCCTGGGATGCGGATGAACGAACGACGTGGGGCAATGTAGCCCCCGGGAAATGAAAACACAATGACCGAACTCGACCGTCCCGGCCTCTCGCGCCGCCGCAGCCTCGCAGCCATGGCGG
This sequence comes from Hydrogenophaga sp., assembly GCF_048549895.1. GTDB lineage: Bacteria > Pseudomonadota > Gammaproteobacteria > Burkholderiales > Burkholderiaceae_C > Hydrogenophaga. Next base: position 19,194 of record NZ_JBLYYB010000140.1, read on the forward strand.
CACTGGGTGCGGCCGCCACGCTGGGTCTCGCAGGCTGTGCCGGCGGCGAGGCCGCTCCCGACTCCACCTTCGTGCTGCTCGACGGCTCCAAGGCCACCACGGCCGACCTCAAGGGCAAGGTCACGTTGGTGAATTTCTGGGCCACCACCTGCGTTTCGTGCGTCAAGGAAATGCCGCAGATCGTGGCCACCTGGCACAAGTACCAGGGGCAGGGCTTCGACACCGTGGCCGTGGCCATGGAATACGACCCGCCCAACTGGGTGCTCAACTTTGCGCAGAGCCGCCAGTTGCCCTTCAAGGTGGCGCTGGACAACACGGGTGAAGTGGCCCGGCAGTGGGGCGACGTCAAGCTCACGCCCACCACCTACCTCGTGGACAAGCAGGGCCGCATCGTCAAACGCTACGTGGGCGAGCCGGACTTTGCGGCGCTGCACCAGCTCATCGAAAAACTGCTGGCCCAGACCTGAAGCGGCACAGCGTCACACAACAAAAAGCCGGGACCTGGGTCCCGGCTTTTATGCTTTCAGACCGACGCCTTGAGCGCCATCACTCCTTGCGGTAAGCGTCGTGGCAGGCCTTGCAGGTCTGGCCCACAGCGCCAAAGGCGGTCTTCACCGCGTCGAGGTTGCCGGTTTTGGCAGCGGCGCTCAGCTTGGTGGCCTCGGCTTGAAACTTGTCGGCGCCTTCTTTCCATTTGGCCTGTTCGGTCCAGATGGCCGGCAGCGCGCGCGTGTCGCCCTTGTCGGTGCCCGGACCGAAGCCCTCCCACGGCAGCTTGCTCATGGTCTCCACAATGGCTGCGCTGTCGGCAGCCACCTTCGGATCAAACGGCACGCGACCGTTGGCCATGGCGCCCACGCGAGAGAAGTGGCTGGCCATCACGGTGAATGCGGCCTTGCGGTACTTCACCGCGTCCTCGGGCTTCTGGAACTGGGCCAAAGCCGGCGCAGACAGACTGGTGATCGCAATGGCCATGGCCAGCGGGGCGAGAATCTTCATGAACACTCCTGAGCGTGGTTGAATAAACAAGGCAGCACAGTGGCCGCCTGCGCGTGAGTGTGCTGGTGCCCCGGAAGTTCCGCCGGAACTGTCGGCATGTCCCCGGGCTCCACTCTCCTTTGAACTCCTTCCTTTCGACCATGCAAACCATCCGCGTCTGGGACTTGCCCACCCGCCTGTTTCACTGGCTGCTGGCAGCGGCCGTGGTGGGCCTCGTGATCACCGCCAACATCGGCGGCAACTGGATGAACTGGCACTTGCGCCTGGGCTATGCGGTGTTGGCCCTGTTGCTGTTCCGCGTGGTCTGGGGCTTCGTGGGAGGACACTGGTCGCGCTTCGGCAGCTTTCTGTATGCGCCATCGGCAGTCATCGCTTACCTGCAGGGCAGAGCCCGCCCCGAGCACCGGGTGGGGCACACGCCGCTGGGCGCGCTGTCGGTGTTTGCCTTGTTGGCAGTGTTGCTGGCGCAGGTGGCCACCGGCCTCATGAGCGACGACGAGATTGCCTTCTTCGGCCCCTTGGTGCGCTTTGTCTCGGGCGACACCGTGGCTGCCGCCACCAGCTATCACAAGAACGTGGGCAAGTTCATCGTCATCGCGCTGGTGGTGCTACACGTGGCGGCCATCCTGTTCTACAAGTGGTTCAAACAGGACGGGCTGGTGCGCCCCATGGTGGTGGGGGACAAACAACTCGCGGCGGGCCTCGTCGTGCCGCACGCGCGCGACTCGGCTGCATCCCGGCTGCTGGCGCTGGCCGTGCTCGCGGTGTGCGGCGGGGCTGTGGCCTGGCTGGTCCAACTGGGCAACGCTTCCTAAGGGCCACATCAACCATGTCTGTCGCCATGCCTGTCGTATAGTGGCCGGCCAGGCAACGCACCGGCTCCGACCCCCACCCACCCCGCATGAAATCCCACGAAACGGCCGACGTCACCCTCCGGCTGGCCGAGTTTCCCGCCGACCTGAACACGGTCAGGTCCTTGTTTCTCGACTACCAGGCCGACATGGGCATCGACCTGTGCTTTCAGGGATTTGACGACGAGCTGGCGGGCCTGCCGGGAGAGTACGCACCACCCAACGGCTCCGTTTTTCTGGCCAGTGTGGGCGGCGAGCCGGCGGGCTGTTGCGCGTTTCGATCACTCACCAACACCGACCACCTGAACGCCTGCGAAATGAAACGGCTCTTCGTGCGCCGTGCGTTCCGCGGTTTCGGCCTGGGACGCCTGCTGGTCGAACGCGTCATGACGGATGCCCACCTCGCGGGCTACACCACCATGCTGCTCGACACACTCAGCGACATGGAGACGGCTCGCGCCCTCTACCAGGAGGCCGGCTTTGTCGAGGTGGCGCCGTTCTATCACAACCCCATTCCAGGGGCGCACTACCTCAAGGTGGATCTCTGAGGATCGCACCGCAACAACCGATCATGAAAAAAGCCGCTGGTGTCACCACCAGCGGCTTTTGTTTGTGCCCCGACAGACTCAGACGCCAGCCTTGGCCTGTGCCAGCAAAGTGGCTGCGTCGCTCACCTCGAACTTGCCCGGCGCCTCCACATTCAGGGCCTTCACCACGCCGTCCTTGATCAGCATCGAGTAACGGTTGCTGCGCAGTCCCATGCCGCGACCCGTCAGATCCAGCGTGAGACCGGTCGCCTTGGCGAAGTCGGCACTGCCATCGGCCAGCATGCGCACCTTGTCGCCGGTCTTCTGGTCCCGCGCCCAGGCGCCCATCACGAACGCGTCGTTCACGCTCAGGCACCAGATCTCGTCCACGCCCGCCGCCTTGAAGTCACCGGCATGCTCCACAAAGCCGGGCACGTGTTTGGCTGAACAAGTTGGGGTGAAAGCGCCGGGCAGTGCAAAGACCGCGATCGTTTTACCCGAGGCCGCCTTGTGTGCATCCACGGCATTGGGGCCGATGCTGCAACCGTTGCCTTCCACTTCGCTGTATTCCATCAACGTCGCCGCCGGGATCTTGTCGCCAACCTGAATCATGCTGTGCTCCTCGTGGTTATGGGCCCATGGGCCGTGGTGTGAATGCTCGAAAACCGAGCCCGGAAAAAGAAAAAGCGACCGGCATTGTCGGTCGCTTTTCAGTTCGGCGCTGCAAACAGCGCGAATCGCGCTTAAACCAGCTCGGCCTTTTGGACCAGGCGGGTGGCGACCCAGTTTTTCGTCTTCGACAGCGGGCGGCTCTCGGTGATCTCGATCATGTCGCCGGTCTTGTACTCGCCCTTTTCGTCATGGGCGTGGTACTTGCTCGACTTGGCCACGATCTTGTCGTAGAGCTCGTGCTTCACACGACGCTCAACCAGGACCGTCACGGTCTTGGCGCGCTTGTCACTGACGACCTTGCCGATCAAGGTGCGCTTGAGGGATGTTTTAGCTTCCGTCATGGTCACTCCTTATTTGGCAGAAGCCGCGTTGCGCTGCTTCTCGGCCAGAATGGTCTTGGCACGAGCGATGGCGCGGCGGGTGTCGCCCAGCACGGCGTTGTTGTTGAGTTGTTGCGTGGCTTTTTGCATGCGCAGACCGAAGTGGGCCTTTTGCAGCGATTTCACTTCGGCTTCGAGGCCGGCCACATCCTTTTGGCGCAGTTCAGCAGTTTTCATCTTGAGTTCTCCTGAATCACTGACCCAACAAGCGCGTCACGAACGTGGTGCGCAGGGGGAGTTTGGCGGCGGCCAGCTGGAACGCCTCACGGGCCAGCTCCTCTGGCACACCGACGATCTCGTACAGCACCTTGCCGGGCTGAATCTCGGCCACGTAGTACTCCACCGAGCCCTTGCCGTTGCCCATACGGACTTCAGCGGGCTTGTTGGAAATCGGCTTGTCCGGGAACACGCGGATCCAGATGCGGCCACCACGTTTGACGTGACGGGAAATCGCGCGACGCGCGGCTTCGATCTGGCGGGCCGTCAGGCGACCGCGGTCGGTGGACTTCAGACCGAAGTCACCAAACGCGACGGTGGCGCCGCTGGTGGCGACACCGGTATTGCGGCCTTTTTGTTCCTTGCGGAATTTGCGGCGAGCAGGTTGCAACATGGTTATTCTCCTTTGCCGTCCGCAGCTGCAGATGCGGGCGCGGCGTCTTTGCGAACGCGCTTAACGGCGGGTTTGGTTTCGGTTCCGGTCGTGGCTTCGGCAGGCTTGTCGCTGCCATCGGCCGGAGCAGCGTTCGCACCGGGGCGACGAACCGCAGCGCGAGCAGGAGGACCTGCCGGACGCTCACGGCGCGGACCACGGGGGCGGCGCTCTTCTTCAACACGGGGCTCGGCGGCCACAGGCGCATCGTTGCGGCCCAGGGTGTCGCCCTTGTAAACCCAGACCTTGACACCGATGATGCCGTAGGTGGTCTTGGCTTCGGACGTGCCGTAGTCGATGTCGGCGCGCAGGGTGTGAAGTGGCACGCGACCTTCGCGGTACCACTCGCAACGTGCGATCTCGATGCCGTTCAGGCGACCCGACGACATGATCTTGATGCCCTGTGCGCCCAGGCGCATCGCGTTCTGCATGGCGCGTTTCATGGCGCGGCGAAACATGATGCGCTTTTCGAGCTGCTGCGTGATGCTGTCGGCAATCAGCTTGGCATCGATTTCGGGCTTGCGCACTTCTTCGATGTTGACCGCAACCGGCACGCCCAACTTGGAGGCCAGTTCTTTCTTCAGCTTCTCGATGTCTTCGCCTTTCTTGCCGATCACCACGCCCGGACGCGCCGAGTAAATGGTGATGCGGGCGTTCTTGGCAGGGCGCTCGATCACGACGCGCGACACGGCGGCGTTCTTCAGCTTGCCCTTGAGGTACTCGCGCACCTTGATGTCTTCGGCCAGCATGCCGGCGAAGTCACGGTTGCTTGCGTACCAGCGGCTGGCCCAGTTGCGCGAAACGGCGAGGCGGAACCCGGTGGGGTTGATTTTTTGTCCCATATTCCTGTGACCTCTTCAGTTGCCAACCGTCACGTAGATGTGACACGTGGGTTTGCTGATGCGGTTGCCGCGGCCTTTGGCGCGGGCCGAGAAGCGCTTGAGCGTCGTGCCTTGTTCGACGTAGATGGTCGTGACCTTCAGTTCGTCGATATCGGCACCGTCGTTGTGTTCAGCATTGGCGATGGCGGACTCAAGAGCTTTCTTGACGATGCCGGCGGCCTTCTTCTGCGTGAACGCCAGGATGTTGAGGGCCTGGTCGACCTTTTTGCCGCGAATCAGGTCGGCAACCAGTCGGCCTTTGTCGACCGAGAGGCGAACGCCTCGAACGATTGAACGGGTTTCCATGGTTGTTCCTTACTTCTTCGCTTTTTTGTCGGCCGGATGGCCTTTGAACGTCCGCGTCAGCGAAAACTCGCCGAGCTTGTGTCCAACCATCTGGTCGGTGATGTACACGGGCACGTGCTGCTTGCCGTTGTGCACGGCAATGGTCAGGCCGATGAAATCGGGCAGGATCATCGAGCGACGCGACCAGGTCTTGACGGGCTTTTTGTCCTTGGTGGACACGGCCTTCTCGACTTTGGCCATCAGGTGATGGTCAACGAAAGGGCCTTTTTTGAGTGAGCGAGTCATGTTGTCAACCCTTTACTTCTTGCGACGCGAGACGATCATCGACTGCGTGCGGCGGTTGTTGCGGGTGCGGTAGCCCTTGGTCAGGTTGCCCCACGGATCCACCGGAGCGCGGCCTTCGCCGGTCTTGCCTTCACCACCACCGTGCGGGTGGTCGATCGGGTTCATCGCAGTACCGCGAACGGTCGGTCGAATGCCCATGTGACGCTTGACACCGGCCTTGCCCAACTGGCGCAGGCTGTGCTCCTGGTTGGACACTTCGCCGATGGTGGCGCGGCAATCCACGTGGACCTTGCGGACCTCGCCGGAGCGCATGCGGACCTGGGCGTAGATGCCTTCGCGAGCCAGCAGCACGGCCGAGGCGCCAGCGGAACGGGCGATTTGCGCGCCCTTGCCGACTTGCAACTCGATGCAGTGGATGGTCGAGCCGACCGGGATGTTGCGGATCGGCAGGGTGTTGCCCACGCGGATCGGCGATTCCGAGCCGGACAGCAAGGTTGCGCCCACTTCAACGCCACGCGGGGCGATGATGTAGCGGCGCTCGCCGTCGGCGTAGCACACCAGCGCGATGTGCGCCGTGCGGTTCGGGTCGTACTCGATGCGCTCGACCTTGGCCGGAATGCCATCCTTGTTGCGACGGAAGTCGACAACGCGGTAGTGGTGCTTGTGACCACCGCCCTTGTGGCGGGTGGTGATGTGACCGTTGTTGTTGCGGCCGGCTTTCTGGAACTGGGGTTCCAGCAGCGGCGCAAAACCTTCACCTTTGTGGAGGTGGTCACGCGTGACCTTCACCATGCCGCGACGGCCTGGTGAGGTGGGTTTCATCTTGATGACTGCCATGATTAAACGCCCTCCCCGCCGAAGTTCAGCTCTTGACCCGGCATGAGGGTCACATACGCTTTGCGAACGTGGTCGCGACGACCCACCGTTTTGCCGAAGCGTTTGGCCTTGCCTTTTTGGTTGAGCACGGACACGCCCTTGACCTGGACCTTGAACATCAGTTCAACAGCGGCCTTGATCTCGGGCTTGGAAGCATCGCGCAACACCTTGAACATCACGGCGTTGGTCTGCTCGGCAACTTGAGTGGCCTTCTCGGACACGATCGGTGCCACGAGGACCTGCATCAAGCGGCCTTCGTCGTATTTTGTGACGCTCATGCGAACATCTCCTTGAGCTGGTCGATCGCCGCCTTGGTGACGATGACCTTCTTGTAATGCACCAGCGACAGCGGATCGGCGTAACGCGGCTCGACCACCAGCACGTTGGGCAGGTTGCGCGAGGCGAGGTACAGGTTCTCGTCGACTTCTTCGGCGATCACCAGAACCGATTGCAGGTTCATGGCCTTGAACTTGTCGGCCAGCTGCTTGGTCTTGGGCGAGTCCACCTTCATGGAGTCGACCACGGCCAGACGGCCTTCACGCACCAGCTGCGAGAAGATGGACGCCATGCCGGCGCGGTACATCTTCTTGTTGATCTTCTGGGTGAAGTTCTCGTCGGGGCTGTTCGGGAAAATCCGACCACCGCCACGCCACAGAGGCGAAGACGTCATACCGGCGCGGGCGCGACCCGTACCTTTTTGCTTGAACGGCTTCTTGGTCGAGTGCTTGACCATCTGGCGGTCTTTTTGTGCACGCGTGCCTTGACGGGCGTTCGCCTGGTAAGCCACCACGAGTTGGTGGATCAGGGCTTCGTTGTAATCGCGACCAAACACGGTCTCAGGCACGTCCACGTTGGACGATGACTGACCCTGGTCGTTCAGGAGTTCAACTTGCATCAGTTTGCTCCCTTGGATTTGGCCTTGATGGCTGGGCGCACGGTCAGGAAACCGCCGTTCGAGCCGGGCACAGCGCCACGGATCATGAGCAGCTGACGGGCTTCGTCCACGCGCACGATGTCGAGGTTCTGGATGGTTTTGGTGTCATCGCCCATGTGGCCGGTCATTTTTTTGCCCGGAAACACGCGACCCGGATCCTGGGCCATGGAGATGGAACCTGGCACGTTGTGCGAACGGCTGTTGCCGTGCGACGCGCGCTGGGATTTGAAGTTGTGGCGCTTGATGGTGCCGGCGAAGCCTTTACCGATCGAGGTGCCTTGCACGTCCACTTTCTGGCCCACCGCGAAGATCGCGTTGGGAGCCACCACGGCACCGGGTTGGTACTGGGCAGCAACGTCAGAAGCGACGCGGAATTCCTGGATGATTTCACCCGCTTCGACACCGGCCTTGGCCAAATGGCCAGCTTCGGGCTTGGTCACGCGGGAAGCGCGGCGGGCACCAAAGGTGACCTGCAGCGCATCGTAGCCATCATGGGCCAGGGTTTTGACCTGAGTCACGCGGTTGTTCGACACATCGACCACCGTGACAGGAACTGCGTCCCCGTCATCGGTGAACAGACGCATCATGCCCACCTTGCGACCCAACAACCCGAGGGAGTTGCTAAGACTCATTGTTTTCTCCGTTCCCGACTTCAATTGGCCGGGGCTGATGGTGCATCGACTCTCCCCGAGAGGCGCCGACACGTTTTAAAGGTACGACCTGCATCATTGACAAGCCGCATCGGCAAAGCCGAACTTTCCGGACCGAAATCCGGAAAAGCCTACCAGTATAACCAGCAGGCTTTGTTTGTGCAAGCCGACCAGCGCATGGTGCGCCGACCGGCTTGAAAACCGCAATTACTGCAGCTTGATTTCGACGTCCACGCCAGCGGGCAGATCGAGTTTCATCAGGGCGTCAACCGTTTTGTCGGTCGGGTCCACGATGTCCATCAGACGCTGGTGCGTGCGGATTTCGAGCTGGTCGCGACTGGTCTTGTTGACGTGCGGCGAACGCAGGATGTCGAAACGCTTCATGCGGGTCGGCAGGGGCACGGGACCCTTGACGATCGCGCCGGTGCGCTTGGCGGTGTCGACGATCTCGGCGGCCGAGCTGTCGATCAGTTTGTAGTCAAACGCCTTCAGGCGGATGCGGATTTTCTGCTTGGTAGACATGTCCGCTCCTTAGGCGATGATTTTGGCAACGACGCCGGCGCCGACGGTGCGGCCACCTTCGCGGATGGCGAAGCGCAGGCCTTCTTCCATCGCGATGGGGTTGATCAGCTTCACCGTGATCGACACGTTGTCACC
>NZ_JBLYYB010000141.1:0-7906 GCF_048549895.1 Hydrogenophaga sp.
GCACCATGCAGGCGCCGGGCTCCTGACCGGCGCCGTTGCCGATCAGCAAGTAGCAGCCGGGCACGCGCTCCAACATGAAGGCGAAGTCTTCGCTGCCAGTCAGCAGGGGGCCTTGGGCCACCACCTGCGAGGGCGGGAAATGTGCACGCGCCGCCGCCAGAGCGCGCTCGGTCTGCTGCGCGTCGTTGACCAGCACCGCGTAGCCCGGGCGCCAGTCCAGCTCGGCGCGCACACCAAAGCTCTCGGCCTGCAGGCGCACCAGTTCGCGGATGCGCTGCTCCACGCTCAAACGCACCTGCGGGTCCAGCGCGCGCACGCTGAGTTCCAGGCGGGCCGTGGCCGGGATCACGTTGTTGGCCTGACCGGCGTGCACGGCGCCCACGGTGACGACCGCTGGCTGCAAAGGGTCCACATGGCGCGAGACGATGGTCTGCAGCGCCATGACGATGGATGCTGCCGCGACGACCACATCGGTGGTTCTGTGGGGCATGGCGCCATGGCCACCCACACCGTGCAGCGTGACCGTGGCGTAGTCGGAAGACGCCATCGCCGGGCCACTGCGGAACACCAGTTGGCCTTGGGCGTGGCCTGGCATGTTGTGCATGGCGAAGATCGCATCGCAGGGAAAGCGCTCGAACAGGCCGTCCTCCATCATCTTGAGCGCGCCCCCGCCGCCCTCTTCTGCGGGCTGGAAGATCAGGTTGAGCGTGCCGTCAAAAGCGCCCTCTTCTGCGAGGTGCTGTGCGGCGGCCAGCAGCATGGCGGTGTGGCCGTCGTGCCCGCAGGCGTGCATCACGCCGTGGTGGCAACTGGTCCAGTCGGTGCCGGTGGCCTCAATGATCGGCAGCGCATCCATGTCGGCGCGCAGGCCGATCGTGCGCTCTGAGCTGCCCCGGCGCAGTTGCCCCACCACCCCGGTGCCCCCCAGACCCGTGGTCACCGCGTAACCCCACGCTTGCAGCTTCTGCGCCACCAGGGCACTGGTGCGGTGCTCGTCAAAGGCCAGCTCCGGGTGCTGGTGGATGTCGCGCCGCAGCGCGATGAACTCCTGAACCGCTTGATCGCTGAGTCGTTCCAAGGCCGTTGCTCCGGTTGATTCATGAACTTTGTTGCATGCTAGAAAGCGTTGGTCTTAAAGTCCAATGCATTGCTGATCAACCATCAATAACTTTCACAGAGGATTTGAGATGACGCTGGTGCAACTGCGGCACTTCGTGGTGCTGGCCGATGTGGGCTCGTTCGTGCAGGCATCTGCGGCGCTGTTTCTCACCCAGCCGGCGCTCACCCGCAGCATCCACGCGCTGGAAGACGAACTCGGCGGCACGCTGTTCGATCGCCTGGGGCGTCGCATTTCCCTGACCCCGTTCGGCCACGAAGTGCTGGCGCGCGCGAGGCGCCTGGTGGGCGATGCCGAGGCGCTCAGACAGGCAGGCAAGGGCCTGCACGCTGGACTGATCGGCCAGCTTCGGGTGGGGCTGAGTTCTGCGCCGGGCGCGCTGCTCAGCACACCGCTGATGCTGCACATGGCCGAGCACCACCCCCGGCTGCAGGTTCAGATCTCGCGCGGCAACACCGCCGTGCTGCTCAGCGCGCTGCGTGCGCAGCACCTGGACGCAGCCATCGTCGACATCCGGGACATGCGGCCCTCGGCCGACCTGCAGGTGACCCTGGCCTTCGAGCTGGATGCCGGTTTTCTGGTGCGCCGGGACCACCCGCTGGCCCAGCCAGGCCGCGCGGTGAGCCTGGAGGACGTGATGGCGTATCCGGTGGCGTCCACCCCACTGAGCGACGAAGTGGCTCGCCTGTTGATCACCCGCTACGGCCCGCAGGCCAACCCGGACGACATGGTCACCCTGCGTTGCGACGAGTCGCTCAGCATCGTGGAGGTGGCCCGACGCAGCAACGCCGTCGTGCTGACCGTCAACGCCGTGGCGGCGGACCTGATCCGTCTGGACGTGTCACCACGCCTGGATGCGGTGGCGCGGTTCGGACTGGTCACACCGGCGCAACGCCAGGGCGCGCCGGCGCTGCGGATCTTGCGGGAGCAGTTGCCGCGCTGGACTGCCGCAGCTTGCGGGTTGTGATCCGGTCGGGGTTTTCCCGGGTGGCGGGTTCAAGAACATGAAGGATATTGCGTGCACTTCTTATGAGCACACCGTCAAAACTCCTCATTCTGGTCGGCACCATGACCAACACCGCTGAGTATGTGGCTCAGGCCATCGAGATGGATTGCGCCGATCTGGTCCCAAGCATCGAGGTCCGCATGATGGACGGCTTGGACATCCAGGTGTTTGACGAAGATGCACTTTACGTCATCTGCTCGTCCACCTACGGCTCGGGCGATGTGCCCGACAACGCCCGCCACCTCTACGAATCCCTCTCCAGTCAACCCAAATACCTGGGTAGCGTGCGCTACGGCGTGATCGCGCTGGGCGACAGCGTGTACCCCCAGACCTTCTGCAACGGTGGCCTGCGCTTCGACGAACGCCTGGCCGATCTGGGCGCGGTGCGCGTCGGCGAGGTGTTTCGCCACGACGCATCTGCCGGCACCGAGCCGGAGGTGGTGTGCACCGCCTGGGCGCGCGAGTGGCTGGCGTTGGCACTGGCCGCAACCACCTGACTCGGCGCTTTCATATTCACACGTAAATAGTTCAGGCCTCAAGTACGGGTAATTCTGTATCGCCAATCGATACCCTCCCGTCTACAGTGACCCGGCCATCCCGCTTTCCGCCAACCCAACTGGAGATTCCCTCATGACCACTCGCCGACTTGTCCTGACCCGCAGCGCTGCCGTGATCGGCGCCGCGTCCACCGGCCTGTTGCTGCCCGAATTCGCGCGCGCACAGTCGGACAAGGTCCGCGTGGGTTTCATGCTGCCTTACACCGGCACCTTCGCCCAGTTGGGCGTGGCCATCGAAAACGGCTTTCGCATGGCCTTGAACGAACAGGGCGGCAAGCTCGGCGGCCGTGAGGTCGAGTTCTTCAAGGTCGACGACGAATCCAACCCGGCCAAGGGCATCGAGAACGCCACCCGCCTGGTGCAGCGCGACAAGGTCGACGTGCTCGTGGGCACGGTGCACTCCGGCGTGCAGATGGGCATCCACAAGGTGGCGCGCGACAGCGGCGTGCTCAGCCTGATCCCCAACGCCGGCGTGCACGTGGCCACCCGCGCCCAATGCGCGCCCAACGTCTTCCGCACTTCATTCACCAACTCACAGCCCACGCTGGCGCTGGGCAAGGCCATGATGGAACGCGGCCACAAGAAAGCCGTGTGGATCACCTGGAACTACGCAGCGGGTGACGAGGCCTTTGAAGGCTTCGAGAAGAGCTACACCGAAGCGGGTGGCACCATCGTCAAAAAGCTCGGCCTGCCCTTCCCCAACGTGGAGTTCCAGGCGCTGCTGACCGAGATCGCCTCGCTCAACCCCGATGCCGTGGCCTGCTTCTTCGCCGGTGGCGGCGCGGCCAAGTTCCTGCGCGACTTTGCCGCGGCGGGCTTGAACAAGAACATCCAGCTCTACGGCTCGGGCTTCCTGACCGAGGGCGTGCTTGAAGCCGCTGGCCCGGCCGCCGACGGTGTGTTGACCACCATGCACTACAGCGATTCGCTGGACACGCCGCGCAACAAGAAATTCCGCCTCGACTACGCCAAGACGTTCAAGCTCCAGCCCGACGTGTACGCGGTGCAGGGTTATGACACCGGTTTGCTGCTCGTCAAAGGTGCGAATGCTGTCAAGGGTGACCTGAACAACAAACAGGCACTCTACGCGGCCATGAACGGCGCCGAAATCGACAGCCCGCGCGGCAAGTGGAAGATGAGCGCGGCCCACAACCCGATCCAGGACATGTACCTGCGCAAGGTCGAGAACAAGGAAAACAAGGTGATCGGCATCGCGCAAAAGGCTGTGGCCGACCCCGCTACCGGCTGCCGCATGGGCTGAAGCCAGTCGGACCTGCGCCCCTTCCGGGCTGGTCTCTCAGCAGGCCGGCGCCTCACGGGCGCTGGCCTGTTTTTTGCACGCTTCCCCGATCCCACGACCCACCTGATCGCCCATGGATTTCGCCAACTTCCTGATCCAGTTGCTCAACAGCCTGCAATACGGCCTGTTGCTGTTCATGCTGGCCGCCGGCCTCACGCTGATCTTCGGGATCATGGGTGTGGTCAACCTGGCGCACGGCAGCTTCTACATGCTGGGCGCTTACCTCGCGTGGTTCCTGGTCGGCCAACTGGACAGCCTGGTGCTGGCCATCGTGTTGGGCACGGTGATCGCCGTGGCACTGGGCTGGCTGCTGGAGTGGTCGCTGTTTCGCCACTTCTACCACCGCGACCACCTCGACCAGGTGCTGCTCACCTTCGGCCTGATCTACATCTTTGAAGAGGTGCGCTCCATCCTCTGGGGCGACGACGTGCACGCGGTGCAGGTGCCCGAGGTGCTGAACTGGTCGATCCCGCTGACCGAGAACCTCTCCTACCCGGTGTACCGGCTGGTGATGTCGGGCGTGTGCATCGCGCTGGCCCTCGGCCTGTACCTGCTGATTTCCAAAACCCGCCTGGGCATGAAGATCCGCGCTGGTGCATTCAACCGCGAGATGACCGAATCGCTGGGCATCAACATCCGCCTCATCCACGGCGTGGTGTTCGCACTGGGCGTGGCGCTGGCCGCCATCGCCGGCATGATCGCCTCGCCCATTGCCAGCGTCTACCCCGGCATGGGCAGCTCGGTGCTGATCATGTGTTTTGTGGTGGTGGTCATCGGCGGCATCGGTTCGGTGCGCGGCGCCCTGGTGGCCGCATTGCTGGTGGGCCTGGTCGACACCTTCGGCAAGGTGCTGGTGCCGCAGATCGCGGGCATGGCCGTGTACATGTTGATGGCACTCGTGCTGCTCTACAAGCCCGAAGGGCTGTTCAAACAATGAGTTCTCCGAAAGCCCAACTCGAAAACCTGCCGCGCAGCATCCAGGCCATTTTGGTGCTGGGCGCCATCGCGCTCGCTGCGTTCCCGCTCATTCCGCTGACCGGTGGCGACTTCTATTTGCAGATGCTCTCGCAGATGATGATCCTGGCGATCTTCGCCATGAGCCTCGATCTGCTGCAGGGCGTGACTGGCCTGGTGTCGCTCGGCCACGCGGCCTACTTTGGTCTCGCCGGCTACGCCCTCGCTTTCCTCACCCCGGCCGACACGCCCATCAGCCTGTGGTGGGCCCTGCCCGCCTCGGCGCTGGGTGCGGGCCTGGCGGCGCTGATCATCGGCTTCTTCGTGGTGCGCACCCACGGCATCTACTTCATCATGGTCACCATGGCGTTCGCGCAGATGGTGTTCTTCCTGTTCTTCGACAACAAGGCGCTCGGCGGTTCGGACGGTGTGTACGTGAACTTCCGCCCCGACGCCTCGGTGTTTGGCTGGACCGGCATCGACCTCGAAAACAAGACCACCTTCTATTACTTCACGCTGTTGTTGCTGGTGCTGGTGTACGCCTTCCTGCGCCGGCTCTTGTTCTCGCCGTTTGGCCGCGTGCTTGCCGGCATCCGCGTGAACGAACACCGCATGCGCGCCGTGGGTTACGGCACCTTCGGCTACAAGCTCGCGGCCTTCACGCTGGCCGGTGCGCTGGCTGGCGTGGCAGGCTTTCTGTGGGCCGCGCAGACCGGTTATGTGAACCCGGAGCTGATGGGATTTCACATGAGCGCGCACGCGATCATGATGGTCATCCTCGGCGGCATGGGCAACTTCGCCGGGGCCATCGTGGGCGCCTTCGCGTTTGAATACGTGATGCACTTCTTCAAGGACCTCACCAAACACTGGCAGCTGCTCATGGGCAGTTTCATCGTGCTGGTGGTGGTGTTCGCGCCGCGTGGTTTGCTGGGCTTGGTTGAGCGTTTCACCAAGAAAAAGGCTGCGCCATGAGTGACCTCCTGCTCTCCGCACGCAACCTCACCAAACGCTTCGGCGGTCTGGCCGCCGTCAACGATGTGTCGGTCGACCTGCACCGCGACCGCATCCACGCGGTGATCGGCCCCAACGGCGCGGGCAAGTCCACGCTGACCAACCTGCTCTCGGGCGACCTGCCACCCACCTCGGGCCGCATCACGCTCAACGGCGTCGAGACCGCCGGCAAGAGCCCCGAGAAAATCTCGCGCCTGGGCCTGGGCCGCAGCTACCAGAAGACCAACATCTTCCTGCCCTTCACCGTGTGGGACAACGTGCGTCTGGCCGCGCAATCGCGCGAGCGGCACGCGCCGTGGAACCCGCTGCGCTGGGTGTCGTCGGCCAGCGCCATGGGCGCGGTCAACGAGCGCTGCGAACGCGCGCTGAAACTCGCGGGATTGACCTCACGTGCCAGCGTGGTGGCCGGCACCACCAGCCACGGCGAGCAGCGCCAGCTGGAAATCGCCATGACGCTGGCCACCGAGCCCACCGTGCTGCTGCTCGACGAACCCCTGGCCGGCATGGGCCAGGCCGAGGCCGAGAGCATGGTGGCGCTGCTGCTGCGTTTGAAAAAGGACCACGCCATGATGCTGGTGGAACACGACATGGACGCCGTGTTCACGCTGGCCGACCAGCTCACCGTGATGGTGAACGGCCAGGTGATCGCCAGCGGCACGCCTGCGCAGGTGCGCGCCGATGCTTCCGTGCAAGCAGCCTACCTGGGTGAGGAACACTGATGAGCGCTTTGACGAACGCATTGGTGGAGGCCAAGGGTCTCAACACCCATTACGGCGCCAGCCACATCCTGCGCGGCATCGACTTCACCGTCGGCCAAGGCCAGACGATTGGCCTGATGGGCCGCAACGGCATGGGCAAGTCCACGCTGCTCAAATCCATCATGGGCATCGTCAAACCCAGTGGAGGCAAAGTGCATGTGAAGGGCCGCGACATGACGGGCGCACCCACCTTCGAGATTGCGCGACAAGGCCTGGCCTACGTGCCCGAAGGCCGCGGCATCTTCGGCAACCTGAGCGTGAAGGAAAACCTGGTGATGTCGGCCCGCGCTGGCACCAAGGGCCAGCGTGACTGGACCTATGACCGGGTGCTGGAAACCTTCCCGCGCCTGGCCGAACGCCTGAACCACGGCGGGCAACAGCTCAGCGGCGGCGAACAGCAGATGCTCACCATCGGCCGCGCGCTCATGACCAACCCCGACCTGCTCATCCTCGACGAAGCCACCGAAGGTTTGGCGCCGCTGATTGCGCGCGAGATCTGGCGCATCTGCGGCCTGATCCGTGAGAGCGGCATCAGCAGCATCATCGTGGACAAGAACTGGAAACACGTCACCCAGATCACCGACCGCAACGTGATCCTGGTCAAGGGCGAGGTGGTGTTCGAGGGCAGTTCTGAAGAACTCCTGTCGAAGCCCGAACTGCTCGAACAGTACCTCGGCGTCTGAGCCTGTTCAGAGCAAGGGCCGCAGTTCACGCGCAGCGTCCTGCAGCAGCGGCAACATGTCGCGCTGGAACTGTGGTGAATCCATGCGCTCGGCGGACGACACCACGTTCAGCGCGGCCACCGCCTTGCCTTGCATGTTGCGCAGTGGCACGGCGAGCGCAAACACGCCCAGCTCGTGTTCCTCGCGGGCGATGGCCACGTCATGGCTGCGCACCTCGGCAATGAGGGCTTTGAACACCTTGTGATCGACCGCGGTGTGCGGCGTCAGGCGGGGCAGCTCGCGTCCCTTGAGCCAGGTGGTGAATTCACCGCGTGGCATGGCCGCCAGCAACACCCGACCGGTGGAGGTGGCGTGGGCAGGCAGTCGCGCGCCGAGGTGCAGCCCATAGGCCATGAGCCGCTGGCCGCCGATCGACACGTTGCGCGCCACGATCACCACCTCGTCGCCGTCGAGCACCGCCGCTGAAAACGAATCCCGCGTGAGTGCGGCAAGTCGGTTGAGCGTGGGCTGCAGCAAGCGC
>NZ_JBLYYB010000142.1:0-22990 GCF_048549895.1 Hydrogenophaga sp.
AGTTCCTGACCGGTGGTGACAGCTGCGAACAGCAGGCCGGCGGCGGCCATGGTCACCGACATTTCGACCAGGGTGAAACCGCGTTGGCGGCGTGTGCTTTGTGGGCGGGTTTTCATAGATGAATTCCTGTGGGAAGGGTTGACCCTGCAGCCGTGTGGCCGAAGGACTGTCCGATGGACGCCATCATCCTATCATTTGAGAGTGTAAAAATGATAACAACCATAAAAAAGTGAAAAAAAATCACATTTACTGCTTTTGATTTTTTTCACTGTTTTGCTGGTTGCCAATGGGCTGCACCCAAGTGATCCCTGGCGACTTCACTGCGCAAGGCCACAGCGGGCCAATGCGGCTGGATCTTTCAGGGCGTGAAACTTGGCGTATGCCTCGGGAAACAGAGCTTTGAACCGGGTGGCCAGGATCCAGGCTTCTGCGTTGCGTCCTACTTCACACAAGACAGAGAGCCGAACCCACAGCAGCAGCGTGCTGGGCCCGCCGCCGAGTAAGCGGGCAGTGGCAGCCAGCACTTGCGGCGTGTTTTCCGGTGTAGCTGGCACTCGTTCTAGCAGCGCACGGTCGGCGTAGTGCCTGAACAGGACGGTACGCTGCACCGCCAACGCGCGGGCTGGGTCTTCCAGCGAGCGACCCGAGGGGCCGAAAGCTGTGCTGACTTTCGCGTAGTCCACCAGCGCCAACACGGTGCACGCCAGCAAGGCCATGACACCCACGGCCAAGGCTCGGGCTGGCAGGTTGCGAACTGGCCGGCTGGCTCCGCCGCCCACGATCAGTCCGAACGCAAAGGCGGTGGGCAGCAGGAAAGGCATATACCAGAGTGGGTACTCGGTGAGGCTGTGCAGGCCCACCACGGCAAGCGCCAGCCAAGCCCAAGCGGTATCGGCCAGCTCTGGGTCAGGCGTTGTGTTGCCTCGGGTGGCGGTGGGGTTGATTGCCGCGTGCCAGGGGCGTCTGCTCCAAAGCAGCCAGGCCACCGGGGCCAAAATAATGGTGGTGCCTAAAAACCCCACCTCGGCCAGCAAATGCAGCACTAGGTTATGGGCATTGACGGTGTTTTGCAGCCCGGGCTGAGGCGCCAGCTGCTCGAACCGGGCGCGGCCCAGTTCGCCCCAGCCCACGCCCCGCAGGGGGTGTCGCAGGGCCAGTTCCCAAGCTTCTGCCCAGTAAGCAATCCGTGCTGACACTGAGGCACCACCCCGCGTCAGACTGGCTTCCGACCCCATACCTCCTGCCACTGGCAGCCAGGGCAAGACGAGGGCGATCAGGGCAACCCATAGCGGACCTGCCACGAACACCCACCATTCCAGCCGGCTCGGGCGGCGCAGCAGGAGCACCATGCCTGCCGAGACTGCCACAGCGCACAGCAATCCGGTGCGCGAACCCGACAATGCCACACCTGAATACGCCAGCGCCGCCAGCACGGCCGTGACGCTACGTGCATCCAACCCTTCCCGGTGGCGCCACCACGCTGCCAGCAAGCCCAACAAGGCAAAGCTGGCCAGATGGTTCGACTGGCGCAGGTTGCCGTAGGGGCGGCTGGTCGGGTTCAAGTTGGCTAGTGGTTCAAACGCCCGCTCTAGGTCAAAAAACTGCAACCAGGCCACCGCGACGTGCCACACCATGGCCAGTACCAATGCGGCCATGAACGCTTGGGTGATGGCGCGCCTAGTGCTTGCCAGGCGCCCGATGGCGAGCAACACAGCGCAGGCCGCGGCGGCCGCCAGTAGGCCCACCAGCGACAGGCGGTCGCTCCCGCCGCTGAGCCAGGCCACCCCGACCACTCCCACAAACCACGCCAGCGGCGCTACTGGCATCACCGGGCGCAGCACCAGCCCAGCTATCGCGGCAGCCAGCAGGCCCGCAGCAAAGGGCACCACCGTGAGCGAAGGGCCCAGTACCCAGGGCCAGCAAAACACCAGCAGCATCGTCACGGCCCAAGCCCAAATTAGCAGATGAGTGGGGGCAATGACGCGAGTGGGGTGGTGCATGGGGAAAACCAAGCGGAAGCTCACCAAATGAGAGCGTTTTAAATAACAAGATGATTTTATTATCGATAAAAATGGTAAAAAATATAAAATTCACCATGAACTTGTTTTTGTCCCTTCGCCTCGCTCTGCACTGTTCTATGGGCGTCACGCTGGTTGTGTGTCTGCTCTGTGCTCCAGGTTCCGCCGAGGCCAGCCCCGACGGCGCGCTCTACCAATGCCCGCGCAACCTGTTCACCAACCAGATAGACGAGGCGCAAGCGCGGCTTCAGGGCTGCTCGCGCGTCGCGCCGGGTCGCCTCACGCAGGGCCTGGTGCCTGCGCTCAGCCCTCTGCCGCCGGCCGTGCCGTACACCGCCACCACAACGACCGTGGCTCCCGTGGTGGCGACAGCGTCGACGCCGGCCGTGGGCGAGCCGACAGCCGCGCCGGTAACGCCAGCAGTGGCTCCAGTGCCCGCGGGCCTTGCACCGGTGGCTGCGGTCACACCTGTGGCAACCCAGCCGATGTCTGTGGTCCCTGTGCAAACGCCCGGGCCTGCAGCCATGCGGGTGGCCAGCACCCAACAGCGCGCCCGCGATCAGGACGCTCAGGCCATTCTGCGAAGCGAGCTCTCCCGCATCCAGTCAGCGCAGCGCGAGCTGCAGCGCGCAAGTGCTGCCCCCAACGCCGATCAGACCGCGACGCTCAACCGCCTGCGCGAAGACGAGGTGGCCTTGCGACGCGAGCTGGCCCGCTTCAACCCTTGAGGTTGATTTCCACCTTTATTGCATCGACCCACCCCTTTTCTTTTCACCCAACCTTCAGGCCCACGCCACCCATGTCCACTTCTGCCGATTTTTCTGTTGCCTCTGCCACCGCACTTGCAGCTTCCCCCGCCGCTTCACCTGCCACGTCACCCGCCGCCTCGGCCCAGTCCTCCATGGTGGTGCTGCACCGCGAAACCCATGGCCAGCAGCGCTGGGACGCCCAGTCCGACCGTTATGGTTTCGCCCGCGGTTCCGTGACCGCTGCGATCAGCTTGTCCGAGCTCGCCGCCGCCTGCACCGTGTTCCCCTGCGTGATGGCGCGTTCGGCCGAGGGTGGCTGGAGCTTGCTGGCCATTACTGGGTTGCAGCCGGGCCACAACCTGTTTGTGAATGAGGAGGGCGCCTGGGAGGCCGACTACTTGCCCGCCACCCTGGCGAGCTGGCCGTTCCGGCTGGTGCGCGAAGGCGGAGATGCCGGGCGTTTTCTGGTGGCGGTGCACAGCCCATCACTCAACACCACCGAGGGCGACGCCCTGTTTGACAAGGCCGGTGTCGAAATGCCCTGGCTGAGCGAGCGCCTGCGCGCGCTGGTGGCCACCGACGCCGCGCTGGCGGACACATCGCGCCTCATCGAAGCGCTTGACCAGGCCGGCTTGCTGCACGCCCGCACTTTGCAGGCGGTGCTGGCCGATGGCCGCGACATCGAACTCAACGGCTTCATGACCGTGGACGAAGCCCTGCTGGGCGACCTGGCTTCAGATCAGTTGCATGCCCTGCACACCTCGGGCGCGCTGTCGCTGGCTTACCTGCACCTGTTGTCAATGCGTCGCTTCCGTGCGCTGGTGGCGCGCGCCAGCCAGCGCCAGACAGCAGCCGCCGAGTTCGCTGCCTGACAGGCTCTGCTGCGCGATTCGTTTTCGTTCTGTTTGTATTTGCCCGCGCCCAGCCGCCTCGGTTGGGCCAGCTGTTTCCCTGAAAGCCTGCCATGAGCCGCCTCCCGTCCAAAGCGCAACGAACCACCACCTCCCCGCAGCGCCAGCGCCTGCAGACCCTGGTGGTGCGCGTGGGAACATTGCCCATGGCCGCGGCCATGGCCCTGGGGGCCACGGTGCCCTGGGCGGTGGCGCAAACGGTGATCACTCCGCTGAGCGGTCCGGCCGCCACCCAGACCCTGGTGACCCGCACGCCCGATCGCGTGACGGTGACCACCGGCACCCTGCGCGATGGCAATGCGTTCAACAACTTCTCGTCCTTCCAGGTGGGCGCGGGCGACCGCGTGGGTTTGGTGGTGCCGCAGGGGGCC
This sequence comes from Hydrogenophaga sp., assembly GCF_048549895.1. Lineage (GTDB taxonomy): Bacteria > Pseudomonadota > Gammaproteobacteria > Burkholderiales > Burkholderiaceae_C > Hydrogenophaga. The sequence continues at coordinate 4,050 of NZ_JBLYYB010000142.1, forward strand.
AACTGGCTGGTGAACGTGGTGCGCGACGCGCGGGTGCAGGTGGACGGTTTATTGCAGGGTCAGCTGGCCAATGGCACCGTGGGTGGCAACCTGCTGTTCATTGACCGTCACGGGTTCGCGGTGGGTCCGCAGGGGCGTGTGCAGGCCGGGCGGCTGGTGTTTGCCGCGCCCTCGTCGGCGTTTGTCGATGGCCTGCTGGCCGACGGACCTGGCCTGAGCAGTGCGCGGGTGGGTGGTGTGCTGGGGGGCGCCTTTGACCGCTCCGACACCGGAGTGGTGCGCATCGACGGGGCGATTGAAACCACCGACGGAGTGCAGCTCATGGCCGGCCACGGCGCGGGCTCGGCCCACGCCGTGGCCGTCTCGGGCCAGGTGAGCGTGGCGGGCCGCATGGCAGGCAGCGCGGTCAACCTGGGCGACCTGCGTTCGCTGGCCCCGGTGGTCGTGCGAGACGGAGTGATCGACATCACCACACCGGGCGACATCGTGTTCAACGGCAAGCTCCTGGCGGACGGATCGCACTGGAACGAGGCCGGCGCGGTGCGCGTGGTGGCGAGCGGCAACATCGAGCTGGGCAGCGCAAGCGTGGTGTCGGCGTCGGCGGGCGAGGGCAGCGGCGCGCGGGGCGGCACGGTCAGCCTGTTTGCCCATGGCAGCGCGAGCAACGCCACCGGTGCGGCCCTGGCTGCACGGGGTGACGGTGTTGGTGCGGGCGGCTTCATTGAATTCTCCGCTGCCCGTTCGGTGCAGGTGGGTGGCTTGACGCTCGATGCCAGTAGCGATCAGGGCCAGGCCGGTCTGGCCTACATCGACCCCGAAGATCTGACGGTCACGGGCAGCCTCTACACGAACGGCGCCAGCCTCTCGATGGATGCCAGCAAAACCTTGAAGGTCAACGCCGGTGTGACGCTGAACACGCGCCGCGTCAACGGCACAACGGCTTCTTCGAGCGGTGTGTCCAGCGCCGCCACGCTGATCACGAGCGATCCGCTGACGCCTTCGGTAGGTAACAGCGGAAACATCATTCTCACAGCGCCTTCGATCACGGTGCAAGCTGGCGCCACGCTGGATGCATCGGTCATCAACCAAGGCGGCACGACCCACGAGGCCGGCGACATCATCCTCACAGCCACCCAGATCAGCACTCAGCAAACGCTCGTCAGCATGACCGATGCGAATGCCGGCATCGATGTGGCAGGCACGCTGACCGGACGCAATGTGACGCTGGAGGCTTCGATCGAATCGGCAGCCTCGTTTGGCGGCACCTCGGGCACGATCCAGCAGGAAGCCATCAACCTGCTGCTGGGCGATCTGCCGTTTGCTGCCAGCCTGTCTTATGTGGAAGCGAAGGGCAATGCCAACATCACGGTACGTCCCACGGCGGTGCTGGCAGCAACCGAGAACATCACCCTCACGGCGCTGGCGGACCGTTCTGTGAGCGTGGAAACCGAGGCTGCCGGCTCTGCCAAAGCCAACCTCAGCGCGGGCTTTGCGCGCGTGCTGGGCAACACGACCATTGATGTTCAAGGGGGCGCCAGCCTCACGGCCGATGGCGATATCGCCTTGGTGGCCGCTTCCAAAACCTCCGTCACCATGGCCAGCTCGGCTGCGGGTGAGACCGACGAGGAAAGCGGTGCAGCCAACGTGGCTTCCATCGTGTTTGCGGGCTCCATGTCCGACGTGACCACCTCGGTCAACGTGGCCACGGGCGCCGCACTGGACAGCGGTGGCGACAGCCTTCTGCAGGCGTTTCATTCGGGTAACTACGACACCACGGCGGAGGTCACGGTGTATGGCGGTGGCAAGGCGGGTGTGGTGGGCGCTTTGTCGCTGCAAAACTCCGTCACCAGCGTGACGGTGGGTGGCACGGTGGACGCACAGGGCCATGTGAGTCTGATGGCCATGAACGCATCGGCCAAAAATGCGATCACGGCCAGTGCCACCAACGCCTCCAAGAAAGAAGAAGACAGCCTAGTGGCGGGTTTGCCGCCATCGCTCGAGTACTCCCAGGACGACGCTGGCGAAGCAGCCGAGGCCCAGTTGCTGGACAGCTTCACCGCCATGACCGAGGAGTTCTCGGCCAGCTCCGACGAAGCTTCGGGTGGCACGCCTTCGCAGACCAAGTCGCCGGCCTTGCGCCTGGCGGGTGCCATGACCTGGTCGCAGTCGAGCCACACCACCAGGGCCTCTCTGGCAGCAGGTGGTGTCATCAACGCCGGCGGCGATGCTGTGGTGGACGCGCAGACCCTGGTGGGGCAGCTGCAGAGCGTGGCCATGGCCGAGGCAACCTCGGAAACCGACGACAAGAACGGAACCAAGACCAGCCTGGGGGTGGCGTTCAACTACGCCGACCACAGCTTCACCACCAAGGCCCTGGTGGGCACGGGTGCTGCCATCACGGCAGACCATGTGGCCGTGAACGCCTCGACCGACGTGCCGCAGTTCTACACCGCTGGCTTGCCTTTTGTCGATGGCGTGCCGGTCGAGTGGGGAACGTTCTCCACCGCCTACGAGACCTTCATGGCGGGCACCGATCCGCTATACGACGGGTTCAACACCCGCGTGGGCGCCACCTCGTCAGCCACCAACCTGGCAGCGGCCGGCGCTGTCAGCCTGTCGTTCATGACAAACGACACCCGCGCCTGGGTTGACACCGGCGCACAAATCACCAGCAACGTGGCCGATGGCGTAGCGTGGAGCTACGACGTTCGCGAGGTGGGCTTCGAGTCCGATCTGGTGGCGATGCTGACTCCGATCAACACTTACACGCTGGACAAGGACCTCGGCGTGCTGGGCGACTTTGTTTCCGAAACCCGTGAAGCCCCCAGAGGCCCGGACGTTGAAGAGATCAGCTTCAGCCGCAGTTTTGGCGCTGCCGTGGTGGTGCGGGCCGAAAACCACGTGCAGACCCTGCACCTGGCCGGTGGCACCGGACCGGAAGCCGGAGGCAGCGGCAGCTCGGTGGGCGGGACCTTCTCGATGGTCTCGCGCGACAACACGGCGGTGGCGGGCATTGCCGACAGCGCCGTGATTCAGTCCCACCGGCTGGACGTGGCGGCGGAAACCATTGACTGGGTCCTGTCGCTCTCGCCCACCTCGGGCCAGGGTGCCGGCGTTGCCGCCAATGGGATTGCGTCGTTGAACAAGTTCAGTGAGACCACGCGCGCTTCGATCAGCCGTGAGGCACTGGTCACGGCCGAATCGGTGAACTTGAACGCCCAGCTGTCGTTGGGCGTGATTGCCGTGACGGGCGCGGTGACGAAAAGCGAAAACTCCGGCGTGGGCATTGGCGTGGCCATGAACGACATGGTGGGCAACACGCAGGCCTACATCGGCGACAACGACACCGACGGTGGCGGCGCCGACACGGCCGAAGGCGTGGCCGGGTTTGTGAAGACCTCCCAGCTGGCTGTGCAGGCCCGCAGCGACGGCATGATCGTGGCCGTGGGTGTGGCCGGCGCGGCAGCCGGTCAGGAAAGTCCGACCGACAAAAGCGCCAACAAGAACTTGGGGGAGAAGGCGGGCACCAAGTCGGCCGACACCCAGGCGCAGCTGGACGGCAACGATTCGACCATGGCACCGTTGGAGGATGCGAGTGCGCCCATCGAGGGCGAAGGCACCGAGGAAGCCGCGGCTGAAGAACCCGAAGCGAGCAAGCCACCGCGCTTTTCCATCGCGGGCGCTGGCGCCATTGTCACCAACTACAGCGACATCGACACCACTGCCTTGCTCGACGGTGCGGTGGTCCAGGCGCTCGATGTGGGCGCAAGCACCACGACGGCGGTGGCTGTGCGCGCCCTGTCCGACTTGACGCAGGTGAGCGTGGCCGGCGGCGGCGCCCTGTCCATGGCCAAGAATGCGTCCACCACTTTCAGCGCGGCGGTGGCCGGCGCGGTGGCCATTCAGGATTCGGATGACGACACCTCTGCGCTCATCCGCAACAACACGGTGGTGAGCGATCTCGCCGACCGTTCCGGCGCCCTGGTGGTGCAGGCACTCAAGAGCGGTGAACGCACCGCCGTGGCCACCGGCATTTCGCTCAACCTGTCCAAAGGCAGCACAACCAGCCTGTCGGTGGCGGGTGCGGTGTCGGCCACGCAGACCAGCGACGACACAGCCGCCGGTGTTGACGGCTCGACCATCACGGGTGACGCGGCCACGCCTTCGGCGCTGGGCGTGCAGGTGGTGGCGTACGACCGCAGCCGCATCGGTGCGGGCGGTGGTGCGTTGTCGGTGAGCACGGGCAAAGGATCGGCCAGCGCGGGTGCGGCCATCTCCATCGTGGACATGACCGGCAGCACCACGGCGGTACTCAGCGGGGGAACGATGACCCGCGTGCACGACCTGGCGGTGGCTGCTTTGTCGTCGCAGAAGGTCGTGGGCATGGCGGCCGTGGCCAGCGTGCAGACGGATGCGTCTTCCAAGGGCCAGTTGATGGGCTCGTTTGTGTTCAACCAGATCGGCAACACGGTGGGTGCCGGTGTGAAGGGCGCGGCCGCGGTGAACCTCACGGGCGATCTGGCGATCCAGGCCGGCGGTGCCCCCACCGACAGCACGCTGGACGCCCTGGTGGGCGCCGTTCGAAGCTCGACCATGATCGACTACGAGATGGCATCCACCAGCAATGGCTACACGGACGACCTCAAGAATGCGGTGGGCGGCGAGAGCATTCTCGGCGTGGCGGGCACCTTGGGCCTGACCCTGGGCAGCAACGCCGCCAGCTTGGGCCTGTCCTACGTCCACAACAGCATCCAAACCAGCTACGACGCCGAGCTCAACGGCAGCATCAGCGCAGGCGGTGAGGTGAGCGTGCAGGCACTCAGCGAGGCCGACATCGTGGGCGTTTCGGTGGGCCTGGGCGCCACCAAAGGCAAGTTCTCGGGCATGGGCTCGGCCAGCGTGAACCTGATCGGGCAGCGCACGCGCGCCTTGGTAACCGGTGGCTCTGTGACGGCGGCTGGGCTGGAGGTGTCGTCGAAGACCGTGGGCAACCAGTTCAGCCTTGCAGGCAACCTCAGCATCGCAGTGGGCGGTGGCAGCGGAAACGCCGCCGGGGCTGCGGTGTCCTACACCCTCTCGGCGGGGCGCGACTACAACGTGGGCGGCGACACCAGCAGCACACGCTCGGCGGGCAACGAAGCGTCGATCAGCGATGCCACGGTCGACGTGGGTTCGGGCGATGTGGTGGTGTCGGCCCAGCACACCAGCGACACGCAGTCGGTGGCCGCCTCGGGCGCAGCAGCCGACGGTAACGTCGGGTTTGCCGGCACCATGTCGTTCACCGACGTTGGCGGCGTCACCACGGCCGTGGTCGACAACACCGATCTCACGGCGAGCACAGTGAGCGTGACCGCAGGCGAGGCCACCAATGGTCGCACGGCCAGCAGCCTGTCGGTTGCGGGTGGCCTGGCCTTGTCCAAGGGCCACGCCGGCGCATTGGCGGTGGCGTGGAACACCATGAGCGCTGTTCGCCGTGCGAGCATCACTGACAGCGATCTGGTGGTGGCCGAGTCGGTGACGGTTGAATCCAGCGCGCAGGGCTCGATCGAGACGCTGGCGGTGGCCGTGTCGGCTGGCAAGGACAACGCCGGCTCAGGATCGGTGTCCAGCAACTTCATGATCTCCGACACCTCCGCCGAGATTTCGGGCGGCAGGCTCACGGGCACCGCCACCAGCCTGACGGTGCGCTCCACGGGCGCCTCGTCCATCGAATCGCTGGCGGGTGCGGTGTCGGCGGGCGGCACCGGCGCCGTCGGTGGCGCGGTGGCCATCAACTCGGTGGGCGAGGGCGCGGACAACTTCCGCGTTCGCACCCGGCTGGCCAACACCGCGCTGTCGGCCCCGGTGGCTGTCACGGTGGCCTCCAGTCTCGCGGGTTCGATCGAATCGATCGCCGCGTCGGGCAGCGGCGCCGGCACGGCGGCGATCAATGGCAGCGTGACCGTCAACACCATCGAGGCCGACGTGCTGACCGAGGTGACGGGCGTGAACCAGCGCGGCAGTGGCGGCGCGTTCAAGCTCACCGCCAACAACGATGCGGACATTTCCTCTCTGGCCGGCACCATCAGCGGCGCGGGCACGGGCGCGGCGGGTGCGGCGGTCTCGGTCAACACGATCGGCGGCAACGTGAGCGCTCGCCTGGTCAGCAGCACCCTGCGCGCCACTGGTGCGCTGGAAGTGGACGCTTCCTCGTCAGGCGTTATCAAGTCGGTGGCTGCCGGTGTGTCTGGTGGCGGCACGGCGGCGCTGGCGGGCTCCAACACCACCAATGCCATCACATCCGCGGTGCTGGCGCAGATGGACAGCGTGACGCAGGCGGTGGCGTCTGCCTCGCTGCGCGTGCAGGCGCTGGACAGCTCGACCATCCAGTCCTTTGCGGGCTCGGTGGCTGGAGGCGGCACGGCCGCCGGTGGTGCAGCCTTTGCGCTGAACTTCCTGGGCCGCACGGCGCTCAACGCCGACAGCAGCAAGCTCGTCAAGGCCCAGGTGCTCGACAGCACGCTCAATTCGGGCGGTGCTGTGCAGGTGAAGGCCTTGTCGACCTCGACCATCGAGTCGATGGCCGTGGCCGTGGGAGGCAGCGGCAACGCGGCCGTGACGGGTTCGAACACCACCAACCTGCTGGAGGACGACATCGTCGCCTCGTGGTCGGGAGGTTCGCTCAACGGCAGTGCCACCACGCTGACGCTGCAAGCCGACGATGCGGCCACGGTGCGCACGCTGGCGGGCAACTTCTCGGGCTCTGGCACGGCCGCCGTGGGCGCTGCGATTGCGGTCAACCAGATCGGCAGCGCGGTCGGCGCCACCCTCTCGGGCATGACGTTGGGTGCGGCAACTGCGGTGGTGGTGGATGCGGACCTGCGCGGCCAGATCAAGTCAGTGGCCGCCTCGGGCGCGGCCTCTGGCGGCGCGTCGGTCAACGGCAGCTTCACAACCAACGCGGTCAACGCGAGCGTGAAAGCCCAGGTGTCGGGTCTGACCCAGAGCGCCAGCGGCGGTGAGTTCACGGTGAGCGCCGATAACGACGCCGATGTTTTCTCGATCGCCGGTACGGTCAGCGGATCGGGTAGCGCGGCCGTGGGCGCGGCGGTGGCGGTCAATGAGGTGGGCGGTGATGTGACCGCCCGGGTGGCAACCAGCACGCTGCGCGCCACCGGCTCGGTGAACGTTCAGGCCACCTCGTCGGGCTCCATCCAGTCGGTGGCCGCGGGTATGTCCGGTGGCGGCTCGGTGGCGCTGGCGGGTTCCAACACGACCAACGCGATCACCTCCACGGTGCTGGCACAGATGGACAGCGTGACGCAGTCGGTGGCGTCCTATTCCCTGCGAGTGCAGGCGCTGGACAGCTCGACCATCCAGTCATTTGCGGGCTCGGTGGCCGGAGGCGGCACAGCCGCCGGCGGCGCAGCCTTTGCCCTGAACTTCCTGGGGCGCACTTCGCTCAATGCCGACAGCAGCAAACTCGTCAAAGCCCAGGTGCTCAACAGCTCGCTCAACTCGGGCGGCGCGGTGCAGGTGAAGGCGCTGTCTACCTCCACCATCGAATCTCTGGGCATGGCGGTGGGCGCCAGCGGTAACGCTGCAGTGACCGGCTCCAACACCACCAACCTGCTCGAAGATGAAATCTCGGCCACCTGGTCAGGGGGATCGTTCAACGGCAGTGCATCGACTCTGACCGTGCAGGCCGACGATGACGCCACCGTACGCACACTGGCGGGCAATTTTTCGGGCGGGCTCACGGGTGCCTTTGGTGCGGCGATCGCGGTCAACGAGATTGGCAGCGTGGTGCATGCGACGTTGTCCGACATGGACCTGGGCGCAGCCACCGCCGTCGTGGTGGACGCTGATCTACGCGGCCAGATCAAATCCGTTGCTGCATCGGGAGCTGCCGATGGTGTGGCGTCGGTCAACGGCAGCTTCACCACCAACGAGGTCAACGCCAGCGTGAAGGCGCAGGCACTGGACGTGATTCAGTTCACCAACGGCGGCAGCTTCGAAGTGAGAGCGGACAACGATGCGGACATCTTCTCGATCGCCGGCACGGTCAGCGGTTCCGGCGGCGCTGCCGTGGGTGCTGCGGTCGCGGTGAACGATATCGGCGGGGATGTGACAGCGCGCCTGGCCGATAGCGCGTTGCGTTCCAGCGGCGCAGTGATCGTGCAGGCGACCTCGTCGAGCACCATCCAGTCGGTCGCGGCCGGTATGTCCGGGGGCGGCTCGCTGGCGCTGGCGGGCTCAAACTCGACCAACGGCATCACCTCGACGGTGCTGGCCCAGGTGGACTCTGTCGACCTGGTGGTGAACGCGGCTTCGTTGACGGTGCTGGCGCGCGACACCTCGACCATCCAGTCGTTTGCCGGCACGGTGGCCGGGGGTGGGGCGGCGAGTGGAGGCGCGGCGCTGGCCCTGAACTTCCTGGGCCGTACGGCGACGAATGCCGGCAGCAGCAAGCGGGTGGAAGCCGAAGTGGTCGACAGCGTGGTGCGTGTTAATGGGCCGGTCGGCGTGAATGCCTATTCCACTTCGACCATCGAGTCGGTGGGTGTGGCGGCGGGAGCAAGCGGCACGACCGCCGTCACGGGCTCGAACTCGACCAACCTGCTGGAAGACGACATCACAGCGTCGTGGGCGGGGTCGGAGCTGATCAGCACCAGTACGCTGACGGTGGCTGCGCGCCAGGCGTCCCGCATCGATTCGCTGGCCGGCAATGTGTCGGGCAGTCTGGGCGCCAGCGTGGGGGCCGCGGTGGCGGTCAACCGCATCGGCACCGACACCAACGCCAGCCTGGTGGGCGTGGGCCTCAACCAGTTCAACTCTGGCATGGGTTACTGGACCCAATACGCTGACGATCTGGTGCTGTCGGCCGAGAGCGACAACCAGATCAACACCATCGCTGTGGGCATGAGTGCCGGCAGCGTGGGTGTGCAGGGATCGGTGGCGGTCAGCGTGATCGAGTCCTTGACCCGAGCCACCCTGGGTGCCGACGGCTTTGTGACCAATGTGATCGCCTCTGACTCGGTGGCAGTGACGGCCAACAGCCGCGACCGCATTCGCGGACTGGCGGGAGCGGTTGCCCTGGGGGCAGCGGGTGTGGGGGCGGCAGGCGGCGTGCAGACAAACATCGTCACCAGTATCACGTCGGCCGGTATCATCGGCGCCGATACCCACGTGAATGCCTTCGCGCTCGGCGATGGCCTCACAGTCAAGGATTCGGCGCTGCTCAGCAGCCCGGACCTGATGAACATCAGCGCTGTGTCAGACAGTGTCCTGAGCGGCGCCAGTTATAACACCCGCGTGGTGAAGGGTCTGGCGGTGCAAGCCACGTCGATCCAGCAGATCGGCGCGCTCACGGCGGTGGCCGGTGGTGGCGCCGCAGGCGCAGCAGGCGCCTCGATCAACGTGGACCAGATCGGAGGCTCCACCCGCGCGTACATCGACAGTGCGCGCTTCATCAACGACGGCAGTGGGGCGGCTGCCGCGCAGTCAGCCGATGTGATGGCATCCAACCACGCCATGGTGGCCAGCTCGGCGACCGCACTGGCCATTGGTGGAACCGCCGGTGTCTCGGGTTCGGTGGGTACCGAAACGATCGAGCGCAGCACGCGTGCCGAAGTGATCGACGGCGCCATCGTGAACGCACAGGGGGCGGTTTCGGTGAATGCGGTCTCGACCGGCACAGTGGCGCAAATTTCCGCAGGCGCTGCCGGTGGTGGTGTAGCAGGTGTGGCCGGCAGTGGCGATGTGGTGCTGATCCGGGGCGAGACAGTCGCACTGATCGACAACGCGACTGTGCGTGCCCACAGCATTTCCGTGGTGGCCGATGGCGCCAACCGGGCAAACCTGATTGCCGGCTCCATCGGTGGTGGCGGCGCCGTGGGCGTGGGCCTGAGTTTCACGGTGGCGGTGTCCGGTTCGACTGTGAGCGCGGTGGTGGACGACTCCACCCTCATGGCCGATGGTGCCGTGGTGGTGGATGCCGACAACCGCACTGAGTCTCTGTCGGTCAGCGCTTCGGGCGCCGTCGGCGGTGTGGCCGGTGTGGCGGTTGGTGCCACGGTCACCGTGGTGGAAGGGGCCACCCTGGCTACCGTCTCCGGCACGTCCACGGTGGGTCGCCGAACGCTGGCCACCGGGCTGGTGGCATCCGCCGGCGACGCGCCGGTGACCATCAACCTGGCTTCCACTGACGACTTGGTGGGAACCGGCAACCAGACCAGCGTGCGCTTCAGTTTGAGCGACCTCGACGGCCGGGTGAACCCGGCGTCGGCCGTGGTATCCGTGACCGATGGCGAGACCACGGTGACGGCCGTGCGCCAGGCCGATGGAACCTACACGGCCAATGTGTCTGGCCTGGCCGACGGCGTGTTGCTGGCACAGGTGGTGTTGACCGAGGACTCGGTCCAGAAGGTCTCCAGCACCACGATGCTCAAGTCGACCGGCATCAACGACCTGGACGCCCTGCCTGAGGCCGCCAGCCTACCGCCGTCCGCCACGCGCATATCCACCCTGTCGAGTTTTGACGAGGTGGATGCGCGCAACCATGGAGCGGTGCGTTTCGTGCTCAAGGGTGCTGCTGGTCCCACAGCCGACAGCACGGCGGTGGTCACGGTGTCTGACGGCACGCGCAGCGTCACGGCCACGCTGGGAGCCGACGGCAGCTACACCGCCGATGTGCGCTCGCTGGGCGACGGTGTGCTCACCGCGCTGGTGACCACACGAGCAGGCGAGACGTCGCGAACGACCTTGACGAAAGCGTCCGGCGCGGGTTCGCTGTCCGTGACGGCCAACGAACACATCGTGCTCAACAGCAATGCCGGGCAGATCGGCGTAGGCGGTGTCGCCGGCGTGGGTGCGTCGGCCAACGTGGTGATCGGGCGCAGTGCGGTCGATGCATCGGTTAACGCCGAGAGCGTGCGCGTATCCGACACGCTGACGGTGTCGGCCGCACGCGATGCCGACATCGACATGATCACGGCAACCGGCGGTGGCGGTGGCTTTGTGGGCGTCAGCGGTGCGGTGGGTGTGCTGATTTTCGGCAGCGCGCCGGACAGCAATGCCAACAGTGAGCTGACCGGCAGCAGCAGCACCCTGGGCCAGATCAACACGGCCACGCAGTCCGACCGTGCACAGGGCACGGGCACGGCTTTGTCGTCGTCGGAGACCACGGCCCTCAACGACGGCGGCCGCTACAACACAGAGGGAGCCTTCTCGGGAGCTTCCGGCAACCACCGCACCAGCGCCACGGTGGCCGCCCAGTCCATCGTGGCGGGGTCGGTGTCGGTGTCCAGCCTGGACCGCACGGCGGTGGACAACAACGCGGGCGCGATCGCCGCAGGCGGTCTCGCGGGTGTGAGCGCAGGCGTGGCGGTGAGCCTGTTGGGTGGCGCCAATCATGCAGGGGTATCGGTGGGCGACATGGCGGTGGCCGGTGACGTGAACATCGAGTCCGGCGTGCGAACGCCGGGCAGCGGCAAGCCGGCAATTGAGAGCCGCGCCATCGCCGGCGCCGGGGGCTTTGTGGGTGTGGGCGCTGCCGTGTCGGTGGCCTCCAACACCACCGCCAACACGGCGGTGCTGGCCGGTCAACTCAGCGCGGGCGGTGCGGTGAGCGTCAAAGCGCTGGACGAAGCCTCGTTGCTGAGCGAAGCCGTGGGCAGCACGGCGGGCGTTTTGTCGGTGGGGTTGGTCACGGCCACCGCCTCGCAAACAGGCGCCGTTGGCACCACGCTGTCGGGCATCCACAACGGGCAGGGCTTTTCCGCAAGTGCTGAGCGCAACGCCTCGGCGTCGGCGCAGGCCACGGGCGGCTCGGCAGGCGTGTATGCCGGTTCGGGCGCGGGTGCGTCCGCCAGCGATAGCGGTACGGTTTCGCTCACCCTGGCCAGCGGTACCGTGATCGATGCCGGTGCAGGTGATCTGGTGCTATCCGCCAAGGCCAACCCCAGCGCCAGCACGAACGCCACGGGCGTATCAGTGGGACGGACCGCTGGGTTGGGTGTGTCGGTGGCCCAGTCCAACGTTGACACGTCGGTACAGGTAACGGCGCTGGGTGCGCTCACCTTGCGCGGTGCCGATTTACTGGTGACGGCGGTGCTGGGTGCGGGCGATTCGTCTGTGACCTCCAAGGCGGTGGCGGGTGGCGGTGGACTGCTGCTGGGTCTGCAGGGAGCCGCTGCGACGTCCAACAACACCGGCGCGGCCTCGGTCAGCCTCGGCAGTGGTGCGACCCTGGGTGCGAGTGGCGATATGGGCATTTCGGCCAACGACTCCATGCGCATTACATCCGACGCCACCGGCGTGGGCTTGGGCTTTGTCGGTGCAGGCGTGGCGCTGGCCACGGCCGAGAGCCATACCTCGGTGAACGTTTCGGCGGGCGCGCTCGTAGGGCGCGTGGCGGGCAACCTCACGGTGAGCGCACGCGGCGACGAGAGCGTGGACGCTGACGCTGTGGCTGGCAGCGGAGGCGTGGTAGCGGGCGCGGGCGCCGATGCGCGTGTGGTGCACGACCAGGATGTGAGCGCCACCGCCTCCACAGCTGTGGCAGGCCTCACGGTGGTGGGCACCACCACGCTCAGTGCAGACCGCAAGGTGCGTTATGACAGCCAGGCCGAGACGACGAACGCGTCTGCCTTTGGCGGCTCGGGCGCGGTCACGACCGCCACCCTTAACGGATCGGCCACCGCCAAACTGGGTAACGGTTCGATCCTGACAGGCGCACAACTCCGGGTGCTGGCCAACAACGATGTGGAGCGAAACGACCTCGGCGCCGAGAGCGCACGTGGGGGCGGCGGCGGGGTGATCGCGGGCGCGGGTGCGAGCGCTATCACGGTCATCAACGGCACGGCCACGGCCGAAATCGGTGATGACGTCATCCTGAACCTGGGTGGCGATACCACCGGTCTGCTGGAGCTGCGTGCTTACAACCAACTGCGTGGCTCGTCGGTGGGACGGCTGGATCTGGGCGGGGCTATTCCCATTGCCCTGGTCGACACCCAGATCCGCTCCAACGCCAACGCCAACGCCAAACTCGGCGCGCGCGACGCCATCAATGTGGCGGGCGTGGTCTACATCAATGCCTTGTCGTACGTTGACATTGAAGCCAACACCATCACCAAGACCTACGGCGCGGCCGCGGGAGCCCAGGGGGACGCGTTGGCGCTGGCCACTGTGACCAACCAGGTCACGGTGGGGGTCGATACCAACCTGGTGGCTGAGGGTACGGTCACCCTGCTGGCCGGTCAGGACCGTGACTTCTGGCGTAACAAGAGTTTTGTGACTGCGCGCGCCGATCTGTTCAACCACGCGGCCGTGCCGGTGTCGGTCAATCCCGACGTGAAGGCCACCTTGAACCTGAACAACAACGTCACCGTGAGCGGTGACGCGGTCCGCTCGGGCGGCACGATCCAGCTCGGCGGTATTGCCGGCAGCTACGTGGTGGAAGGCAAAGGTAAGGTCAACGACTGGACGCGCGACGTGGGTGAGCTGGTGGGTGTGAGCAGCGAATACGGCAGCTCCTCCAAGACACTGAACGCCAACGTGGCACTCAGCGGCGTGATCGAAGCCGGCTTTGGCAACAAGCAACGGGTGGTCATCGCAGAGAACGGCAGCTTGGCTGTCAATGAGGGCAACATCCGCTACAGCATTGGCACTGAAGACCTTGCCGCCACCGGCGCGGCGTACCTCGACACCTTGTACGCTCAGCTCAAGAACTACGGCTCGATTCCGGAAGTGCGGGCCTTTGTCGAGGCGGAAATTGCTTTCTACCTGGAATCGCTGTTGCGCGAGGGCTTTGCAGCGCTGGAAACCGACCCCGACACCGGTCAAAGTCGCATCATTGCCCAAGAGAATGTGCCAGGCACCTTCATCACCTTCCAGAATGTTCGCGCGGGCAGCGGTAACGTGGAGCTGTTTGGCAACAACGTCACAGGCAGCGCCAGCATCACGGCGCGCGCTGACTCCGAGATCCTGATCGAGAACAACAGCCCGATGAACGTGCGGGTGAAGGATCTGATCATCGACAGCTCGGGTGGCTTTGCCAAGTACAACGGGACTTACCTGAAGGCCAGTGCGGACATCGCCAGTTTCAACCGCGACACCAAAACCGGTCTGGCCATCACGGTGGACAGCATCGACACACGCGCCGCGGCCGGCGGGGGCGTGGGCGAGGAGTTGCCCACGATCGAGGTGACGAACAACTACGTGTCCACCGGACTGGTGTCGAACTCGGCCGTGATCGCCACTGCAGCCGATGGCAGCTGGGCAGACTTGCGACAAGACCAGATGCGCGCGCCGGAGATTCGCGTCAACGGACTGGTTTACAACAAGCTGGGCCCGATCCTGTTGAACAACACAGCGGGCAGCATCTCGGTGACGCAGGAAGACGCTAACTATATGCCACGCCTTGATGGCCTGGAAGTGCAGGTCAATGCGGGTAAAAACTTCGTGCTGTCCTCGCCGTCGGTGAGCCAATCCGTGGGTGGTTCTCCCGAATCGATCTACGCCGTGGCCTACAACGACGATCAGCAGAGGAAGCTCGACAGCATGGGCGTGGTGCGCTGTGGTACGGCCCGTGCCGGCGTACCCAGCGCGACGAGCTTCAATGCCAGCTGCCTGAAAAATGGCACCGGCGGCATTTACGCCAGTGGCGGCATTTTCCTGGGTGCGCGCTACCTGAACATCAACGGCACCGTGCAGTCCGGCCAGTCCGACTACGGCGTGACGCTCACGCAGGCCAGCGTGGGCACGACCATCAACAACTGGGAAGCCCAGTGGACCGCCAACCGGGGCAGCTATCTCGCTCAGGGTCGATCTTCCCTGGTGCAGGTGTCGGGCCGGCGCTCCACCGACAACGAATCGGAAATCAACAAGCAGTTTGCCAACGGCACCATCACCCAGTCTCAGCGAGATGCACAACTCGCGTCCGTGACGACGCGACGCGGTGAACCTGTGGTGTATTACGACGCCGAGGACAACCGCCTCAAAGTGGCTTCCACCGAAGTCACTGGAGGCCTGGTCGAGTTGGTGGGCTCCATCATCAACACCGGCGGCGGCGTGATCCGCGCGCTGGACGGATACGCCCGCTTCAACATCGACAACCAGACCAACTATGGCATCGATTTGCTGGGCCTGGACACCGGCGGGGACGCGGGCGTGGTGCGCATCACCGACCTGAACCGGCCCGTGTACACGGCTGGTCGCATCACCTCGTATGAGGTGACCACCTACGAGCGCGGTTCGACGGGTGCTTTCCGCTCCACCACCACGGCGGGGCGAGGCGCCGGCGCCGCGGTGCTGCGCTCCAGCGCCTCCACGCTGGCCTCGCCCAGCGGCAGCCGCTTGGCCACCTTCAGCTACGCGCCAGTCACCAACAGCACCTACGTGTGGTCGGCGGGTTATGAGTTCAACCAGGAAAAGCGCTACTGGTATCAGAAGTCTTCGGCTCTCTGGGGCGCCATCAACCTGGGTTCCATCAAGTGGAACAGCATCGACATCGTCACGAAAGATGCCACAGCGATGCCCGAGGGCATCTACGTGACCACGTCAGGCGCGCCCAGCCAGAACTTCACGATGAGCACGCAGACGTTTGTGACCGACGGAGAGGAAGAGACCTACTACCGCAGCTGGAAGAAGTGCGGACCTCTGTGTTTCAAGAAGACCTACTACGTGGACTACCGCACGGAAGTGGGCAAGAAAGACGTGTTTACTCAGCGTGTCCGCGCCGATCACCCGATTGCCATCGAATTCGTCGGCTACAGCACAGGCCTGATCGATGTGAAGAGCAATGCGGGCGTTCGCCTTTCGGGCAGCATCACCAACGACAGCGGCCTGGTATCCATACGTTCCTACAACGGGTCCATCGAACAGCTCAGCGGTGGTACTGCCGTAACAGGTGATGATCTGCGCTTCTATGCCAAAACCGGCATTGGGACCGAGGGCGCGCCGATCAACGTGATCACGGGAACCGGCTCATTCACTGCCCAGTCTGACAGCGGGAACATTTCTTTCCAGAGCTTGGGGGGCGCGCTGCGCATCAACCAGGTGTCGACCACCGGCAAGGTGTGGTTGCTGGGTGATGAAGACATCGTGGGTGTCAACCCGAACACGGTGCATGTGATCGGCAGCCGAATTCAGCTCTCCGCGCCTCGAGGTGGTATCGGTGTGTTCAATGCCGATGGCACAGTCCTGTCTACGCTCAATATCCAGACGCAGGACTCGTCTGGCGGTGGTATCACAGCCACCGCGGCGCGCGGCATTGCCCTGAAGCAGGCCACGGGCAACCTGTGGGTGAACCAGATCGCATCCAACGGGGGTGATGTCTACATTCAGGCCGGTGGCGATCTGATCGACAACAACCGCAACGAAACCCGCGACGTGCGCACCGAAGAGGAACTGCTTGCGCTGTGGGACGCTGCGGCACTGCAGGGCAACAGCGCCGAAGACAGTCGCCAGCTGACCCTGCGCACCACGCGCAGTCAGTTCCGCCGGTACTGGGCGCTGCGCAATGCCACCGTCACCTCGGTGGACCCGGCTACCGGTGCCGTCACCTACACCGCTGACAGCCTGAACGCTGACACCTACGAATTTGTGTACTCGGATGCCGAGCGGGCACAACTCGCGCAGTCGGGCTTGTCCGTGGCGCAGATCACCAGTCTGGAGGCCGCTCGCACGCAAGAGGTGAAGGACCTTGACGCCCTTTACGGAGCTACGCGATACCAGCTCAACGACGCCCTCGTGATTGACGAGGTGAACGCTGCCTACCTGCTGGCTGGCCGCCCGGCGGTGGATGCGCTCTCGACCTGGAGCGATGCAGAGCTGCAGAGCCCGCTGCCCAATGCCATCTTCTCCAAGTCGTCCACCGACACACAGACCCGGATTGAAGAGCCCAATGTGGTGGGCAACCGGGTGGTGCTTCGTCCCGGCGGCAAGATTGGGCGCGATGATGGAGCCGTCACCATCGATCTGCGCAAGGCGGGCGGACTCACCGTCGACGACCGGCTCACCATCATGTCGGCTGAGACAGACGACATGAGCCTGGACAAGACGAACTGGCTGTTGACCGTGGTGAAGAAGGACACATTCAACGTGTTGTCCAACCGACTGAACGTCAACTCGAACGGTTTTGTGTACTTGGGGGCGGACACCACGGACGCCTACCCGACCGGCGGCGACGCCAACCTGGAGCAGGTGATCGGCGCCGGCGAAGTGCGGATCAAGGTGAGTGGATCAATCCTGAATGCCGCCAACACCGGCGGCTCGGTGATCCAGGGCCACAAGGCCATTCTCGAAGCAGCGTCCGGCTCGATCGGCAGCGCGCTCAAACCGGTGACGCTCACCCTGACAGGTGGTGGAACGCCGAGCCAAGCGACCCTGGTGGCGCGCGCACAAGATGGTATTTGGCTCGGTCAGACCGGCGACATGCGGGTGGCCGATGTGTATTCACCGGCCTCTGTTTCGTTGACGGCATCGGGGTCCATCATCGATGCGCGTGGTGAGCGCACGCGCTCTATCGAGGCCGACGGCATCACGCTGACCGCTCTGGGCGGCGCGGTGGGCACGGAGCTCAACCCGATGCGGGTCAAGTCCAGCCTGAGCAGCGGTGTGAATGCCAGCAGCGCCCTTGGCTACTCCATCTACCTGCACGGCGCAGAAACCGGGTTGACCGTGGGCGCACTGTCGTCGGGGCTGGACCTAGACCTGTATGCAGCACAAGGCGGCTTGCGCGTGGTGGACGATGTCACGGCGCTGGGCCGCATTGACGCTGAGGCCTCGGGCACGGGTGACTTCACGATGGCCAGCGGCACAACGCTTCAGGCACAAACGGGCGACATCTATGTGGCCGCCGACGATGTGGGCCTGAGCCAGCTGGATGCATCGCGTGGTGTGGTGGTAGTCGCGCGTGGCGCCCTCACCGACACCAGCGACGACGTTGTCAACGTGAATGTGGCCGGTCGCGGGGTGACGCTGACAGCGGCCGGCTCCATCGGCACCACAGCCAAGGCGGTGGACGTACTCGCCAAGACCGGCACCAAGCTGGTGGCCACTACGGGCGGTAACGCCTATCTGGGGTCGGCTACTTCGTCGCTGCGGATCGGGCAGGTGTCGGCCGTAGGCAATGCAGTGATCAGTTCTGGCTATTCCATCCTAGACGACCGGGGCACGCGTGCCCAGGCGGTGGACGCCACCAACATCTCCTTCGCTGCTGGCGGCGACGTGGGCCAGGCGACTTTGCCCATGACCGTGAAGACTTCGTTGGATGGCGCCGTGCTCAGCGCTGTGGCCGGTGGATCGGTACACCTGGGCAGCAGCAGCGGCGTGCTGCGCGTGCGCACGGCCAGCGCCGGCACCGGCCAGTTGTCCTTGAATGGGGGCCTGGCCGGGTTGGCCATTGGCGGTCAACTCACGACCTCCAATGGTCTGACCCTGAGCGCGGGCACGCAGGCGCTGTCGCTGGAAGCCGATGCCGACCTGGTGAACTTGTCGGGCAATCTGGTGCTGCAGGGTCGAACAATCAATATCGCCGATGGTGCGTCGGTCGACGGCAGAACGGGTTCGGTCGTGCTTTCGGCCACGGGCGACATCACCCTGACCGGGATTCGCAGCGACAACACTTCGTCGAGCGCGATTGTTGTGTCCACGACCACTGGCTCTGTGCTCGACGGCGGTGACAGCGTCACCGACATGACTGTCGCCAGTTCCACTGGTGGCATCGTTGTGACGGCGCAGGGCAGCGTGGGTAACACCGCCCTGGCGGCTTCGGCGCAGGGCAGATCCATTGAAACCGATGCGACTTCGCTGCTGGTCACGAGCAAGACCGATTCGGTGTCGCTGGCGCAGGCCCGCGCGACCCGCGAGGTCGTGATTTCGGCAAGCAAGAAGGCCGAACTGCTTGCTCAAGGCTCCGTGGTGGGCACGAAGGTGGCATCGTTGCTGAGCGATGTGGC
>NZ_JBLYYB010000143.1:0-36373 GCF_048549895.1 Hydrogenophaga sp.
GGCCTGTGCCTGTGCCTGTGCCTGTGGCTGTGCCTGTGCCTGTGCCTGTGCCTGTGCCTGTGCCTGTGCCTGTGCCTGTGCCCAGAGCATGGCTCCGCCAGGATCAAAGCGGTCAGGGCGCATCGTTTCGAAAGGGTCTTGCACCTCGAGGCCCCGGTGATGATGGGGCACATTGCACTCGTATTCGGGGGGGTCAACTCATTCATCAGACCCCACTGGTGGCAAGGACCTCGGCGAACTCATCTGCAAGTGAAACCACGCCCCGACCCGAGTTGCCAAACACCCTAAGAGTCAAAAAGTTTCCCCGGGGAAACTTCCTTCGAGACTCACGACCGACCTAGAGACGCAAACCGTCAGGAACCACCCCACCAGTACGCGGTCACTCATCCACTGCATCAGCCAACAGAACAAATGAGGTCAGCACAGAAAAGTTTCCCCAGGGAAACTTCTTAGCCGCAATTGTGTTTCCAGCTGGGGCTCGCCTAAACTCGACGCCCGCCACGAAGCCCAGAAGCATCGGTGACCATTTATGGGAAGCCATAGGTGACCAACTATGGGATAACTCTGAGTGCATGACTTTGATCGCAAACAAGGTGGCTGGCTTCCCCTCAAAGTTTCCCCGGGGAAACCACTTGGGCAGGGAACTAACGTCTTGGTAAAACAGTGTCTCCGACAACGAGTCGAGGCCCGTGCCGATGCCTACAACCAACGGACTCCGCCGTACCCATAACTATCTTAGAAAAGTTTCAGTTATTCACTGGACGAACGATCACGGCGCCTTGACAATGGTAGCAAGTGGGATACCTTGAACATCACAGCGATACGTTGTTGTTATGCGCTGCAATATAGGAGTAAATATGATCATCATCATCGGCGCTGAAAAAGGCGGCGTTGGCAAGAGCCAAATCGCGTTCAACCTAGCTGCCTACATCGCCACGCATCAGACCGTCCCCGAAGGGAAAAAGAAGAGGGCGGCTCGTGTCATGCTGGTGGACACCGATACCCAGCGAACGTCATCCAAATGGGGCGCGCTGCGTGGGACCGACGGACCACTTCCGTTTCGCGTCATGGAGAAGACCTCCAATCCAGCGCCAGAGATCGTCGCCATTGCTCAGGATTACGACGCAATCGTGGTGGATGTGGGCGCGCGCGACTACGCTGGCCTCGCAGAGCTCGCGCGCATCGCTGACCTGTGGATTGCGCCAACCAGGGTGGGGCAGGGCGACCTGATGTCTTCGTTGGAAATGGCCACAGCCCTGAACACGGCCCACAGCAAACACAAAAACGGCCACATTCCCTTGTGCTTCTTGATCAACGCTGTGCCAGGCGCTTGGAACTCAACCGAGGGACAAGACGCCATTGAAGTGCTCCAGGCCGCTCTGCCGACCGGGAAGGTGCTCCAGAACTCGATCCGGGATCGGCGAGTCTGGCGCGATGCACACAAGCTCGGCCGCCACATTTTCGAGATGCCGCCAGCGGCGAGGGATAAGGCAGAGCAGGAGTTCCTTGCCGTCATCCAGGAGGCGTTCACGGCCTACCCGCAAACCTGATCGGAGTCGCACACCATGTCCAAGAAAATCAAACCCAACCTTAGCCTGGGCATCCGGCCCAACTCCGACGGCAACGCAATGCTCGACGCACTTGGCGCCGGTGCCAAGCCCACTGCCGTGCTGCTCGACACAGCGCCCGGCGCGAGCCCGATCACCGGCGAGGGACACCAGGCTGTCGCCTTCAACGTCAAGACTATGACGGTCAGTGACCTCAGGATCGGCTCTACCTACGAGCTGCCGCTGGCACTCCTGTCCCGCAGCGACAACAACGCCAGGGTCTACTACAACCCTGAAGAGATCGACGAAACGGCCGAGAGCATTGCACGCAACGGCCAAGAGGTGCCGGCGCTGGGCTACGTCAAGGGCGATACCGTGGTGATCGTGGACGGGCAAAAGCGTTTCAATGCCTGTGCTGACCGCAAGATCCCCACGCTGCGGGTAGTCATTCGAGAGGCTCCTGCCAGCGGGGCAGAAGAGTACGAGGCATCGCGTCGAATCAACATCGAGCGGAGCGCGCAAACCCCGTTCGATGACGCGGTGCGCTGGTCGGAGATGCTCACCAGGGGCGACTACAAGACGCAGGACGAGCTCGCCCAGCGTCTCGCTCTAACCCCTTCAACCGTGTCCAAAACGCTCGGACTCAACCGCATCCCGGTGCCATTGCGCAGGCTGATGATTGAACACCCTCAGACGGCCACCCTCGCAGTCGCCTACGAGATCAGCAACATCTTCGGCAAGGCCAGTGAGACGAACATGGATGAGCTGGAGGCCATCGCTGAGGACGTGGCCAACACAGTCATCAAGAAGGGCCTGGGCCGTGAGCAAACGATCGAGCTGGTGCGCTCCAAGATTGACGGACCGAAGACCCGTGTGAGGGGCGACAGCGTCCCGGTGAAGTACGGCCAACACAAGGGCGCCATCAAGATCGTTCCGTCCCGCGGCGAGTTCAGCATGAGCTTTCGTGGCCTGAGCGAGGAGGAGATTGAAGAACTCAAGCGCCGCGTTGAGTCCATCTTGGCTGGGCAGCAGGTTCTTTGACGCGGCACTGTGCCCACGTGCG
Organism: Hydrogenophaga sp.; assembly: GCF_048549895.1. Taxonomy (GTDB): domain Bacteria; phylum Pseudomonadota; class Gammaproteobacteria; order Burkholderiales; family Burkholderiaceae_C; genus Hydrogenophaga. The sequence continues at coordinate 2,611 of NZ_JBLYYB010000143.1, forward strand.
GCCTGGCCCCTGATCGGCCAGGCCGCCGTTGTTTGGGGGTCGCAGACCGGTGCCAACTATTAGCGCTGCTGCACGCTTTGGTCGGGCGGTCACGAAGCTATGGGTGGTTTTGGGGTCGTATCCCCCATTGACGCGCTGTTTTCAACCAACTATTAGCTCTGGCGCACGATGCCAGAATCCAAAACCGTGATGTTGTTGAAATTAGCGACATTCAGCGATAGTAACCACTTACACCAACCGCCAGCACGCCTGTTTCGACCCTTTTTCGCGCTGCATATGCCGTGCTGCAGCGCTAGTAGTTCGGCATTCATGTCGCGATACCAGCCGTGCTGCAGCGCTAGTAGTTGGAGCCTTTGCCACAGTGCGGTTTTCATAGGGGAAAGGACGAACAAACCCCCTGGATCCCACACCCGTGCACCAGCGCTAATAGTTTCAGTTCGACGGCAACCGGTCGACCGGCCCAGCGCAACTGGCAACTGATAAATTGTTCGTGCTGTTCCGCTAGTAGTGCCTGCAGTCGAAGATCGCGCGCCACACCCTGCTCGATGATTCTTCCAGTGAGCTGCCCGGCCAACAACTCATTCGGGCCAATCCCAGCCTGCGACGTGCTGTTCCGCTAGTAGTGCAGCGACTGAGCGAGCAGTGATCGTGCTGCTGCGCTAGTAGTTCGCCGGTTGCGGCCAGCTAACTGCATGACACCGCCCAGACCTTCGGCTGAGCGCAATCCGCTATCGTGCTGTTCCGCTAGTACCCTTGACCATCTGTAGATCGCTCCCGTCGACCGGCTTCGCGCCATGGGTCGTGCCGTTCCGCTAGTAGTGGGCGGGGAAACAATCACCACTGGGCGATGGACGCCGCAGGGAACGTGCGCGGCGCGAGTGGTAATCGTGCTGCTCCGCTAGTACCTGCGTAGACCAGGAGGTCCCAACAGGCTCCCATGGAAAAGGGAAGACCGATCGTGCTGCTCCGCTAATAGTTGGTCACCGCTGCTCAGGGCATTCCTGAAGCCGACGTACAGACTGGAGCGTGCGTGCTGCTCCGCTAGTAGTTCATGAGCAGAGAGCAAAAGAGCGGTGCCAGGCTGTGCCGTGCGTGGGTGGCCGGTGCTGTCATATCGCTATCAACACCGCCAAATCGTGCTGTTGCGCTAATAGTCTGTGCGCACAAGCGGTGCAAACTGGGCTGGCCGCACAGAGTCCAGAAGGACGATGAGGCATGCTGCCAACAGGCGATCTGCAAAACGTGCTGCTCCGCTAATAGCTGAACGGCACGTTCACCACTGTGGATAAGTATCTGTGAAGCCATAGCGCAGTGCCACATCGCTAGTAGCGTGGTGCCATACCGCTAATAGCGGAGTGCTGTTGCGCTAGTAGCGAAGCAGCACACGAATCGACCTGCAGCCCGCATAAACACTGGTGTTGCGAGACCCTAAGTGTTTTGGAAGTCCTTATTAAATCTGTCTTTAGTCGGCGGCACCTGTGGAGAACACCACCATGTGAGCTAGCGCAGCGTTCTTTTTTTGAATGAAAAAGAAGCCGGGGATTTATCGTGCTGCTCCGCTAGTACCGTGCGTTGACCAACGCGATCTGACTCCGGTCTAATTGGAAAACTCTTCTGGAGCCTGCATGTCTGCAAAGCCAATTCCCAAAATCAACAACCTCGACTTTGAGCAACTGTCCCAGCTGGTGCCGAAGATCGGGCAGTCCGTGAAGAAGGTTGATCTGGCTGGCGAGGTTGTTGAACCTACTGAAACAAAGGCGCGGGTCAAACGGAGCAGGAGCTACGAAGAATCGCTTGAAGCTGTACGGGCCCGTTCGGCGGCGCTGCTCGAGAAGAAGCAGATCGATTTCGAAGCACGGGTGATGCAGGAGAGCTTCCCCTGGTGGGATGACGAACACCGAGGCGTCCCAAACCCGTTCATCCGTAGTGGCTTGTTCAGTGTCAGGACCACGACCAAGCGAGAGTACCTGCCCAACCTGCATGTCAGCAGTTTGAGCAACTACGAAATCAACTACACCGGGCAAGAGCTCCAGCAGGATGACCTGAGTGTCTGGCTCAGCTTGATCAATCTTGCACGCGACAACAAGATGTCAGACAAGGTCCGCTTCACGGGCTACCAGTTGGTTACCGACTTGGGCTGGCGAATGCACTCAGAGTCGTACACACGCGCAAAGGAGTCGATCGCTCGCTTGAAGGTTACAGGTATCAACATCACCTCAAAGGACAGCTCAGAGGGGTACAGTGGGTCGCTGATTCGAGAGTACGCATGGGCAGATGCCGACGACAACGGCAAGACCAAATGGATGGTGCGTTTTGAGCCTCGGGTGTCAGTTCTGTTCATGGACGACACGACCACCATGCTGGAATGGGAGACTCGCAAGCGCATCGGACCAAGAGCCGCTGTTGCAATGTGGCTCCATGCCTTCTACTCCAGCCACCGTGAACCCATTCCATTGGCAGTGAGCAAGCTGCATGAACTGTCCCAATCAGGGGCCCCACTCAGCACATTCCGCCGCAACCTCAAAACGGCGCTGGACAAGTTGGTGGATGTTGGTTTCCTCGAAGACTTCAAGATCGTGAACGACACGGTCTATTTGAAGAAGGCCGCCAGGATTAAAGCGGTGACCAGCTCGGCACCGCGCACTGTCAAACGGTTGACCACCAAGCGCTGACGTTGGGCGTCACGTCCGCCCGTATGGCGTGTCCATGCGAGGCCATCTTGCTTCCTGGAAAAAGTCACTTTTTGCTGCGACCGACAAAGCGTCGTTTCAGCACTTTGTTGCCTGCTGTTTCCACGGTCTTGTGAGGTTCGAGTTGTCTTGCCCTGCGTTCAACATGATCTAAACCGACAAGGAGTTGACTTGGACACAAAGCCCTCCAGCGAATGCAAATACGACGATGACGGGAATTATTTCTGTTCTGCATGCGACGCGCCACTCTACGAAGAGCACCTTCAAGATCACACGCGGCCTCGCGGTATGCCCTCTTGCTTGCAGTCCTGTACATGCGCTGAATGCGGCCACGTATGTTGCTGCACACGAGATGCGCCCAAGCCAAGACTCGAACCTATTGTCGAGGTCAAGAGCAAGCCGCCGCGCATGGGCTAGAACCGCGTTCTCTGTGACAGATCAGAAGCGGGATTTGTGCATTTCAATCATTCGAAGGCCGCCGTGCTGGTAGTTGGACTTGATCCTGGGGGTAACAACGCTTTTGGCTGGGTAATTGCCGCTGGCACATTTGCAGCACCTCGGTTCTTGTCCGGGGGTGTTTGCAGCAGCGCCCAGGCCGCCATCACGGAGGTCCAGAACAACCTCACTTGTGAAATGGCAGCTGTGGGAATCGATGCGCCACTCTTTTGGTCTTCCTCGGGCGACCGCCGCGCCGACGTTCACGTCCGAAGGCTGGTCTGCGCAGCTGGAGGCCAAGCAGGAACTGTCGGCCATGTGAACTCACTTCAAGGCGCGTGCTTGGTTCAGGGTGCGATAGCTGCACGGCTTGTGAATGAAAAATGGCCGGCTGCAGCAATCACTGAGGCACATCCCAAGGCCCTGTTGAGGGTCTGCTCCGATGTCCACGAATTCGCTGCCATTCAAGACCTGCAAGGCGAGGGACATCACATTCGCGATGCTGGACTTGGTGCGATCTCCGCGCTGGCCATGATTGAGAAACGTGCGTCCTGGCAGGATCTCGCAGCGACGGAACCTGAGCCGCTGTATCCCCTGGGGGTTCAGGTCGCCTACTGGTTTCCGCGACGGGCGGACCCTTCGCGCTGAGTACTCTCCACCTGTCAGCGGAATTGCAGCGGAGTGACGCCCACACGCTCACTTGCATGCAGAAAAGTTGCACAGATCCAGGTACCTGCTGAACTGGCCTGCAACGAGCCCTTCATGCACGCACCGCAACCCACCGACCGTGCCGGCCAGCTGCTCGTAGTGACCTGAGCTGACAGTCAGTCCAAACTGGGACCAAAACATTCGTCTAGCATGCTCCAGCCGCGTTTTCTGGTCCGTTGGATCGGAGGGGTTGGAGAGGATGCCCGAAACAGGGGCGTCTGGCTCGTAGGTTTTTTGCAGCACTTGCACTGCCAAGTTAACGGCGAAAGTGCCAAAGCCTCGGCGGTGCAATTTGCTGCCGTATCCGTTGCCAGTCAGGTCACCGAAGCGGGCGGACTGGTGCTGAAGAGGTACCCACAGGCGCAGGCAGGGGGTTGCATCTTTACTCTTCCACCAAACGTCCACGTCCAATTTGTAGCCTGGTTGGAAGTCGAGGCGCACGCGAACTTGATCATTTGTGCCACCTTCCCAGGAGTAGCAACCGGCATTCATGGGGAACATGACCATTTCAGACCGTTGCGCCCTGCATCCAGGCACGGCTGGGCGTGTACTGGTGCCAGTGATCCAGTTCAATCTCGCCTTCGCTACTCAGGTCCGGCCAATGGTCCGTCAGGGTGCACGCCTTGTAGATGGACAGGCACTCCTGAAACTTCTTCGCGCCATTGGTGAGGAATGACTCGCTAGCCGTCAGGCGATGGATGGAATGGGGCGCGCTCGTCTCTGCCGCCAGAAACACAAAGGGCTTGGGTGTGGCGCTTCCCTCGTAGAGCGAACGGCCCATCGAATACATGAACGCCTGAAGGTCGTAGTCCATTTCAACCGCGTCACGCCCGAACTTGGCGACTGTTCCGTGCCGTGTTGACTTGAGATCCAGAGTCATGTCGGGATGGTAGATGTCGGGCCGGATGCGCAGCTTCAAGCCAGTCGTGGGCTCAGTGAAGTAGATGCTGACCTCGGTAAGTGCCTCTTCCAAGAACAGACCGATCTTGCGACCCTTGAAAGTCGTCTCCTGCACCTTGGCAGCCAACGCGCGCGCCTCGGAGAACGTGGGCTCATCAACGACCAGCTTGAGCACATTGGCTTCGAGGAAGCTCTTGTAGGCACGGTCACGGCCGTTGCCAATACCAGGGTACACCGCGACTTCCTGACCGGCGAGGTGGGGCTGCAGAAGCAGCAGGTGCAGCAGTGACCCAAAGTCCTTGGCGCTACTGGATGTGTACTGTTGAACGAGCGCGGTCTTGAAATGGGCTGGCGAAATCAGGAGAGGCTTTAGCAACGAACAGCTGAGTGATTCGCGGCCCGCGTGATACACGTGCGCCGGCAAGTCCTTGTACAGGAAGGAGCCGGGGGAGAACCCAGCGGTGGCTTGCTCTTCCTGAGTGGCAACAGCGGCCATGGTCAGGGCGTCTGCGAAGTCGGTGAAAGTGTCCATGTGTCTGCGTGCTCTCTGGTGTTCTGCGCCTGCGCGTGTGCGGGCTTCGATCTATGAAAACACGCCGCGCTCTGTTGTCAAGGCCGTGTTGTGCAAAAACGCACAAAAGATATCGAACTGGTTCGCGTCAACGACTGGTTTTCCAGTGACTGGGGACCTTGAAGGTCGAAATCGACGTGATACCTTAATCAGGCAAGCCATCCAACAACAACCCATGACACAGACCAACATTCAGCACGCACCCGGCATGAACACTCTTCGTCCCCTTGACGCCAACCTCTGGCAGTCGCAACTGGATGAAGCGATCCGTAGTAGCAACGACGCGCAGATGTGGGACCTGGTGCGCCAACAGGGCGACCAGGAAGAGGCGCACGAGATCGTCGCTACCCGTCTTTCGCGACTGGCATTCCGTATCGACAACAAGTCGCGATATTCCGAACTGTTCCTCATGCCTCTCATCGACCATGCAGGTTGCGTGGTGGACAACGCCGATGCGTGGAAAAGGGCCAGTCACCCCATCGGCGAAGCTCTTGACCAGTGGCTTCCGGCCAAGTCCTCCAAGATCATCTTCAATGGCGTTCGCCCATTCGATTGGGTTGGTACGTGGCAGTCGAAGATCATTCGAAGTCATCTCCACCGTGCGGTGCCAGGATACGAACAAGTGCGGTTGACCACTGTCGCCGAGAAAATCCTGCTACCTGAAAACGCCCCGCGCCTGGGGTTCGTCAGCATGGTCCTGACGAGTCAACTCGGTTGGCTCTCTATGGGGCAGGCCACAACATTGCGAGATAAGCGACTTCGCGATGTTGTACGTTTCTCGCTTCAAGGTGAGGATGACACTCCGCCTTGCACCGTGCTCGCTCCTGATCGCGTTCAGTTCGCTGTCACGGATGGTGTTTGCGTTTGGCTCAACGAGCTTCACCAGGTGGTCCCCATCACCGGCTGGATGGTCGGCCTGGTACCGACGACCCCCGATGTCGTGAAGATTACGCTGAGCTTGGCAGACGAAAACGAGGGCCTGACTCAGTTCACTGTGCGCAGGCATCAGATTGGGTTACGCGGTTTGGACGACATCCTTTGCGTGCTCAACGACATCGCTCCATGTATGGAGTCACTGTAGGATGGCGCAACGCCTAAAAAGCCCTCGAAGCGCCCTTGACATACGAGCGCCGCGTGTTTTGATGTTTTGAAGCACCCCATCACTCACGTAGCCAACACACCATGAATCTCAATCGCATCTCCATCGCACCCTTTGTTCAGGGCGTCATTCGCGTCGACGTGGATGGCGAAGCTGACACGCTCAAGACCAGCCCGAACATGGTCATCTGCGCTCGCACGCATCTGCCTGTCGAGGCTGGCGCCCCCAAACTCGCGCCGCATCCCATTCAGGCGAAGGTGTTGGAGTCGGTGGTGGCCAACAAGGAGGCGGGCAAAGTCGTGGAAGTGCCTATCACCATGTTCTTCAACAAAGCAGAGAACGGCATTGGCATCCAGTACAAAGCCTATGACCGCGAGAAGGGGACCCCCTTGTGCGCAGGCGACGGCAAAACTGCGCATCGCTTGGCCACGGCGCCAGACCAGACCCAGACGCTCATCGAGGTGGCTTGTCCAGGCGCAGAAACCTGTGCCTTCGCCAACAGCGAAGCCGCGGCCTGCCGCCGTCAGGTGAAGATGGTCGTCCAGATCGTTGGGCAGGATGACCCGTTGAGTGTGTTCGAGGTCCGCTCGGGCTCATTGAACAACTACCGCACGCTTGCAGCGCAACTCAAGATCGTGGAACGCCGCTATGGTGGTCTGCGCCATGTGCCTTTGAAGCTCACGATGTGGCAGGCCAGCAATCAAGCCAGCAACTATGAGGCGTTTGATCTCATGCGATTGAGCATCGGCGCACCAACCGAAGCGCAGGCGATGGAACAAGCAAAAAAGGCTCGCGAACAGGTGGCGGCTGACGGCCTGGTCGACGACATGGACGATTTGTTCATCACTGGCGATGAGCGCCCCACCTTCGCCGAACTCATGGCTGATGACTTTCAGATGGTGCGCGACTTCTACGAAGAGTCGCCGGTTCGCCCGAACGCCGTCAAGCACAGCGGTCGCTCACCAGTGCGTGCGGCCGCAATCATGGATGGAGGCGTGAGCATGGCCAGCAGCATGATCGCGGACGCACTTCGAAACGCAAACAATGCCAGCGCTGCAGAACACGCCGCAAGCGTGCCTCCGGTCGCCAGCCAGGTGGCGGTGCCTGTCGCTTCAGAAGAGCCTGTTCTGGATGCAATCGGAGAGGGGACGTTCCTGTGAGCCAAGCTGACATCACTCGCCTGGTGGTGGGCGAGCCCATCACCATCGCCCTCGGGCAACCAGTAGGGCAGGCCCTCGCCGGCGCACGCGACCTTGGTTCCGGCGATCTGTCCAAAACACTGCGCTGGAGCGACGGAAAGTGGATGGGACAAGAGAGCCTGCTGGACAAGTTCACCCGAGCAAAGCGCTCAGACAAGTTGGTGATCAAGCCTCTGGGGGCCGCATCCGAGTCGAGCGCGTTGATCGTGGTACCGCCCAAGGTTGCGGCCATCGGCGCAGCTATCCTGGTGGCAAGCGCCGCTTTGGTAGTGGCTACCTTCGCCGGCATCGGCCCGTTCGTCGCGACCGCTCCTGAGCCAGTGGTTGAGGCGGAACAGCCTCTGCCCTTCGCCCCGCCTTCTGAGCCTTCCCCGGTACGCAGCATCAACGAACCGTTCGGCACCACGCCTGCAGGCCAGACCGGTCTCAGCATCATCCAGCAGGTCGACGGCGCGGGGCCTGGACCGAGCGTTGCGCCGCTTCCATTCGACGGCCCCAGCCCGACCATGCCGCTGGTGGCCAGCGTTCCAGATGCGCCTCCAATGAGGCTTGCACCGACAAAGGTTGCACCCTCACCACCTGATCGGTCTGCGAGTGCGAGAGAGCCGGACAAGGACAAGGCCGGCAAAGAAGACGAGCCCAAGCGCAACCGCGCCGTGATCCTTGATGAAGGCCCGGACCTCAACCAGAAGCCAGCCAGCAAACCCACAACGGCGGCAAAACCCGAAGCCACAGCTGCAGCGACAGTGGCCAAGCCAGCAACATCTCCCGCGGTCCCACAAGTTGCTGCGACAGCGCCGGCTGTGCCCGCACCTCCTGCACTCAAGCCCTCAGCTGGTTTGGTCGCCATCACCCCAGATGGGAAGGCGGCGTTGTTTACCAACCCGTCAACGCGGCTGCCTCAGCAATTCAAGGTGGGCGACAAGTTGCCCTCGGGTGAAACCATCAAATCGATCGATGCCTCGAACGGCAAGGTCACAACCGCAACGAAGGAGTACGGTCTTGACTGATCGCATCAACAAAGAAGAAATCGTGATTGACCCGGTGGCGATGAAGATCGTCAACCGGATCGCTCCTGGCTCAAAGTTCAGCGGCACACTGGAGTGCTCTGGAGGGCTGTTTGTCGAAGGTGAGTTCAGCGGCACGGCCATCGTCACAGGTGGCCCACTGGTGCTGATGCAAACCGGTGTGATGCGTGGCTCCATCAACTGTGATCAGAACGCGTTCCTCTTCGGTGAGATTGGCGCGTTGGAGAACGGTGATCTGAGCGAGCTGGAATGTCACGGCGCAGCCTTCATGACTGAAACGCTTCGTGCCAAGGCCAACATCACTGCAGGTTCCTTCAAGTCATACGATGGTTTTGAGGTCGAGGGCCGAATCAAGACCATCAAGCGCAGCTGAGCGCTAGCGTGGCCATGCAGCAGATATCCGCTCGATGGGTGCGACAAGTCCTCGCTGACCGGGGCATCACTGCGCCAGGTCTCCACCAACTGGAGTGGTATATCGCCGATCTGGATGGCAATGGAGTGGAGGCACTCCAGAAGCTCCTGCGCAGCATCCAGATCGGGGTGGAAAGCACGCTCGACCTGCAGGCCTTTCTGGAGCGGGTACATGCCATCGTTGTGCCTGAACAGGCCGGCAAAGGTGCAGAGACGCCATCCGCTGCTGCGCCCCTTCCTTTTGCTCGCGATCGCGCGAAGCCAGCGAAAACCGCTCAGTCCGCCTCTCGCCCACCCGTTGAGCGTCTTTGGGTGCGTGATCACGGTGTGCACATCTATGGCGGTAAGGCGGCCATGAAAGTTGAGTTGGACACGCTGCGCTCCGACGTAGAGGAAGCGGTTCGCTACACGGTGCAGGTTGAGATGGCCGGCGCCACCGCGCCTCGCACTTACGACTGGACGAAGAAGATTGCTTTTCAGTTCACTCGAAGGGAGTTGCCGCTGCTGGCTGTCCGGTTGCTGGGGTACTCCGCTGGTCCGCTGCGCCTCACGAACCATGGCCCGGACCATGACAAGCAGATCGAGATTCGCGACCAAGGGGACTCAATGTTTGTGGTCATGAAGCAGGGCGCGCGAACACTCGCTCTTCCCGTGGAGCCAGCCGATGTTTACCAGTGGCTTGCCATCGCCCTGGTGGCGCTCCAGAAAAACCACCCCGAGCTTGACGGCACGCTGTTGCTGGAGATGGTCAAGCGCACTGGCCAGATAGTGGCCACACCGAGGAACGAAGCATGAGCACATACAGCATTGGTTCGCGGACGCTGTTTATCGACGCGCAGCACAGCCAGGGAGCCGTGGCGATATCGATGGCACTTCTGGCCTTCCTGCTGGGTGTTGGCCTGGGCTGGGCAGGATGGGGTGAGGGCAGGGCGCCGGCATTGGCCGCAATGCTGCCACTGGTGGTGGCGCTATCCCGCACACGCGCGCAGGCATTCATGGTTGCCGCGGGCTACTCTGTGGGAGTTTTGCGTGAGGTACCGGCCTTCATCTCCAGCTGGTTCGATGGCGACCTGCGTATTGGTGCCGGTGCACTGTTGGCCTACGCGTTGATTGGGGGGGTGACCTGGTGCCTTGGCTTTAGCCGATCCCCCAAACCATGGCGCGGTGCACTGGCCGTCTGCATAGGGTGGACAGTCGCATTGCTGCCCCCCGTTACCATCGGCATTGCCGGGCATCCAGTCATCGCATGGGGCACACTGGCTCCGGGCTGGGGGTGGGTAGGCGTTGCCTTGAGCGTGGCTGTGCCGGCCGCTCTGGTCTACCTTCTGCGTGCTTATCGAACGGCGGCCAGGTATCAAGCCGCTTTGCTGGTTGCCCTAGCAGCGCTCCTTGCAACAGTCGGGCTCTTGCGCGATGAGTCCCACTCAAGCTACGCAGGTTCTGCGGTGGGTGTCACCACGCAATGGGGAAAGACCAGCGGCAAGATCGATGATGTCCTCGACCGGGTCAGCAGCATGGGCGCCATGGCCAAGACGCTGGCTGCAGAATCCCGAGTCACCACGGTGCTCTGGCCTGAGTCCATTGTTGGCGAATACAACCCAGCCCTGTACCCGGTGCTGAACATCGAACTGCTCAAGCCCGCGCGCGCGTCTGGGCAGACGCATATCGTTGGCATGGACCTGCCCTTGAAGGACAAGCGCTTCGAAAACGCAGCGGTGGCTTTCTACCCGGACGGCCGCAGTTCTCGCGTGGTAGCCCGTCAGCCCGCGCCAGTGTCGCTCTGGCGCCCATGGGACCCGGTTGGTTCCTTCACAGCAGACTGGCAGGGCGTCAACGTTCTGGCGCTGGGCGGTGGGCTTCGAGGTGCGGTGATCTTCTGCTACGAGGAATACCTGCCTGCGCTCTACTTGATCAACGAGGCTCGCGACGATTTCGAGGTCTACGTCGCAATGACGAATACCTGGGCTGCAGAAAGCGAACTTGCCTCGCTTATCCAGACGAAACACTCGCTGGGCATGGCAAGGCTGTTCGGTCGCCCGTACCTCAAGGCAGAGAATCGACCAGCCCTGTAGCTTCGGAGTGGTGCTTGACTGGATCGCCCCCGAACTGGCCGATCTGAATTGCCGGTCTGGGGGATTCGACCTAGAATCCGACCAGCTTCTCACCCTGTGAGGACTGCGCGTCTTGTGCGCGCCATCACCTGTCAAACCCTTCGGGATTCCAACGAGTCCCTTAGCGGTCCGTGGAATCCCATTTTTTTGGAAATTCCATGGAAAACACCCAACCTCAAGCGAAGCTCAGCGAACTCATCCTTGCATCGCAAGTGAAAGAGGGCTTCAACTATCGTCGCCGCTACAACGCGGAGAAGATGATCAGTCTGCGTGCCAGCATCAAAGCCAATGGCCTGATGGCTCCGATCACTGTTCGTGCGCTCGAGGGCGGCGGGTACCAGCTCATCGCTGGCGGCCGTCGCTATCGTGCATTCGTCGAAGAGTTCGGTGCAGATGCGCAGATCCCTGCCAACGTGAGCATCATGACCGACGCGGAAGCGACGGCTGCGATGTTGACCGAGAACAAGGAACGCGAAGATCCCTCGATCATCGAAGACGCCGAAGGTGCTGCCCGCATGCTGGGGCTGTGCAACGGAGACCGCGAGGAAGCAGCGCGCCGCCTGGGTTGGACTCGCAGCCTTCTTGACCGCCGACTGGCTGTCATGAACGCGATTCAGCCCGTGCGCGACGCCTACATCGACGACAAGATCAATGTGGGCCACGTCGAGATCCTCGCGGCATTGCGCCGTGAGGTCCAGGAGAAGGTCATCCAGGCCCTCCTGAAGTCGCCAACGAAGATCACAGTGGAGCAGCTCAAGGCCATGGCCGAGCAGTCCCTGCAGAATCTGGAAGCGGCCATTTTCGATCGTGCCGAATGCGGTTCGTGCCAGTACAACACCGGCAACCAGCAGGCGTTGTTCGAAGCTTCGTTCAGCGGCACCCGCTGCACGAACAAGGAGTGCTTCGGCACCAAAACCGAGGGTGAGCTCGAAGCTCGCTCGAAGGCTCTGTCCGAGACCTACCAGGTCGTGCGAATCGTGCGACCAGGCGACAACTCCACGGTCCTGCCGCTGCGAGTCGATGGTGCGCGCGGTGTTGGTGCTGAACAGGCGCTGGCCTGCCGCACTTGTGCTGACTTCGGTGCGTGCGTGAGCGCTGTGCCGGACAAGCTGGGCAATGCGTACAAGGACGTGTGCTTTAACAAGTCATGCAACGACGACAAGGTGGCAATCAACGCCGCAGCCTTGAAGGCCGAGCAGGATGCCAAAACCGCAGCCGCGGCACCAGACAAAGCCGGTGTCGAAGCTGGAACGACCACGACAGCGGGCGAGGGTGCGAAAGCGCCTGCAGCTGCTGGTGGTGCCAAGGTCAAACAGAATGCTTCGGCACCTGTGAAGCCAACGGCAAGTTCCGAGCAGCGCAGCGTCGTCAAAGAGTACCGCGAGAAGATCTGGCGCGATATTTTCCTCCGTGCGGCCACCAAGCTGGACGTGATGAAAAGCCGCTCATTGCTGGTGGCAGAACTTCTGCACCGCCCGAGCGACATGGACGCCAGCGGCGCACGCGAAGCCATCTCCAAGGCCCTGGGTCTGGAAACGCTTGCGGGAACCTCCACCCACGATCTGCTGACATCCATCCTCGGGTTGGACCAGCAAGGCCTGGGAACTGCCCTGCAGCACCTCGCCGCAAACGTGAGTCGCAACGCTGCGATCAACGACGTTGTTGGTTACATGACCGCTCTCGACATCAACATCGAGAAGTTCTGGAAAGTCAACGAAACATTGCTCGATGTCTTGACCAAAACCGAGATCGACGCCGTGTGCGTTGAACTGGGGTTGGACAAGGCGATGGGCAAGACCTACGCGAGCCTGAAGAACGGCTCGAAGAAGGACTTCGTAGCGGCCGTTCTGACCGTGAAAGACTTTCAGTACATCGGCGCCGTCCCGGTTTTGATGCGCTGGAAGAAGAAGTAAAGGGGATGGAGGCTTCGGCCTTCATTCCGGCCCTGGCGGCATCTCAGCGCGTTATTCGCTGGTGGTGCCGAGCTTCAAACGAACAAAACCAGACTGCCGAAAGGTGGTCGTGATTCACGAGAGATCGTGATCCTGCAGACCTGAGACATTTCGTCTCGACATCAACCTCCCACGGGAATCACCTTCCCGTGGGGGAGGTGGTTTCTGTGCATTCCTTAGAGAATCACATGAAATTCATCGAACAATTCGCATCTCTGATCGCCGCCGGCGTTGCCGTTCAACTGAAGCTTTCCGCTCATGGTGAGAACGAAATCCAGCTGGACATCATTCCGGTTGCGAAGACCAACAAGGCAGGCATCCTGCTCACGCCCAAAGCCCTCATCGGCACTGCGCAAGAGCTCGACGACAACCTGCCGGCGTTCCTGGCCACCTACATCACCACTCAGTCCAGCATCAACACGCTGATCGAAGAGTCGGAGCGTGAACTGGCCACGGCCCAGGCTGCTGCGAAAGCAGCGACTGAAGCTGCCAAGAGCACGTCAAACAAGTCGGCCTCCACGCCGGCGCGCAAGGTTGCGCCCTCGGGCAAGCCTGGTGCACCAGCAAAGGTCCGTGACATGAGCGCGGGCATGCTGGATGAAGACGATACGGACGAAGGCACTGGCAGTGACGGAGAAGGCTCCGCAAGCTCCGAGGCCTCTGGCGGCGGCGAGGCGGAAGAACTTGCTGAAGCGGGTGCAACTGGGAGCGCTACGGCGAACACCGGTGGCCTGGACGCTTCGCTGTTCTGAAGGGAAGCATGACCATGAAAACGATCACGCTTACCCGCAAGTTCACCTACAACTCGCTGACCTTGCCCGACCCCAACGTGGGTATGTCAACGGATGCTGTGAAAGAGTTCTACGCTCTGCAGTATCCGGAACTCAACAACGCATTGATTGAAGGCCCTGTCACAGCCAATGGTGTGATGACCTATCAGTTCTTGCGAGCAGCAGGCGCGAAGGGCCGTGCCCCTGTGGCGGTCAAGACGGAAGGCAGCGATGCCCGCGCGGTCTTGAACCTCGCCATGGGTGGTGATGGTGCTTCGAGCACGATGCCCACGGACGAAGAACTGGCCGACCAGGCTCGTTTCAGTCGTGCCCTGGGTGCTGTGGTCCGCTCCAAAGGCGGTCGTGCAGTGAGCTTGCCATCCGCATCCTTCGGGATCTGGGGCTGAGCGAAAAGCAACTTTTAAGTCGCCTCGGGGGATCGTCCCTCGGGGCGATTTCCTTTTGGTGCTTGCCGTGGTTGACCCTGCGCCCGGTGCGGCCCAGACACATGAACTCCACTTCGGACCCCCGCCGCGTTTCGCGCTGCGGGGGTTTCGTCGTTGGGGGCTACATGCCGCGATGGCCTTGCTTCGGTAGCCACGACATGGCACGCGCACGCAACGGCGCACAAGCGGCCTGTTTGCTTTGACGCATTGGATGGCACCGGGCAAAATTGCCGGGACTTCGCCCTTGCGCGACTTCGTGCTGCGTTTAACCGCAGTGCCTCAATCAACCCATCGGGAACCCGCTTCCCGTAGGGATCGTGGGTTCTCACATTCGGAGAATCCATGGAAACAGCAGAAATCAGGCCTGCGCGCTCTCAAGCACGCAGCCTTCCTTCCCTGCCCGAGATCTCATCCGAGGTCCCGGCCTCGCTTCAACGGGCCAACACCCGCTCTCAGATCCTTGCGCGCCTCGTCCTGGCAGCAGAAGCCCACGGGCTGAAGTTGCCTGGCGGCCCGTTTGCGCAAGTGAACGACGTGCTGACCCAGCAATGGGCCCAGTACTGCGATGCAGTCTCTCCTGAACTGGGAAGGCTGTTGCTGGGTGAGCCAGAAATCCTCGTCAGTGATGATTTGCTGGATGTCGTGATCAACGCGCGTCCTGACATCAACACGTTCTTCATGAAGGCCGTGGTTGAGACGCTTGAAAAGGTGGCTGCAGGGTTGGGTTGGTTTGTCGTGTCTGTGCTGCAAAGCGCACGCGGCTCCGGCTTCGCCTTCTATGACCTGACGGTCGTGAGCTACCACCTCGAGTCCCGCTTCTGGGATCTGGATGAGTTCACCGATGAATGCTATGCGAGCCACCTCCTCATGGAGGAGGGCGATCGCGAGTACGGTGACGATTCCAAACCGACAGAAGACGATATGGCCAGGCTGCGTGAGCAGTACCAGTTCTGGCCCTCGCAGATCTTGGAAGCAGCCGGTGGTCATGACGTCTTGCTCGGCGGCGTTGTCGCTGCCAAAGACAGCAAGAAGCCGCGCGTGGCGCCTATGAAGCCCAGCGCGGTTCACAAGTGGATCAAGGCGAACTCAGACCATGCCCAGCTGGAGTGTGTGAAGGCGGCGCTTGCGCTGCAAAAGCACCTGTCGAAGAAAGAGGCCACGGCGCTCATCTTCGATTCCGGCCCGGATGACACCCAAGCCGTCGGCGGCATGTGTTTTCTTGCATGGGAAGACCCTCAAATGGTCTGGGAGTCAGCCAACCACGCAGAGGAATACGCCTACAACGGCGGCGACGTCATGGAAGCAGTGGCGCGCAAAACACTTCAACTTGACAAAGAACTCACCGACGGCGACTTGTCGCAGCTGGTGGTCGAACTCAAGGCATACATCAACGGATGGCATCTGTTCGAGAGACTGATGTCGCACTTCCCTCAACAGGAATGACAACATGGACTTCAAAGTCAACAGCGTTGGCGCCGACTACAAGTTGGCGCACGCACTTCTGGTGTACCAAAGCTCACAGGACGGACGCGCGTACGTGACAAAGCATCCCGTTGCGTTGTCTGAAGGGCGTCCAGTGGTCCGACCAGGTCGTCCTCTAACGGAGGGCGACTTCAAGGATCTCGTGGAAGGCCTCAAGCCAAAAGATCGCCCAGCGATTCAATGGCAAGACCCCCGCGTCCTCGCAAAGGGCATGGGTCGCATGATCTGGTGGACGGCGCCTACAAAACGGGCAATGTTCTTCAAGGAAAGCACCTTCGCCTCTGGCACCTTCGAAGGCAATGCGGTCTGTCCCAATCCTGGGCTGATCTTCATGTCCACCGATACAGAGTTGTACGTCTTCGCCTTCCGGGGCGACGGCGCACCAACACAAGAAACGCACCTCTGCCAAGCTCCATTTTTCAATGTGTGGTCGCAGGGAAAAGTCTGTGTCGGCAACGCCCGCGTCCCAAACGACGATCAAAAGGGTGACCCAAGCGCGTGGGAGCGGTTCTTCTTTGGATCACTGTTCACACACCCCAACTTCACCGAGAAGGACCGGCTGACCAAAGGCGTTTCGCCGGTCAAGTTCTGGCAGAGCCAGGTGAAAAAGCCCACCAACGCCTTCCCCGAGAAGGTGCTGGTGGATATCAACATCAAGGTCGCTGATCTGCTCAAGCTCGATTTCTTCGAGCGAAAGCATGTTCGCGCTCAAGGAGAGTTCTGATGAACGATTTCGATAAAGCCATTGCGGAAGCGTTTCCGCTGGTGGCGGCCCCCAAAAAGGAGCCGTTGGATGCACGTGTTGGAAGCGGCATCCGCTACGTCGTCGGCTCCAACGGGCTTGCGCGCGAAGTGATGCTGCCGTTCATGCGTGTGGTGCACATGGTGTCCGGTTTCGGTCCAAAGGTGAACCTGCCCTACGGGGCAGTGGAGCCGGTGGCTGAGATGTGGTTCGAGGGTATCCCCCGCGAGCTCATCCGTGAGTTCAAACAAGCCGCCATCGATGCGCTGCCCAACGAGGTGGCCGGTGCGTTCATCTGGGATGAGTGCAGCAACGACTTCCGTTTTGCCAAACGAGAGACGCTTGTCGCCAATGGCGGCTACGTCTCGTACCGTGAAGTGAAGCTGGAACAAGGTGAGCACTTGGTGGTGGACGTGCACAGTCACGCATCGCATCCAGCGTTCTTTTCGTCTACGGATGACAAGGATGACAACGGGTCCATGAAGTTCAGCCTCGTGCTGGGCAACGTGGATACACCCAGCGTGAGTTCTGCTTTTCGCCTGAACCTTGCCGGGTACACATTCCCGGCGAGCATCGATGCAGATGGAAACGTGGAGGTGAAGCTGTGAACCAAGAAGCGATCCACCTGCTCGACGGCAAGTTGATGACCCGTGCCATTCAAGTGCTCCTCGTGGGCGCCGGCGGAACTGGTAGTCGAATGCTGGAGAAGCTGGTTGCGTTGCACCGCGCTCTGCGAGCCAAGGGGCACCCCTTTGGCCTGCAGGTGCTGGTCATCGATCCTGACACGGTGTCACCCGCCAACATCGGCCGCCAAGCCTTCTACCCCGGAGACTGCGGCAGTTACAAGTGCGACGTGCTCGTGAACCGAGCCAACATGGCGCTGGAAGATGTGCAGTGGGATAGCGAGCCAGCCAAGCTGGACACGCGTTCTGCGCTGGACAAATTTGACCTGGTGATCGGAGCGGTGGACAACCGCGCTGCCCGCCTGGCCATCCTGCGTGGTTTGGAGAACACGGTCAGCGGAACAAGGTATTGGCTTGACACTGGGAACAGATCGCACGACGGCCAAGTGGTGATCGGTCAAGTGACCTCGCGCAAGCGGGCGACCGATGACCTGAACCGCCTGCCGCACATCGCAGAGTTCTACCCCGAGCTCATCGACCCATCGGCTGAGGACAAGGACAACACACCCTCGTGTTCCCTTGCCGAAGCCTTGGAGAAGCAGAGCCTGTTCATCAACACCACCGTGTCCGACTTCGCAGCCAACCTGCTGTGGATGCTGTTCACGGAGGGGCGGTTGGACACTCAAGGGGCGTTCATCAACCTCAAACGGATGATGGTCACCCCTTTGCGAGTCGACCGTGACGTGTGGGCGCGATTTGACATCGTTCGCGATGGCAAGCGTCACAAGGTGGTGAGGCCCTCGTTGAAGGCCAAACGACTGAAGAAGCAAGAGGCAGCGGAAGTTGCTTGATCTGCAACCCCCGTATTGGGGCAACATGGAAGGCTCGGGCATTTTGCTCGGGCCTTTTTTTATGGGCAACCTCCGCTGTTGCCTTCGATCTATCCGTTGTGCGGAGCATCCGCTGGCATTTGCAAAAGCGCGATCTGTAACAAATACTTTCATGCGCAAAGCGACTTCGATTGTCCCTCTCGGCAACCGGTCGCTGCCCGATGATGTCCACAAATGCGGAACACCCCCCACCAGTCCTACCCTTCGGCCCCTTCCGGCTCTGCTGCAGGCCTACTCAAGGGTGAGCCCAAGCTTGATCGCCAGCGGCTGTTGTCCAGCGAGTTGCTTCTGAGATACCTCGAACAGGGCCTGATCACACAGGAGACCTTCGATCGGCAAGCGCGCCAGATCGAGGAACTGGGGTGCGTCGTGGAATTCATGGGCGCAAGGGGGCGGTCTCAGGTCCATTTGTTGGGCTGAAGCTGCCAGGGAGAGGCTTCACTGGACGAAGGCGAGGTCCCCCACCGATCAAGGCGCGACATTTGTCACGTATGTGCCGGGAATAGTGCGTTCTTGTACTTCAGAACCTCTCCGACCCATAGAGCTGCGGGCAAGTCCGCCGATAGATTCCGTAACTCAAACTGTGCCGGTCAAGCAGGGTTTAAGTCGTGAAACATGCGACGGGGCTGCGCTCCACGTGGGCTTCTAACTCGGGCGGTGAATCGCACGCAAATTCCCTGCGCATGGGCGCAGTAGCGGAAGTACACAGAGGCGATTGAGAAATAATGATGACAGCGCAGATGGAGGGGGCTACCAAAGGTAGTCTGCACGTACCGACGTACGAAAGAGCAGTCCGTGCTGAAAACGTCAAGGCGATGTTCCGTCGTTGGCGCATTGCTCAGAGCACTGAGTTGGTGGACCAGCGCGTCATTGCCCGCTGGTTCCCTGGCCAGCGCAATCTGCTGGAACTCCTCGCCGTGCTGGCTGAGGAAGAGGTCATGAAGTTGGCCGACTGTTCCCTCCCCCTCTTTTCCCTATTGATCCACCCCAGTCTGATGCCCGCGACATCGGCTCCGTTGGTGCAACCCGGCGAATTTGAGGCCGCCAACCGACATGAGGCGTTCATGGCTCTCGCATCGCGCGTTGACAGCATCAAAACCTCGTTTGCCGAGGGGTGTGTCCTCTATGACTTGGCACTGCCCGATGCAGTGCATATCCGGCGTTTTGGTCCGCATGAGCTTTGGGACATCGCAGCCAACCCCGGCTTGGTGATGTTTCCTGTTGCCAGCGACCATTACTTCGAGGTGGCCGCTACCCGCGACCTGTCCTCGTCCCAGAAATCGCAGCTCATGACCATGAGCAAGCGATCGAAGAACAGCATTCACTGACACTTCAACCTTGGATATGACAATGATGAACTCGGCTGGCCGCGCGCTCGCATCCTCAGGACACAAGCGAGTGCTCTTCGAAGACCAGGATGCGGATGATCGATTCGAGGCGCTCATCGCCCTGACTTCACGCACCAAGCTGATCGTCAAGCTGCTCGGCACCGATGTGGCCGAGCAACGGATCAAGGAGGAAATGGATCGTCGGCTGGGTCAGTACGGCATCAAGGTCAAACGCCCTCGCGGATTGGGGCAGACCACGGCGGCAAAGACGTTTCTTGACAGCGCAGCAGAGCGTTTTGAGGCCGCCTACCTGATGGCCTTGCATTTCGGCTCAAGGGGCATCGGTGAATATGCCGTGGTGGAGACAAATTTCGGCCGGGCGCTGGACACGATGATTGAGGTCTACAACCACTATCGTAGAACGGTGCCGCCAGTCGGGGACTCGATGCGCATTCCCTTCGAGACCTATGCACTCTTGGTCGAGGGATTGCAAAGCCGTGAAATCGAAGTTCGTCAGTGCGGCGCGTGCAACACGAAGCACCCCGTGGTCAACCATCATCAAGGTCCAGTGCATTGTCCCGCCTGCTCCACGCAGGATCTGCGCATGGATGAGGTGCGCGCAGACGTTCAGTTTCGCATCACCGCCTACCGCCAATCGCGCAATCAGATCCCCAAGTTCGGGTGATCGTTTGCCCTATGGGGCAAAACGGAGCCGTTGGCCCCGGGCCTTGGCCGGCGCTAAGTAGAAGAATGGAGGGATGCTCCAAACGTGGAACGCCATCCCATTGCTCCAACTCCGGACGATCCCGTTCTGCAGCGGCTCTCCCTCGAGCGCACTTGTCTTTCACTCACGCCTGGAATCAGGTCGACTGCATGACTGCAGTCGTCAAGCCCAGGTGTTGGCCAAGAACTTCTTGCGAAAGCTGCTCTCGTCATGAACCAAATCGTGTCATTGCAAACGGCGCGCGTCCGCAGCGCCGTGCATCTCCAGCCAGGCAGTGGTACCGAACACTGGACGCGCCGGGAACTCGAACGATCCGACCCCGAACAGTGGGTCTTCGATGCGATTGCCGGACTGCCACATGAGGACTTCGCCCTTGCATGCTGGTCCCAGCAACCCAACCTCAGAAAGGCGGCGGTCAAGCTGGCCTCCTACATTACCCCTCGGTGGCCAACTGAAGATGGCTCCTCCTTGCTGGCGCACTCCATTGGCGAAGCGGTGAAGCGAGCAAAGGCGGCAGTGGACAACGGGGAAGTGTTCACGGGCCGTTTCGTTGGCGTGTACCTATACGGACTGACACTGCACGCCCGGGACGTCGCGCGCCTTTCCATCAAGGGTGTCGATCGCTTCGGTGTACTTGAACACTGGCGGCCATTTTCTGAACCTCTGCAGCCGTGGGCATCGCGCCTGGGCGTCGACACGCTGATTGCCGAGACAGTTGCACCCGGCCCAACGGAGGCGACGGTAGAGGGCATCCGATCCCACATGATCGTCCGCGTCTCGGACCCTATCGACACCGGCTACCTGCTCAAGCATGCCGCACAAGGCTGAGCAAAGCGATGACGATCATGAGTCCTGACTTTCATCCGGTTGTGCATGGATTGAGCATGCGCCGTGCGCCACGCCACAACCTGGTGTCCAGTTTCAACAAGCACAAGTACCTCCTTGCCAGCGTATTCCAGGTTCTACTGGAAGAACGAGGGCTGGGAGCACTCACCGGTCCAGCTGTTGTCCTTCGCGTGGTGCACGCACATTCGCAGTTGGAAGCGGAGGCAGATGAATCGGGCAACGACTTCACGACGTCGAGCATGATGGGAGAGTTGCTTGGAGGGGAGAGCTACGAACCCCGGCCGTTCGCACTTTCGGTCCTGGCATCGTTGCCATCAATGGCTGTGAGTGGCCCTGTGGCCAGCGACCTCCTGTGCTTGGCACCCCTCGATCTAGACCGCTCGTGCGCCTTCTCGTCGCAGGAAGAGATCGATCACAGCATCCTGCACCTTGTGTGGGCCCCCTGTGATTTGGAGGGTACGGTGCTTGTCCTCAGCTGCAATGCTGGCGATCAGTTTGTCCTCCACATGAACGTTGCAGGTCGATGGCACCGTGCACAAGATGGCGAGGCGGCACGAGCTCTGCGACGCGACGTAACCTCCAGAAAAAGTAAGGCCATGAAGCACCCTGGTCCAGTGCTCGGCGAGAGCCTGCAGGAGGTCTACAGATCCCTGGACTCGGTCGCTCGCCGTTTCGACAACATCGTGGTCCGAGCTGCCGTGCGCGAACTCCAGAATCACGAAGCTATTGAGTCTGACTTCCGGGGTATCTGGGCCTGAGCTTGTTCAAGTTGTGCACGCCGAGGGAAGCGGCGGCCACGTCCTAGCTTCGTGACTCCACTGGGAGCTTGAAATACACGGCGCACCCATGGCCGGGCGTGCTGTCGGCCCAGATGCTTCCGTTGTGACGCTGAACTATCCTCTGACTCAACGCCAAGCCTGCACCGTATCCCTCAAAATCCAGCGAATGATGCTGCCTCTGGAACATGAGGAACAGGTTTCTCGCCTTGGCCACATCAAATCCCACGCCGTTGTCCACGACGAAAAAGACGGTGGAGCCATCGCTTTCCGTTCGGCTGCCGATCTCGATTTCGGCTCGATCAACCTGGCGCGTGAACTTGACCGCGTTATCCAACAAGTGCACGAACAGGTCTGCGACCATCCCTTCGTCCGCAAAAATCTGCGGCAGATCTGCGTGGACATTCCAAGAGATTTCTCGCCCTGGGTTCGCGGTGGTGAGTCGATCGATGACTCCGTCCAATGTGGCCTGCAGCTGCAGCGGAGCAGGATGGAGATCAACTCGACCGAGGCGGGAATAGGTCAGGAGGCTCTCGATCATGCCGTTGAGGTAAGTGGAGGAGCGCTTCAGGCCATCGCGATAGTGTCGAATCTCTTCACTCGCTTCCTCGCCCAGTTCCTCGGCAATGAGGCCGGCGAACGTGTTGATGTGGCGCAGTGGTCCTCGCAAGTCGTGCGTGATTGAGTGCGTGAAGATGTCCAGATCCTTGTTGGGAACCGTGTACTGGCGCACGCGCGCCTTGACGCGCCGGTCCAGCTCAGCATTGAGGTCATTCATGACCCGGTCCAGATCCTTCATGGCAGTCATATCGCGCGTGATGCATGACAGGCCTTCAAGCTCCCCGTTTTCTCCCCGCAGCGCGGTGATGAGTGTCTGGCCCCAGAAGGCGTCGGTCCCGACGCGAAGGCGCCAGCCGTGGTACTCCCACTGCCCCCGGTCGACGGCAAGGCGAATGGCGTCCTCGATGCTGATTTCCTCTGGCTCGCCCGCACGCGGAGCTGCCAGGTCACCAAAAGACATCCTGGCGGCTTGGTCGTGGGTGAACCCGTGCAGGCGGTGCGCACTCTCGCTCCATTCAGTGATGTGGCCTGAAGCGTCAATGAAGTAGATGCATGAATCCTGAAGCGCGTCGATCATGAGCGCGTATCGACGCTTCGCCGTGAGCAGTTCGCTTGAGCGTTGGCCAACCCGTTCTTCTACCTCGCTGAGGTCCTGAAGGGTTGTGAGAACTGCGGCGACATCACCTCCAGTTGAGCGGATGGCCACCGAAGAGGCCTGTAGGGGCAGCGCCGTGCCATCGGACCGATCCATCGTGATGTAAGCCGGCGCAGGGACAGCACCTTCCAGGGCCATCTGCAGCTGTCCTTTGAGGTTCTCGAATGACAGTGGCTGATGCCCGTTGGAGGGGCCGCTGGAGGGCGTGGGTTCAAGGCCCATGCCCACATGGTTGTTCAGCCAGCGCAGTAGGGTCGGGTTGACCTTGAGCAGTTCGCCCTTTGGTCCAAACAACAGCATCCCGCAAGGTGCGATGTCAAACAGTGGGCCTACCAGCTGATCGGATATCTGAGGTGCACCTGCGTGCGAGTCATTTGGTGACATGGTGTTGTTGAGTTCTTGTTGTCCGACTGCGTTCGCAGCCACGCGCACAACCGACCTTGGTGTTCTTTTGAACGTTCCCTCCCCAAGGCCCGCGGTCCATCTGTTGGATGGAGCTTCCGTTGCATCGAGGCTCGCGAGTAGGCGAGCGCCGATACAGATGCGCATGAACGACCATACCAGCAGGCAGCGATGCTCCAGGTCGCAAATACAGCCCGCAGAAACCAGCCAAGATGTACATGCAGAATGGTTTTATAACGCGAGTTAGCACGTTGTAGGTATGAATCAGGTTGACGCTTGAATCGAATGGCTTCCGTGCTATCCCCTTGACTTACATGGGCCGCATTTCTGCACTTCATCGGTACTTTTGCACGTTTGCGAAAGGCTCGATATTTCTATAGCCTGACCTTGGGGGAAAACAATAGTTCAAAAAGTTGGACCTGTGCAGAGGTGAAGCTTTAAGTTTGATCACCTCTTGAGGCGGGGAAATGCCGCATTCCCCGCAAGGAGTTCTCAGTGCTTCATCAGCTCACGGTGATGGCAATTCGTGGCCACAGGTGATCGCCAGCCTTGGCAAAGATCAGCGAGCGCTCGGCGCCGTCGATGCTGGCGCGGACCACTTTGGCCCCGGTTCGCTCCGCGAGCCAACTCACGCCTGGGCGCTCAGCTTGTGGCCTTCCATTGGGGCTGATCTGACCCTCAGGGAACAACAGGACGCTGCGCCCCTCGCGGAGGTGGCGCGCCAACTTGCGCAGGCCTTGTGGCGTGCCCGAGTCCAGCGGTACCACCCACCCGTAGCCCAACCAGCACAGCGTGGCCATCCCACGGGCTGCCCACGGACTTTTCACGGACCAGTCGCTGTCGACCCCCACTGCCAGCGGTGCAGGGCTTAGGAGGGCCAGCAGCACGCCGTCAAGCAAGCTCACATGGTTCGATGTCAGGATAGTCCCGCCTTTGACCAACATTTCCCGTGCTTGTGGTGCGATGGTGGCGCGCGTGCGCAGAGCTGCAGCGAGGGCGGCTGTCATGCAGAGCCTCACCGGCCGTAGGTAGACCCAATGGCGCGGGTGTGCAGGAGAGGAGGGTGTTGTCATGGATGTCAGGCTACCGTCTTTCGCGCCATCTTCAAGCTGTGCTGGTTGGTGGGGCATCGGGTTTGAGCATCCAGCAAGCGAGACGCGGGCCCTGCGTCGCAACGCCTTCCACGTATTCGAGCCAGCCTTTGGCCTTGGAAAGAGAAATCAAAGCCTCCAGCTCCTCGACGGTATCAGCTTGGAGCACAAGCAGCCGGTGTGGCTCCATCTCATGTTCGATGGCGCCGGCGTCGATGACCTGGTACATGGCGTGGAGTGTTGCCCGGCGAACAGATCAGTTGCCGTCTGTGATGACCTTCGTCGCGTCGGACAGTCTCAGTTTCACGGCCATCTTGGATTCAACCACGGTGAGGTGGGGCTTACCGCTGAACCACACCAGGCAGCGGTTCTTTGCCCGCGTTATGGCGACGAACATCAGCCGACGTTCTGCTTCGTAGTTGACCACGGCGGAATCATTGTCGGATGCCGATGCGTCCAGGATGTGCACGGTTTCGAATTCGAGGCCCTTGGAGCCGTGCATGGTCATCAGGACCAGTCTCACGTCGCTTAGGTCGCGGTTCTTCGTGGACACCAGCTTCAGGCGGCTGGAAAGCGTACCTCGCAGGTCGCTCAGGATCCTGGCGCAGATGCCCACCAGGTCTGCCGCGCCTGTCTTGCGCTCCGCCTTGAGCCATCCCGCATACATGTCGCCCACTTCAAGAATCACCTCAGCTACAGACCCACCGGTGCCGGCGTTGCTCGCTCGCAGTTGGGCCCTCCAGTAGGCGCAGTCTTTGGCCAGACTTTTGAGTTGCTTCATCTCACCAGGCGGTGCGTCCTCAAGTTCGGGAACGTTGCCATCAAGCAGTTGGGCTGCCGAGCCGTTCATTTCGCGCAGGATGGAGGTCTTCATCTCATCCCCGATGCCGTTGAAGTGCAGCACGCCGAGTACGCCGACCGGGGAGTTGTCTACCAGTGCCTGCAAGAACGACAGATAGCCCGCAATGTGCGAGTTCTCCCAGATGCTCTTGCCGACGCGCTTGTAGTCGACTCCGGCGCTTCGCAGTTCAAGTTCCAAAAGATCCAGCGAGCGGTTGGTTCGCGCAAGAACCACGGCATTGACGTGTTGCGCAGGCGTTTCCACAACCATGGCGGCCAGTTCTTGCGCCTGCTTCTCGGCATTGGCGGTGGAGTATGCGGCTATGGCACCGCCCTTGCCGCGGCGTGCAACAAGCGTCTTCGACAGCCGTGCCTTGTTCAGGCTGACCAGAGTGACCGCGTGAAACAGGATCTCCTGGCGGCAGCGGAAGTTGTCACCCAGCTCGATCCTCTTTGCATCGAAGGTGTCCAAGAAGGATTTCATGCCGGCGTAGCCTAGAGCCTGACGCCACTCGTAGATGCTCTGGTCGTCATCTCCAACGATGGTGACGTTGCATCCAGATCGCGCGTGAGCAAAGATCCAGCAGCGCTGCAGATCGTCTGTGTCCTGACCTTCGTCCACCAGCATGTCGGTGTAAGGCATTGGCGGGATCGTGCCCTCGTGAACCCTGAGGGCACAGTCACGCATGATCGAGTAAAGATCCATCTGTCCAGTGGCCTTCAGTCGCTCCATGTACCTCTCAATGACCTTCATGACCACCTCGGGCACTTCGAGCTTTGTTCGGTCGATGGCGTACATGTACAGCTCGAAGATCTCGCGAGCAGCCTTTTGGTCCTCTGCACTCTTGAGGAACGTGAACAGCGCATCCTGCAGGAGGATCCCTTGTTGGACGGGGCTTAGGACCTTGCGTCGGGGCACGTGTCGGAACAGGTGCTTGATGGCAATGCTGTGGAAGGTTCCGATGAGCAAGCGTTCATCACCGAAGGGCTTGCCTCCGGCCTTGACCTGTGCTGCGTCCAGCCGGCGGCGCATTTCGTCTGCACCCTCCTTGGTGAAGGTGACCATGATCAGACGGCGGTTCGGGTCGGACAGAATGCGCATGGCTTTGGCCACCGAGGTGGTGGTCTTGCCTGATCCGGGCCCGGCGACGATAAGCAGGTGACCGTCGTGGTCAATCGCTTGCTGCTGTTGTGGGGTGAAGGCCATGGGCGCTGGTCCGAGTGGAATTAGTCAAATAGAGCGGGCAGGCGTGGTAGGTGCTCAAATGAGAAGGGCCGCGCAGTGGCGGCCCTCTCTCAACCTCACAGAGAGGTGGTTAAGCGGCCACGGCGGCGGGGTCCACCTCTTTCGCTTTCGGCGTTTTGGCCTTGCCCTTGCCAGCGGCCGCAACCGCGGCTGCTGTAGCGTCGTCAATCACCTTGCTCGGGTCAGCGCCGCCGAGGTCCATGCTGGAATCGGCATCTGCACCTTCCGACTCGGAAGCAGAGAAGGCCGCGATGTCCTTGCCCTGCTGCGAAACCACATCGGCCATCTCTGGATTGACGGTGCCACTGGTCTGCTGTTCCTTGATCAGGCGGTCAGCTTCACGGTACAGCTTGACCACTTCTGTCTGCAGGATGGCGCGGAAGGCGCGTACAGCCTTTTTGCACAGAAATTCAACTTCGGCGCGCTGGGCCGAGTCGATCACGCCCAACAGGTTGGCGGTGCCGGCCATGAGGTTGACCTTGTCCAGGTCGGTCAGCAACTTGAAGTAGCTGCGCGCGTGAGCCGCGATCACGGGGACGGTCATGTGCACCGGGTTGGGGTAAAGCGAGGTTTCCATCTTCACGCCGTTCTGTTGGAGAAGCTTTTCCAGGCGGCTGATGTTGCTGGTCATCAAAGTGTTGATGCTGGCCAGCTTTTTCGTGATCACTTCGTTGTACTTCTCCAGCGTCTCAGGGTTGAAGCCGCGCCAGCTGCGGTACTGGTATTCCAGGAACAGCTGCTTGGACAGGTAGGCGAAATCCTTGCGGAAGAAGCGGGTGGAGGCAGGTGACTGCAACTCAGCGTTGTCAATGAAGACAACGGGGCTCTGGAAATTCGAACCGAACTTCTCGCCGAAGACCATCTGCAAGGCCTTCTGGCGTTGTTTTTGAATCTGGGCGTCGGCGTCGGTCGCCGTGAGGGCTGCATTGGTCATAGAAAGGACTCTCCAGTGGGTTGAGAAAACGCCACTTGACTTTAGGAGCGGTCCTGCAGCACTCAGGTTGAGTCAATGCACCCAAACCAATGCAAAGCCTCGGTCTGAGTGCACTTTTTTCAAGGAAACTCAGGGTGACTGGGCGGATTGACGTGTGTTGGTGCCCCCGATGTGGCCAGTTGCTGCTTTGGCGGCAAACCACGTTCGAGTCGCCTCAGAAACTTTTTCGCGGGAAGTGGCCAGATTGGTTTGACCCGCGTTTCGAGCTGCTCAATACTTCGTACGTCGTCTGGTATCCAGCGGCCGTGCAACTGGGACACGTAAACCTTCCGAGTCGAAACTGAACTGCTCTTTGCGACGGCGAAGTGCTACCTGAAAGGGGAACATAAAGATGAAAAGAACTCCACGAGTTCTTGCATGGCGGGTGCTTCGGCACCCTGCCCATCGCAGTTTCCTCTTTCAACACACATCGCTCTCTGCATATACTTCGCCACACAGCGGGTAATACCTGACGTCTCTTGATCGAGATGTGAGGTCTTCCTCGGTTCGCCGAAAAGAACTGAACTTCGGTTCAGTTGCGTGTCCAGTACACGCCTTCAACTGACTTGCCGACCTCCGGGTTTGCCTGTCGCACATCAACCTCCCCACATGGGCATTCCAATGCCCTATGGGGTGGACTGCTTTGTGGGAATCCTTTTAGGTGGTCCCCATGAAAGTAGTTCTCGCCGTTTTCGTCATTGCCATGGTTTTGGTCAACACCGCCGGGGCAATGCTCCCCGCAGTTGAAACAGTGAAGTCGCGTACCACTCATGTGGACTTCGTGGTCGAGCAAGCAACTCGGTGAGTTGACGCTGCAACGTTTGTAAAAAAGGAAGGGCCTGGCCCTTCCTTTTTTCATTTCATCCCTTCGCACACACTCCGCGTGAGAACTGCTGACGGACCTGG
The DNA here is from genome assembly GCF_048549895.1 of Hydrogenophaga sp. Classification (GTDB taxonomy): domain Bacteria; phylum Pseudomonadota; class Gammaproteobacteria; order Burkholderiales; family Burkholderiaceae_C; genus Hydrogenophaga. The sequence goes on from NZ_JBLYYB010000143.1 coordinate 31,016, forward strand.
ACGCATCCAGCACCGTGAGCACTTCTCGATGCAAATTCGAGCAGAGCTGGCATCCGTGTCAGCGCACAACTAGCGGCTTCAAACCGCATTCATCAACCCAGCCGGGACCAGCTTCCCGGTAGGGATGCTGCTCGGCTATTTAGCTGGAAGCATGATGGAAAAAAACATCACCGGCGTCAGGGAGCAGTCCCATGCACGCCGGGGCGATTGATACCCAACCGCAAGCGCAACAGCTTTTCCTGCCGATGTTCATGGCCCACGAAATTCATGCGTGGGCCCAGCGCGAGCAACAACGTCAGAGCAAGAAAGAAAACGCCGTCAAAGCCAGATCCATCAAGAGCGTTCTGCTCAAGAGGGACGAGGACACGACAAGCCTGTTCGATCTGATCGACGACAGCTTGCTGGACATGCCACTCGGGGGCGTTGCCGAAGGAAACGAACTGAACTGTGATGTTGACCCCTTGAGGGCCGATGTCGCGGAAAAGATCGAGGACTTCGTTGACGAACACATCGAGTGGTCCGATGCCGCCATTGAGGAGTTGCACGAGGGTGTACTGCACTACTCGCTGAAGCTCCTTCAGGCTAAAGGCAACGGCGCGGAGAAGAAAGAGGTCCTGCGGTGGATCTTCGCTCCGAAAACGATGGTCGCGTCCCTACACGGGGAAAGCGGCCGAACGGTTGAGACAGTCCTGTCCCAACCCTTAACTCCATTCTCGTTCGAACAGTGCTGCGCTATCTGCGGATACAGCCCTGAACGTTTGACGGACGGCTTAGTCCCCGTACTCAAAGAGATTGGCCTCCAAAGTGTCTTTAAGGAACTTTTCGATGGAAAACACCATTAAACCCGTACACCAGAAGTACAACGTGCGCGCAGTCTTCGGCCTGCTTGAAGCGCCCGAATCAGCCGAAATTCCAGGCCTCGCGCCTGGTTTGAACGGCGTCCCCCCGGTTGACCCGATGTACGTCTTTGATACTGAGCGCACGCGCCAGTTGACGATGTTCTGGGTTGGCGGATTCAAGGCATTGAAGATCGAAGGAAGTCCCGCAGCGGGTAAGACCTCGATCATCGAACAGTGGCACGCGCGTCTGAACGTGCCGCTCTACAAAGTGCCGTGCTCACCCACCACTGAGAGCTTCCGCCTGATAGGTCAGCTGCTGCCGACCGAGGATGGCAAGCTCGTTTGGAAAGATGGCCCGGTGCTCAAGGCATGCCGTGAAGGCACGTCTGTGCTGCTGGACGAGTACAACACTCTGGACGCGGGAGAGGCCACCGGTCTCAACATGCTGCTGGAGGGTTACTCGATCACGATCCCTGAAACCGGGGAGACGATCACGCCAGCGAAGACCACCCGGTTCTTTGCCACGCAGAATCCTGAAGACAGCCGAGCCGCGGTCGCAGGGCGAAACGTGCAGGACGTGGCCAACGATGACCGCTGGTCCCACATGGAAGTGGAATACCTCAAGCCCGAGCTTGAAGAAGCGCTGGTGCTGCGGCACCTGTTGGCCGGCAAGGTTGACAGGACGGTTGCTGAATCGATCGCCAAGGTGGTCGTGCAGGTGGCCAACAACGTGCGCCAGGCCTTCCTCAACGATGCCCCCGGAATCGACAAGCCTTTGTCAACTCGGGTGCTGCTTCGTTGGGCGAAGTACACGGTCATGTACCAGGGTGTCATGCGCAAACAGAACCAAAGCGGACTGCACTACGCAGTTCGTCAGGCCGTGCGCATGAGCGCAGCCATGGCGACAGCCGTCAATGAGCAAATCACGCTCATTGCGGGCTACGACGAAAACATGCAGAGCTGAGGCAGGGTATGAACCTTGTCTTTGATGTCTACCAACATTCGGACAAAGGTGCCTGGGGGTTCTGCCCCCGGGGATCGGAAGTCATGATCGCGGAGATAAAGCTCGATGGGACGCTCAAGCTTGAGACCATCAACGCCATCAAGCTTGGCGGTGCACTGACCGCGAAGGTTCGCATGGGGTACTCCCGCGCCGCAAGGTGCAAGTACCTCCACCGAAACGTCACCCCTGACGGCAAGGTGCTTGGCGAGTTTTCCGAAGTGCACCCCGACCTGGACTTTGCAGGCGATGGTGAGCTGGTGCTCATGGTCACCCGGAGCATTGGCCTGGATGTCGACGCGCTGCTGCAGGAGTGGGAAGTGCTTCTGCAAGGCGTGGATGGAGTACGCAACACCGCTGACGTCTGGATCGCCAGGCAGCGGCGGGCAGTGCAGTACTTCACCGCACCGGACACCCACCCCGCATTCGCACTTGTGCTGTCCAACTGGGCAGTCGAGAACAAGCAAGTTGTCATTGCACAGTCGGGCCAAGTGCCGGCTGTGACACCGAAGAACGATCCAATGGCCTGGAAGCAATTCCTGTCCAAGTGGTTCGCGGAGGCAACCACACAAAGAACTTTGGAGCAGCTGCGTTGGTCGCTACGCGACGCGATGCTGGCGGCTCCAGTCATTCACAACAACACTTATGACGCAGACGGCTGGATAGCCGATGCGAGTCAGGCCGCCTTTTAACAGGAACAAAGTGAACAAACATATTCACCCCCTCATCAATGCTGCCCGCGCTCTCACGCTCGGAACCAGCAGGGTGGTGGCGTCAAGCATCGCAGGCCTTTCAAGGCTCGTGAAGCCACGCCTCCGCAACCCGGTGATCACTCCCAAGGTGGTCATCAGCAAAAGTGACGCGATGCGCCAGACCTTGGCCAAGGCCAAAGAGGCGGCCGAACGCAACCCAGGAGCGAAAGCGACGGGCGAGTGCTCGGCTCCGGTCATGGTGCAGGCAAGCGACTTCGAGATTGCAGACCGGATCATCTCGATCCGCCTCGATCCTGCGGTTGGCGTCATCAACATGCGTGTCTACAAGACGCTCAAGGTTGTCAAGCGAGACCTGATCGTTCATGAACCCCGACTGCGGGCCATGATGAAAGGTCGCCGGTTCAACTTTCCTGATGCTGTATTCGACCCCAAGTCGGATTTGGAGGATGTGAAGGATGAGACGGTGTACCTCGCAGAGAAACTCATCAACGCTGTGGGCAAAGGCAAGGTCAAGGCGGTCAAACCGCCAAAAGACACTGTCAAGGTTCCGCCCAAGGTCGCGACGAAGGATGTGGTGGCAGCACCATCTCCGACAGCCGTGGTCCAGCGAGCAGCGGCGGCGCAGGGAACGCCCGCACCGAAACAACATCCGGCACCCGCGTCCAAACGCGAGCAGCCGCGAGCACCTGCCACGCAGGCCCAGGCACCGGAGTCGAAAGTCTTCGCGCCCAAGCCAGCGGTGGGATTCACCTACGTAGGCACCTTGCGTGAAGCTGGGAGCCGAAAGGTGACGCCCCGGGGACGTGATGCATACGAGGTGTTCACCGCCATCATCCAGATGGACAACGGCGCTGAATTCCCGCTTCGTGGTGCCGAACTCGAACGCGAGCTCGAACTTGCAGATTGCCAGTTGGGCGACCGCATTTCGATCACCCCGATGGGCAAAGTGCCCGTGACCCTTACCAACGGTGGTGAGGGCAAAAAGAACCTCTACAAAGTCCAGAATCTTCAGGAGAAAGCATGATCGTCATCACAGCCCACGGGCGCCTGGCTGAACAGCCTACCGTCAAGATCGTGGGTGACAGCTGCGTTTGTGAATTCCGCTTGTTGAGTTCTCGATGGGCCAAAGGCGATGAAGTGACCGAGGCGGTCAACTTCTTCGTCTGGGGCGAGGAGGCTGAGCGGTTCTGTGAATCCACGGAGAAAGGTCAGCTGATCTCAGCCACCGGAACCCAGGAGACATCGAGCTACACAGATGCACAGCAGCAACGCAAGCAGTTCGTCAAATACCGGATGACCTGGTACAGCAAGGGTGCCCGCCCGCGCAGCAGCCGGGGCGATGGCCAAGCCAGCAACCAAGTTGGAAACCAAGGTCAACGATCTGGCAATGGAAACGGCAACGGTGGCAACTACGGCGGCAACTCACCCTCCGGCAACGGTGGTGGCAACCGCGGTACCGCTCCCAATGCCTACGCCGCAGAAAAAGGTGGCTTCAACCAGCGTGCTCCAACGAGCAATGCTGGAGCTGCTCCCCAGACCGCGCGGCCCGTATCTCGATCTGCTCCATCGGTGCAGCAAACCGCTCCCCAGGAGCCAGATGGTTTTGACGACCACGGTTTCACCGGAGATCCCAGCGATGGGTTCGAAGATGTGACCCAAACGTTCGTCTGAACAAAACAACCAACCCCGACTGGGACGCTCCCAGTCGGGGCGTTCCTGGTCATCCGATCAGGAGAAACGCATGTGCATCACCGAAGCCCTGCGAGAGCAGGTGAAGAAGTTTCAACAGTCAACGGGCGAGCGCGCCATGATGATCGTCGTCGAAAAGCGCGATTCGTCCATGGGCGTCCATTCCGTCGAGTTCAGTCCCTACGTGGGTCTGATGGTCGACGGCAAGCCGCCCGGCCCACAGTGGTACCAGGAAGTCGAAAGCTTCCACCAACTGCAGTGGGGACCAACTGTGCTGCATTGAGGAAAACCGCACGGCCAGTCGAAAGACTGGCCGTGTTGGTTTGCTCACTTCGTTCAGTTGCGAGAAAATACAAATCGAATTTTGGTGAAAGTGCCTTTGCGAAAGGTGCTTTCTACAGAGTTTTCTGCTCTCACGAGCTCGAACAAGGCGCTGGGATACCTTGTGCTCGCCCTCACCGGCGTGTAACCCCAGTCTTTCAACTTTGAACGCCCATCCCTTCGCAGGGTGCGTGTTCTGCCTTAGTGCCGTTCTGTCTATGCAGGACTGCATCCCATCGGGACCGGCCAATGTGCATCTCCCGACTGGGGGGGTGTGCATTCGCGGGTCTCGCTTTCTTTCGACCCACTTTTGCCAATTTTTAACCCCCCTGGAGAGTTCCAAATGAAAAACGAATTTGCTGTGTTGCCTGCCCTGCAGCCGCAGGATCTGTGCTTGCACATTTTCAAAGAAAAGTACGCCGCCCCCGGTGAGACCGAGGTGATCGACGTGCAGAAACGTGTGGCCAAAGCTTTGGCCACATCACAAGAGATGGAATCCAACTTTCTGCAAACGCAGGCAGATGGCTTCATCCCTGGCGGACGCATCAACAGCGCAGCCGGAATGGACCGCGTGGCCACGATGATTAACTGCTTCGTGCAGCCCCTTTCGGACACGATGACTGGCTACAAAGACGGCGTGCCTGGCATCATGGAAGCACTCGGACATGCCACCGAAACCATGCGTCGAGGTGGTGGTGTTGGATACGACTTTTCAAGCATTCGCCCGATGGGTGCACGCGTGAAGGGAACCGATTCGAACGCTTCCGGCCCGGTGAGCTTCATGCGTGTGTTCGAC
>NZ_JBLYYB010000144.1:0-9003 GCF_048549895.1 Hydrogenophaga sp.
CAGTACAGCGCGATGAACACGGGGATCTGGATCAGGATGGGGAAGCAGCCGCCCAGCGGGTTGACCTTTTCCTCCCGGTACATCTTCATCATTTCCTGCTGCATGGCCTGCGGGTTGCCCTTGAGGCGCTCGCGCATTTCCATGATGCGGGGGTTGATCTTCTTCATCTTGGCCATGCTGCGGTAGGCGCTGGCGTTGAGCCAGTAGAACGCGGCCTTGATCAGCACCACCAGCAGCACGATGGACCAACCCCAGTTCGCCACGAAGCCGTGGATCTTTTCCAGCAGCCAGTACAGCGGCTTGGCCAGGATGGTCAGCCAGCCGTAATCCTTCACCAGTTCCAGACCGGGAGCGATGGTCTCCAGCACTTTTTCTTCTTGCGGACCGACAAACAGGCGGGCCTGCACGCTCTGCGTCTGGCCGGGCTCGATGGCCGGCAGGTTGGTGATGCTGCCCACCGCGTACAGGTTGTCGTCCACCTTGCGGGCGAAGTTGTCGCGCGCCACCCCATCGGCCAGCAACCAGGCCGAGGCAAAGTAGTGCTGCACCATGGCCACATAACCGTCGGTGCTGGACTTGACGTACAGGTCTTCCTTTTTCTTCTCGATGTCGGCGAACTCGACCTTCTGGTACTTCTTCTCGTTGGTGTAGACAGCCGGGCCGGTGAAGGTGGAGTAGAACGGCGTCTCGCTGCTGAGCTTGCTGCCGTCGCGCACCAGTTGCAGGTAGAGCTGCGGGCTCACAGCCTGCGTGCCCAGGTTCTGCACCTCATGCTTCACCGCGATGTCGTAGCGGCCGCGTGTGAGGGTGTAGGTCTTGACCAGCTTCACGCCACCCACGTCGGCCGACTCGAAGCGCACCTGCAGCTCGTTCTGGCCATCGGCCAGCGCGGTCTCCGGCGTCACCAGGTTCATGGGCGTCTTGTGGGTGGGGAACGCACCACCGATCAGACCCGTCTGCGCCACGTAGATGCGGTCGGCGCCTTGCGTCAGCAGCGTGAACGGCTGTTCGCTCTGGTCCTTGCTTTGCTGCGTGGCTTCGGCGTGCTTGAGCAGCTCGGCGCCGATCAGCGATCCGCCTTCGGTGTTGAACACCAGCTTGAACACGTCGGTGGTCACCACGTGGCGCGCGGCCACCGGGCTGGGTGCTCCGGCGGGGGCTTCACCAGGTGCGCCGGTGGTCGCGGGCGACGGCACGGCCACCGCCATGGGCACGCTGGCGTCAGCGGCCGGCGCTGCGGTGGTGGCCGGTGCGCTCACCTGCGTCGAGCCGGGGAAGAAAGTGGGCTTGTGCCCGTTGTGGATCTGCCATTTGTCCCAGATCAGGACCATGGACAGACCAAACACCACCCACAGGATGGACCGACGGATGTCATTCATGACGCGTTCTTCTTTGCTGAGGAGGGTGAAAGCAGACGGGAGAAGAGGGCGGGCCGGGACTCGGGCACCGGATCGAAACCACCTTCGCACCAGGGATGGCAGCGCACCAGGCGAGCGGCCGTGAGATAGGCGCCAGCGGCTGCGCCGTGCTGCTCCAGCACGCCGATGGCATACGCCGAGCAGGTGGGCTCGAAGCGGCAACCGCTGCCCAGCGACGGGCTCAGCAGGAGCCGATAGCCCTTGACGAGACCCACCAGCGCCTGGCGCGGCCACTCAGACCACATCACGGGCCTCGGCGGACATCGCGGGTTTCGGCAACTGTGCACGCGACAACAACTGCTCCAGCTCCAGGCGAACCGCCCGCTTGAGCGCATCGGACGTGGCGCTCACGAACTGCTTGCGGCTGAATTCGCTGCGCAGTCGCACCACCCAGGCCGCCTGGGGCAGCGGGGCAGCGCGGTGCCGTGCCACTTCATAGATCTGACGGCGAATCGCGTTGCGCGTGACAGCGCGTCGCGCCCAGCGTTTGGGCAGCAGCACGCCCAGCCAGGCATCGGCCACCGGAAACAGCGATTTGCCCTCGACAGACACGTCCAGGGCAGTGCGGTGCAAGGCGAAATGGGGCGTCTTGGCCACGGGGGCTCCGGCCATCGCGGCCTGGAACTGCTGGCGGGACCGCAGGCGCTGGGTCACCGCACAACCGCCGACATTTGAAGGCAGACGGGCCGGGCACAGGGACGCCGGCACGACATCCGCCGATTCAACACGCCGACTCAGACGGCCAGGCGCTTGCGGCCCTTGGCGCGGCGGGCGTTGATCACGGCACGGCCGCCGCGGGTCTTCATGCGAACGAGGAAGCCGTGGGTGCGGGCGCGGCGGATCTTGGAAGGCTGGTAGGTGCGTTTCATGGTGGTCTCTTACAAATCGGGGAAACCCGCGATTATCGCAAAGAATTCCCTGCAGCGGCAAGCACTTGGCCTGACGTGCCAACGATTCACTTCAGCAGCGCACCGGCCCGGCAGGGTCGGGGCGGTGCGCAGAACGTCTTGTGGATAAGTCGCTGGCCCCCCTACAATGGCCGGCGACCCCCGCATGATTTGTCCACAACCACAACAACACCGCATCCCAGCATGATCGAGGGCCTTCCCCCCAGCGCGCCCCTGTCTTCCAGCAGCACAGACACCCTCTCTTTGTGGTCGGCCTGCACGGACCGGCTGTCCCAGGACATTCCGGAACAGCAGTTCAACACCTGGATCCGCCCCCTCTCGGCCAGCGTGTCACCCGACGCTTCCCGGGTCACTGTGGCGGTGGCCAACCGCTTCAAACTGGACTGGATCCGCACCCAGTACGCCGCCCGCATCACCGCTTTGCTGGAGTCCATCCAGGGTGCGCCTGTGGTGCTGGAGTTGGTGCTTGCTCCGCGTGAAGGCCCCAGCCGCACGTCGCCAACCCCCCGAACAGCCCAGGAGCAGGTGCTGGCCGAACTGCCCGACCTGGCGCCGGCCGAGGTGGCCGCGCCCAGTGGCCCCAAGACCCGACTGAACCCGGCACTCGCATTCTCCACGCTGGTCGAAGGTTCGGCCAACCGCATGGCGCGCGCCGCCGCCCTGCACATCGCCGGCAGCCTGGGCCAGCTGTACAACCCACTGTTCATTTACGGCGGTGTGGGCCTGGGCAAGACCCACCTGGTGCACGCCATCGGCAACCACCTGCTGGCCGACCGTCCACAGGCCAAGGTGTTGTACATCCACGCCGAGCAGTTTGTGTCGGATGTGGTCAAGGCTTACCAGCGCAAGACCTTCGACGAATTCAAGGAGCGTTACCACTCGCTGGACCTGCTGCTGATCGACGATGTGCAGTTCTTCGCCGGCAAGGAGAAGACGCAGGAAGAATTCTTCAATGCCTTTGAAGCCCTGCTGGCCAAAAAAAGCCACATCGTGCTGACCAGCGACACCTACCCCAAGGGCCTGGCCGACATTTCGGACCGCCTGGTCTCGCGCTTCGGCTCGGGCCTGACGGTGGCGATCGAGCCGCCCGAGCTGGAAATGCGCGTGGCCATCCTGATCAACAAGGCGGCGGTGGAGAACGCGGTGATGCCCGAAGAGGTGGCATTTTTTGTGGCAAAGAACGTGCGCTCCAACGTGCGCGAGCTCGAAGGTGCGCTGCGCAAGATCCTGGCCTATTCGCGCTTCAACCAGAAAGAGATTTCGATCGCGCTGGCGCGCGAGGCGCTCAAAGACCTGCTGTCGATCCAGAACCGGCAGATCAGCGTGGAGAACATCCAGAAGACGGTGGCCGACTTCTACAAGATCAAGGTCGCGGACATGTACAGCAAGAAGCGCCCGGCCAGCATTGCGCGGCCGCGCCAGATTGCCATGTTCATCGCCAAGGAACTGACCCAGAAAAGCCTGCCCGAGATCGGCGAGCTGTTTGGCGGGCGCGACCACACCACGGTGCTGCACGCGGTGCGCAAGATCGGGGCCGAGCGCCAGCAAAACACCGAGCTGAACCAGCAGCTGCATGTGCTGGAACAGACCCTCAAGGGATGAGGCCGTAAAAAGGCGAAAATAGCGAAGATTTGGCGCCGACAAACGCAGGGCCCGCCGGGGAGGCAGCCCCCGGACCACAAGCAACCAGAGACGAAAGAGTCTGACATGATCGTTTTCAAATCGACCCAGGACAAGGTCCTGGCCGCGCTGCAATCGGTGGCCGGCATCGTGGAACGCCGCCACACCCTGCCCATCCTGGCCAACGTGTTGTTGCGCAAGACCGGCTCGCAGGTGCAGCTGACCACCAGCGACCTGGAGATCCAGATCCGCACCACCGCCGAGCTCGACGGCGACAGCGGCAACTTCGCCACCACGCTGGGCGCGCGCAAGCTCATCGACATCCTGCGCACCATGTCGGGCGACCAGAGCGTGAGCCTGGAGTCCAGCGCCGGCAAGCTCATCCTCAAGGGCGGCAAGAGCCGCTTCACGCTGCAGAGCATGCCGCCCGAAGACTTTCCGCTGGTGCAGGAGTCCGCCAGTTTCGGCCCGGTGTTCTCGGTGCCGCAGAAGACGTTGAAAAGCCTGCTCGGTCAGGTGTCGTTTTCGATGGCGGTGCACGACATCCGCTACTACTTGAACGGCATCCTGTTCGTGGCCGAAGGCAAGCAGCTCAGCCTGGTGGCCACCGACGGCCACCGCCTGGCATTTGCCAGCGCCACGCTGGACGTGGAAGTGCCCAAACAAGAGGTGATCCTGCCGCGCAAGACGGTGTTGGAACTGCAGCGCCTGCTGAGCGACAAGGAGGGCGCGATCGAGATGCAGTTCGCCGCCAACCAGGCCAAGTTCAGCTTTGACGGCATGGAGTTCGTCACCAAGCTGGTCGAGGGCAAGTTCCCCGACTACAACCGCGTGATCCCCAAGAACCACAAAAACATCGTGACGCTGGGCCGCGTGCCGCTGCTGGCCTCGCTGCAGCGCACCGCCATCATGACGAGCGAGAAGTTCAAGGGCGTGCGCCTGAACATCGAGCCCGGCGCGTTGCGCGTGGCGTCCAGCAACGCCGAGCAGGAAGAAGCGGTTGACGAGCTCGACATCGACTACGGCGGCGACACGATCGAGATCGGCTTCAACGTCACCTACCTCATCGACGCGCTGCAGAACATGACGCAAGAGATGGTTCGCATCGAACTGTCTGACGGCAACAGCTCCGCGCTGGTGACCAACCCCGACGACAACGCCTTCAAGTACGTTGTCATGCCGATGCGGATCTGATCGGCCGCGATCCCCTCTCCCCCAAGCCCGACCCGCTGCCCAGCGGGTTTGGCCTTTCTAGCGATTGAGAAAAGCCCCCTATGTCCGAAGCCAACAAGCCCGCCGATTCCGTCAACACCGGTGCGGCCAACGCCGACAGCTCCAATTTCCAACCCACCATCGACGCCCACCAGGTCGGCGCCAGCGAGGGGTATGGCGAGGGCTCGATCCAGATCCTGGAAGGCCTGGAGGCCGTGCGCAAGCGCCCGGGCATGTACATCGGCGACACGTCGGACGGCACCGGCCTGCACCACCTGGTGTTCGAGGTGGTCGACAACTCCATCGACGAAGCCCTGGCCGGCCATTGCGACGACATCGTCGTGACCATCCACAGCGACAACTCCATCAGCGTCACCGACAACGGCCGCGGCATCCCCACCGGCGTGAAAATGGACGACAAGCACGAGCCCAAGCGCTCGGCGGCCGAGATCGCGCTCACCGAGCTGCACGCCGGCGGCAAGTTCAACCAGAACAGCTACAAGGTTTCGGGCGGCCTGCACGGCGTGGGTGTGAGCTGCGTGAACGCGCTGAGCCAGTGGCTGCGCCTGACTGTGCGCCGCGAAGGCAAGATGCACCAGATCGAATTCGCGCGCGGTTTCGTGCAGAACCGCATCGTCGAGAAGACCGCCAGCGGCATTGAAATTTCGCCCATGAAAGTGACCGGCGACACCGAGAAGCGCGGCACCGAAGTGCACTTCCTGCCCGACTACGACATCTTTCGCGAGAACGCCGACTTCCACTACGAAATCCTGTCCAAGCGCCTGCGCGAGCTTTCGTTCCTCAACAACGGCGTGCGCATCCGCCTCAAAGACGAGCGCAGCGGCAAGGAAGACGACTTCTCCGGCGCCGGTGGCGTCAAGGGCTTTGTCGACTTCATCAACAAGGGCAAGACGGTGCTGCACCCCAACGTGTTCCACGCGCTGGGCGACCGCGCGAGCGACCAGGGCACCAACATCGGCGTGGAAGTGGCGATGCAGTGGAACAGCGGCTACAACGAACAAGTGCTGTGCTTCACCAACAACATCCCGCAGCGCGACGGTGGCACCCACCTCACCGGCCTGCGCGCCGCCATGACGCGGGTGATCAACAAGTACATCGACGACAACGACTTCGCCAAGAAGGCCAAGGTCGAGGTCACCGGTGACGACATGCGCGAAGGCCTGTGCTGCGTGCTGTCGGTCAAGGTGCCCGAGCCCAAGTTCAGCAGCCAGACCAAGGACAAGCTGGTGTCCAGCGAAGTGCGTGGCCCGGTCGAAGACATCGTGAGCCGCTTGCTGGCCGACTATTTGCAGGAACGCCCGAACGACGCCAAGATCATCTGCGGCAAGATCGTGGACGCCGCGCGCGCCCGCGAAGCCGCGCGCAAGGCCCGCGAAATGACGCGCCGCAAAGGCGTGCTCGACGGCATGGGCCTGCCCGGCAAACTGGCCGACTGCCAGGAAAAAGACCCGGCGCTGTGCGAGATCTACATCGTGGAGGGCGACTCCGCCGGTGGCTCCGCCAAACAGGGCCGCGACCGCAAGTTCCAGGCGATCCTGCCGCTGCGCGGCAAGATCCTGAACGTGGAGAAAGCGCGCTACGAAAAGCTGCTCACCTCCAACGAAATCCTGACGCTCATCACCGCGCTGGGCACCGGCATCGGCAAGGCCGGCGGTGAAAGCGCCAACGGCGACGGCAAGGACGACTTCAACGTCGCCAAGCTGCGTTACCACCGCATCATCATCATGACCGACGCCGACGTGGACGGCGCCCACATCCGCACCCTGCTGCTGACCTTCTTCTACCGCCAGATGCCCGAGCTCGTTGAGCGTGGCCACATCTACATCGCGCAGCCGCCGCTGTACAAAGTGAAAGCCGGCAAGGAAGAGCTCTACCTGAAAGACGCCGCCGCGCTCGACGGTTTCCTGCTGCGCATCGCGCTCAAAGATGCATCGGTCTTCACCGGCGGTGCCACGCAAACCACCCTCACCGGCGACACGCTGGGTGAGCTGGCCCGCAAGCACCAGATTGCGGAAAGTGTGATCGCGCGCCTGTCCAACTTCATGGACGCCGAAGCGCTGCGTTCGATTGCCGACGGTGTGTCGCTCAACCTCGACTCCGTGGAGCAGGCCGAGGTCAGCGCCATCGCATTGCAGGCCAAGCTGCGCGAACTCACCACCACCGGCGTGCCCGCCGAAGTGGCCGCCGAGTTCGACGTGCGCACCGACAAACCCATCCTGCGCATCAGCCGCCGCCACCACGGCAACACCAAGAGCAGCGTGCTCACGCAGGACTTCGTGCACGGCGCCGATTACGCGGCACTCGCCACCGCCGCAGAAACCTTCCGCGGCCTGCTCGGCGAAGGCGCCAAGGTCATGCGCGGCGAAGGCGAAAAACAGAAAGAAGAAAAAGTGGCCGACTTCCGCGTGGCCATGCGCTGGCTCATCAGCGAAGCCGAGCGCACCACCGCACGCCAGCGCTACAAGGGCCTGGGCGAAATGAACCCCGCCCAGCTCTGGGAAACCACCATGGACCCCACCGTGCGCCGCCTGCTGCGCGTGCAGATCGACGACGCGATCGAAGCCGACCGCGTGTTCACGATGCTCATGGGCGATGAAGTGGAACCGCGTCGCGATTTCATCGAGGCCAACGCTTTGAGAGCGGGGAATATCGATGTTTGAGGCTGCGTGTAGATGAACCCATAAGCTGAGAAATTGAGACCCATAAGTTGAGAAACTTATGGGTCTCTCGCATTGGTGCGCCAAAAACTCTCAAGCGGCAGTTGTGCCATCTATATGCCCGGGACTCTAGAACGCCCAATTCAAAAATGACTTAATCAATCGCAGTCAAGGCGACCTTAATTGCCACTAAATGCCTCAGATAACGGCCATTTCTGCAGGATATTACTTAGCAACTGAAGATGTGAGGGAGTGCGTTCGCGTCTAAAGTTACATTGGCGGAGTCGTTTCGAGCGTCTTCGAGTTTCGCCAAACACTGGTCAATGAATACGCCGAATTCACGCGCAAGCAAGGTGCCTCGAAAACCTGTATCCGTCCACCGAGCCGGAGCGTGCAGCCGGCATCGTGCATATGTACGCGGATTGGGCAAAGCGCGTGGCTAAGGAGCTGCGCAAGCTCGCCGATGTCCCTTACCATGCGGGCATCTGGCGTTTATCGGCAGCAACTCGCGTTGTGCTCCTGGGCCCGCGGAACCTTGAATACTCCCCACGCTTATTGAAATATGCAAGTATTGACCTTCCGGAATGGCGGAGCTTGGCGCGAAGTTAAAGACCCTCAGGAGGATGGTAACGGACGCACCATCCCTGACCCAGCACTCGCAGAAATCAACCGCAACCTTTCCGACTGCTTCAGGTGCACCAACCTTGTCGTTCTCACAGGGCTCGGTACGTCCCTGCATGTAAACGCGCAACCTAAGGCTCCAGGGGAGTCCGGTCCACGGGCGGCACAAGCGGGAAAGCGCATCGCTCCCACGATGGCTGACCTGTGGATGGAGTGCAGGGCAAATTGCGGGGAGCGCTTCGACAAGGTCATCGCGCTCACGCATTTCCCGACGGCCAAGGGTGAAAACATCGAAGCGCTGCTCTCGCACTGCAAGATTGCGGAAGAGTTCCTTGGTGACGGGGAAGAGAAGACGCAGGTCACGGAATTTATTGCCATCGCCGAACAGACAGTTCGCGACTGCGTACGCTTCTTGGATGTTGAGGATGAAGTTGGCCTTCATGCCGACTTTCTTCGCCGGCTGGTTCGTCGGTCCACGCGAAAGCTGCGCACAAAAGTCTTTACAACCAACTATGACTTGTGCTTCGAGTACGCTGCGCGCAAAGG
>NZ_JBLYYB010000145.1:0-22272 GCF_048549895.1 Hydrogenophaga sp.
CCCGCTCGCGGATGCCGTGTGCACTGCGCAGCGGCATAAAGGAGGAGGCGGCTCCAGCCGCCGGGGGACAGCCGCGGAGTAGTGCACACGGCGTCCGCGAGCCGCGCGCGAGTTACTTGCCGAACTCGCGACCGAGTTCTTCGGCGCGCTGCCGCGCCGCGAAGAGTGCCTCTTCAAACTTCGCCTTCACACCCGCCGCTTCCATCGACGTGAGCGCCGCGTACGTCGTGCCACCCTTGGATGTCACACGCTCACGCAGCACCTGCGGCGGATCGTCGGAGCGTTGCGCCAGGGTCGACGCGCCGATGAAGGTGCCGACTGCGAGCTGGTAGGCCACCTCGGGCGGCAGGCCCATTCGGGTGCCGGCGTCGCGCATGGCTTCGAGGAAATAGAACACGTAGGCCGGGCCCGAGCCCGAGAGCGCGGTCACCGCGTCGAGTTGCTGTTCGGCGCTCACCCACACCAGCTCGCCGGTGGTCTTCACCACGGCTTCCACCAGCGCGCGGTCGGCGGCGCTGGCCCCGTCGCGGGCGAACAAGCCGGTCATGCCCAGGCCAACGAGCGCCGGCGTGTTTGGCATGGCGCGCACGATGCGCTGCGTCTGCAGCCAGCCGGCCATGCTCTCGCTGGTGATGCCGGCGGCCACGCTCAGGTGCAGCGCGTTGGCCAGGAAAGGCTGGCTGGTGAGTGCGGCTTCCTTGAAGGTTTGCGGTTTCACGGCCCAGACCACGAGGTCCGAAGCACGCAGATCCGCGCTGGCGGCCACGAGGAGTGAGACGCCGGGGAACTGCTGCGCGAGCTTGGTGCGCTGTTCGTCCCAGGGTTCGACGATCTGCAATGCGCTGGCCGGGTGGCCCTGGCGGATGAGGCCGCCGACGATGGCGCTGGCCATGTTGCCGCCGCCGATGAAGGTGATGGTGGGGTGGGTGGGGGTGTTCATCGCGCCATTGTCGCGCGGCGCCGTCCCGTGTTTCAGGGCGCTACGGTCTGGCGGACGGCGTGTTCCCACTGCGCCATCTTCTCCGCCGCGCGTTCGCGCGAGAGCGTGGGGTGGAAGGTGCGCTCGGCGCGCCACTGTTTGGAGAGTTCGTCCAGCCCGCCATACAAGCCGGTGTGCAGGCCGGCCAGATACGCCGCGCCCAGCGCGGTGGTCTCGATCACGGCCGGGCGCACCACCGGGATGCCCAGCAGGTCGGCCTGGATCTGCATCAGCAGGTCGTTGACGCAGGCGCCACCGTCCACCCGCAACTCACTCACCGGCACGCCACCGGCGGCCACCGCGTCGCGGCTCATGGCATCCAACAGGGCCGCGCTCTGGAAGGCAATGCTTTCGAGCGCGGCGCGCGCGATGTGCGCGATGGTGGTGCCGCGCGTGAGGCCGGTGATGCTGCCGCGGGTGTCGGGCTGCCAGTAAGGCGCGCCCAGGCCGGTGAAGGCGGGCACGAGCACCACGCCGCCCGCGTCGGGCACGCTCTCGGCGAGCGCCTGCACCTCGCTGCTGGACTGGATGGCGCGCAGGCCGTCGCGCAACCACTGCACCACCGCACCGCCAATGAACACGCTGCCTTCCAGCGCGTACTGCGGCGCGCCTGCGGGTTGTGCCGTGGCGGTGGTGATCAGCCCGTTCTGACTGATCTGGAAGCGCTCGCCGGTGTGCATGAGCATGAAGCAGCCGGTGCCATAGGTGTTCTTCGCCATGCCGGCGGTGAAGCAGGCCTGGCCGAAGAGGGCGCTCTGCTGATCGCCCGCCACGCCGCCGATTTCCAGCGGCGCGCCCAGCCACTCGGCTTTCATTTCCCCGAAGTGCGCGCTCGAGGGCAGGGCCTCGGGCATCAGGCTTTTCGGGATGTCGAGCAGGGCCAGCAGCTCGTCGTCCCACTGCCGGGTGTGCACGTTGAACAGCATGGTGCGTGCGGCGTTGCTCACGTCGGTGACGTGGCGCGCGCCGCCGGTGAGCTGCCAGATCAGCCAGCTGTCCACCGTGCCGAAGGCGAGCTCACCGCGCTCGGCCTGGGCGCGTGCACCAGCCACGTTGTCCAGGATCCACTTGAGCTTGGTGCCCGAGAAATAGGCGTCGATGCGCAGGCCGGTCTTCTGCAGCACGGTGTCGCTCGCGCCCCGTTCGCGCAGTTCGGCGCAGGTGGCTTCGGCCCGGCGGTCCTGCCAGACGATGGCGTTGTAGACCGGTTCACCCGTGTTGCGGTTCCACACCACGGAGGTTTCGCGCTGGTTGGTGATGCCCACGGCCGCCAGTTGCGCAGCGCTCAGGCCGGCTTGTTTCAGGGCCGCGCGCGCCGTCTCCAGCTGGGTTTGCCAGAGGTCGCGCGGGTCGTGCTCGACCCAGCCGGGTTGCGGGTAGATCTGGCGGAACTCGCGCTGTGCCATGGTGACGACGCGTCCGGCGTGGTCGAACACGATGCTGCGCGAACTGGAGGTGCCCTGGTCCAGGGCCAGCAGGTAGGTCATGGGGTTGTCCGGAAAAGGTCAGGCGATGGCCGCGTCGGTCGGGGTGTCGATGCCGGCGAGCACGCATTCGACGTTGCCCGCAGCGAGCAGGTCGGCAAAGGGCGGTGGGGGTGGCAGGTCGGTGAACACCACGTCGAGGTCGTCGAGCCGCGCGAGCTCGACCATGGCGGGCCGGTTGAACTTGCTGTGGTCGGCGGCGAGCCAGACCTCGCGCGATTGTTCGACGATGGCGCGCGCCACCTTGACCTCGCGGTAGTCGAAGTCGCGCAGCGTGCCGTCGGCCTCGATGCCGCTGATGCCGATCAGGCCGATGTCGACCTTGAACTGGCGCATGAAATCGACCGTTGCCTCGCCCACGATCCCCTGGTCGGCACCGCGCACCACGCCGCCGGCCACGATCACCTCGCAGTCGGGGTGGGTGCTCATGAGCGAGGCAATGTGCAGGTTGTTGGTGATCACGCGCAGGCCGCGGTGGTGCTGCAGTTCGCGCGCCACGGCTTCGATGGTGGTGCCGATGTTCATGATCAGCGAACAGCCGTGGGGCACCCGCCGCGCCACGGCGCGGGCGATGCGGGTCTTGGCGTCGGCCTGCATGGCCTGGCGCTGGCGGTAGGCGATGTTTTCGGTGGTGGAGCCGGGCAGGCGCACGCCGCCGTGAAAGCGCGAGAGAAAACCGGCCTCGGCCATGCGCTGAACGTCGCGGCGCACCGTTTGCAGGGTGACGCCGAAGCGCTCGGCCAGGGCTTCGATGGTCTGTGGACCGTGGGCGCGCACTTCGTCGAGCAGCTGGGTGTGTCGGGGGTTGAGATTCATCGTGGATGGCGGGTTCAGCGGGAGCCACCCGAACATAACGGAATTCTTTTTGGCGCCGATCAGGGTAAGTACCGAATAAAAACGAACATAAACGAACCTTAAAATCCGGCAAACGAAACGTTGTCCGATCATGGGTGTGCGGTTTTTCACATTGGGATTCGAATGCAGTTGTCTCTGGAGCACGTGGGCAAGACCGTCGGGCCTGCCGTCCACCTCTACCCCCAAAGCCTGAGCCTGGCCCCCGGCGCGGTCACGGTGCTGCTCGGCGCCACGCAGGCCGGCAAGACCAGCCTGATGCGGGTGATGGCCGGCCTGGACGTGGCCACCACCGGGCGCGTGGTGGTGGACGGCGCGGACGTCACGCGCATGTCGGTGCGCCAGCGCAACGTGGCCATGGTCTACCAGCAGTTCGTCAACTACCCCTCGATGACGGTGGCGCAGAACATCGCCTCGCCCATGCGCCTGCGCGGTGACCGCGATGTGGACCAGAAGGTGCGCGACATCGCCGCGCGTCTGCACATCGACATGTTCCTGAACCGCCTGCCGGCCGAGTTGTCGGGCGGGCAGCAACAGCGCGTGGCGCTGGCGCGGGCACTGGCCAAACAGGCGCCGCTGATGCTGTTTGATGAGCCGCTGGTGAACCTGGACTACAAGCTGCGCGAAGAGCTGCGCGAGGAGCTCACCCAGCTGTTTGCCACCGGCGACTCCACCGTGGTTTACGCCACCACCGAGCCGGGCGAGGCGCTGCTGCTGGGCGGGTACACCGCGGTGATGGACGCTGGCGAACTGCTGCAGTACGGCCCCACCGCCGACGTGTTCCACCAGCCGCAGAGCATCCGCGTGGCGCGCGCCTTCAGCGACCCGCCGATGAACTTGATGGCGGCCGAGGCGGTGGCGGGTGGCGTGCGGGTGCAGGGCGGCGAGGTGTGGTCGCTGGCGTTGCCGGCCGACGCGCCGAAACGCCTCACGCTGGGCCTGCGCGCCGGTGGTCTGCGCGTGACGCAGCGCCCGGGCGACGTGGCCCTGCCCGGGCGTGTGGAGCTGGCCGAAATCGCCGGCTCCGACACCTTCGTGCACGTGCACACGCTGGTGGGGGAACTGGTGGCCCAGCTCACCGGCGTGCACGTGTGCCCGCTGGGCGACCCGATCACGCTGTATTTGCAGCCCGACAGCCTGTTTGTCTTTGATGCCGGGGGCCCGCTGGTCCGTGCACCGGCTCGCCCCGGGAGGGTCGCCTGATGGCACGCATCGAACTCGATCTGGCGCACGCCTACAAGCCGCATCCCACGAAGGATGAGGACTACGCGCTGCTGCCGCTGAAGATGACCTTTGAGGATGGCGGGGCGTATGCGCTGCTCGGCCCCTCGGGCTGCGGCAAGACCACCATGCTCAACATCATCTCGGGCCTGCTGGTGCCGTCGCAAGGCACGGTGCAGTTCGACGGGCGCGACGTCACCCGCCAGAGCCCGCAGCAGCGCAACATCGCGCAGGTGTTCCAATTCCCGGTGATCTACGACACGATGACGGTGGCACAGAACCTCGCGTTCCCGCTGAAGAACCGCAAGGTGCCCGAGGCGGAAATCCAGGCGCAGGTGGGGCGCATTGCCGAGATGCTGGAGATGAGCCACCAGCTCGACATGCGCGCCGCCGGCCTGAGCGCCGACCAGAAACAGAAGATTTCGCTGGGCCGGGGGCTGGTGCGCTCCGATGTGTCGGCCGTGCTGTTCGACGAGCCGCTCACTGTGATCGACCCGCACCTGAAATGGCAGCTGCGGCGCAAGCTCAAGCAGATCCACCACGAGCTCAAACTCACGCTGATCTATGTGACGCACGACCAGGTGGAGGCGCTGACCTTCGCCGACGAGGTGGTGGTGATGACGCGCGGGCGGGCGGTGCAGGTGGGGGCGGCCGAGGCGCTGTTCGAGCGGCCGGCGCACACCTTCGTGGGCCATTTCATCGGCTCGCCGGGCATGAACTTTTTGCCGGCGTCCAGCGTGCGCGGCGGCCTGGTGGTGCTGGACCAGCCGCTGGCGCTCACCAACGGCCAGGCGCTGCCCGAAGGACCGCTCAAGCTCGGCATCCGCCCCGAGTACCTGGCGCTCGGCCAGGCGGGCGAGCCCAACACCTTGCCCGCCACCGTGACGCGCGTGCAGGACATCGGCACCTACGTGATGGTGACCTGCGAGGCCGGCGAACACCGGCTCAAGTGCCGTCTCGCGCCCGAAGCTGCTGCGCCTGCGGCGGGCGACACCGTGCACCTGCGGGTGCTGGGTGAACACACCTGCTTCTATCAAGACGAGGCACTGATTTCATGAGCACCACCAACAAACCCGTGAACCAGAAAGCCTGGTTCCTCGTGCTGCCCGTCATCGTCTGCGTGGCCTTCTCGGCCATCCTGCCGCTGATGACGGTGGTGAACTACTCGGTGCAGGACGTTTTGTCCCCCGACCGCCGCGTCTTCGTCGGCACCGAGTGGTTTGCCGCCGTGATGCGCGACGAAGAACTGCACCTGGCGCTGTGGCGGCAGATCCAGTTTTCGCTGGCGGTGCTGCTGGTGGAAATTCCCTTGGGCATCGCGCTGGCGCTGTCCATGCCGGCGCAGGGCTGGAAGTCCTCGGCGGTGCTGGTGCTGGTGGCGCTGTCGCTGCTGATTCCGTGGAACGTGGTCGGCACCATCTGGCAGATCTTCGGCCGCGCCGACATCGGGCTGCTGGGCTATTTCCTGCAGTGGGTAGGCATGGACTACAGCTACACCGGCAATTCCACACACGCCTGGTGGACGGTGCTGATCATGGACGTGTGGCACTGGACGCCGCTGGTCGCGCTGCTGGCCTTTGCGGGCCTGCGCAGCATTCCCGACGCCTACTACCAGGCCGCCAGCATCGACGGCGCGAGCAAGTGGGCGGTGTTCCGCTACATCCAGCTGCCCAAGATGCGCGGTGTGCTCATGATCGCGGTGCTGCTGCGCTTCATGGACAGCTTCATGATCTACACCGAGCCCTTCGTGCTCACCGGCGGCGGCCCTGGCAACGCCACCACGTTCCTGTCGCAGTACCTCACCACCAAGGCGGTCGGCCAGTTCGACCTCGGCCCGGCGGCGGCGTTCTCGCTGATCTATTTCCTCATCATCCTGTTGTTTTGCTTCGTGCTCTACAACTGGATGCAGCGCCTGGGCACGTCGGAGAAGGAGCACGGCCATGAATGAACGCAGATTCAAGAAGCGCACCTTCTTCCTGTTGGCCTACCTGGTCTTCGCGCTGCTGCCCATCTACTGGATGGTCAACATGAGCTTCAAGACCAACCAGGAAATCCTGTCCTCGTTCACGCTGTGGCCCGCCGAGTTCACCTGGGCCAACTACCAGACCATCTTCACCGACCCGTCGTGGTACTCGGGCTACATCAACAGCCTGATCTACGTCGGCATCAACACCGTGATCTCGCTCACCGTGGCGCTGCCCGCGGCCTATGCGTTTTCGCGCTACCGCTTCCTGGGCGACAAGCACGTGTTCTTCTGGCTGCTCACCAACCGCATGACGCCGCCCGCGGTGTTTCTGCTGCCGTTCTTCCAGCTCTACACCACGCTCGGTTTGATGGACACGCACATCGCCGTGGCCATGGCGCATTTGTTGTTCAACGTGCCGCTGGCGGTGTGGATTCTGGAAGGCTTCATGAGCGGCATCCCGCGCGAGATCGACGAGACGGCCTACATCGACGGCTACAGCTTCCCGCGCTTCTTCTTCACCATCTTCCTGCCGCTGATCAAGGCGGGTGTGGGCGTGGCGGCGTTCTTCTGCTTCATGTTCAGCTGGGTCGAGTTGCTGCTGGCGCGCACGCTCACCAGCGTGAACGCCAAGCCCATCGTGGCCACCATGACGCGCACCGTGAGTGCCAGCGGCATGGACTGGGCCACGCTGGCGGCGGCCGGCGTGCTCACCATCGTGCCGGGCGCCATCGTCATCTGGTTCGTGCGGCATTACATCGCGAAGGGATTCGCGATGGGCCGCGTCTGAGGAGCATCAACATGTTTCAGTGGATGGTCTGGACCACCCCGGTGGCCGTTTTCTTCACTTGCATCGCGCTCATGCTCATCGGCATGACCGTGTGGGAAATCAAATCGCCCACGGTCGAGCGCAAGGGCTTCCTGCCCATGGTCACCACGCGCGGCGACCGGCTCTTCATCGGCCTGCTCGGCGCGGCCTACATCAACCTGGCCTTCATCGGTCTGGCGGGCTGGCTCACGCAGTGGCTCTCGCTGGAGCAGGAGCCCAGCATCTGGATCGCGTTCGTCGCGTCCATGGCCTGGCTGGTGCTGGCGCTGCGCAAGGGCTGATCGTTCGATGTTCTCCGGTATTCGGCCCATTGCTTCCCCGGGGCCGAGACCTGTCACACACCGGGGAAGCACACCGATCGAGGAGACAAACATGAGATTGCGACACACACCACTGGCCCTGGCAGCTTTGCTCGCCCTGGGCTCCTTGCCGGCCTGGGCCGACGAGGCCGCCGCCAAGAAGTGGATCGACAGCGAGTTCCAGCCCTCCACCCTGAGCAAGGCCCAGCAGGCCGCCGAGATGAAGTGGTTCATCGACGCCGCGGCCAAGCTCAAGGCCAAGGGTGTGAAAGAGATTTCGGTGGTCTCCGAGACCATCACCACGCACGAATACGAGAGCAAGACGCTGGCCAAGGCCTTTGCCGAAATCACCGGCATCACCGTCAAGCACGACCTCATTCAAGAGGGCGACGTGGTCGAAAAACTGCAGACCTCCATGCAGTCGGGCAAGTCGATCTACGACGGCTGGATCAGCGACTCCGACCTGATCGGCACGCACTACCGCTACGGCAAGATGATGAACCTGACCGACTACATGGCCGGCAAGGGCAAGGAGTACACCAACCCCGGTCTGGACATCAAGGACTTCATCGGCACCAGCTTCACCACCGCGCCCGACGGCAAGCTCTACCAGTTGCCCGACCAGCAGTTCGCCAACTTGTACTGGTTCCGCGCCGACCTGTTCGCGCGGCAAGACCTGAAAGACAAGTTCAAGGCCAAGTACGGCTACGACCTGGGCGTGCCGCTGAACTGGAGCGCGTACGAAGACATCGCCGCCTTCTTCAGCGAAGACGTCAAGACCATCGACGGCAAGCCGATCTACGGCCACATGGACTACGGCAAGAAAGACCCGTCGCTGGGCTGGCGCTTCACCGACGCCTGGCTCTCGATGGCCGGCACCGCCGACATCGGCATTCCCAACGGCAAGCCGGTGGACGAGTGGGGCATCCGCGCCAGCGCCGACGGCTGCACGCCGCTGGGTGCCAGCGTCTCGCGCGGTGGCGCCACCAACTCGCCAGCCGCTGTGTACGCGCTCACCAAGTACATCGACTGGATGAAGAAGTACGCGCCGAAAGAAGCCACCGGCATGACCTTCGGCGAAGCCGGCCCGGTGCCCGCCCAGGGCCAGATCGCGCAGCAGATCTTCTGGTACACCGCCTTCACCGCCGACATGACCAAACCCGGCCTGCCGGTGGTGAATGCTGACGGCACGCCCAAGTGGCGCATGGCCCCCGGCCCGAACGGCCCGTACTGGAAGCAGGGCATGCAGAACGGTTACCAGGACGTGGGCTCGTGGTCGTTCTTCAACGGACACGACGAGAACAAGACGGCCGCCGCCTGGCTGTACGCGCAGTTCGTGACCGCCAAGACCACCTCGCTGAAGAAGACCATCGTGGGCCTCACGCCCATCCGCGAGAGCGACATCCAGAGCAAGGCCATGACCGACCTGGCACCCAAGCTGGGTGGCCTGGTCGAGTTCTACCGCAGCCCGGCCCGCGTGGCCTGGACGCCCACCGGCACCAACGTGCCCGACTACCCCAAGCTGGCCCAGCTCTGGTGGCAGAACGTGGCCCAGGCCGTGACCGGGGAGAAGACGCCGCAGGTGGCGATGGACAACCTGGCCGAGCAGATGGACCAGGTCATGAGCCGCCTGGAGCGCGCCGGCATGGAGCGCTGCGCACCCAAGCTCAACCCCAAGGGCGACCCCGCCAAGTACCTGAGCGACAAGGCAGCGCCCTGGAAGAAGCTGGCCAACGAGAAGCCCAAAGGCGAAACCATTGCCTACGACCAGTTGCTCAACGCATGGAAGAACGGCAAGGCGCGTTGATCTGAGCCGTCGGTTTTTGTAGCAACCTGCCCTGCGCGCCCAACCGGTGCGCAGGGCCACTCCTCTCCCCATGAAACGCGCAGAACTGCTTGAATCGCTGCCCCGCCACGGCGTGTACGACCTGGCCGTCGTGGGCGGCGGTGCCACCGGCCTGGGTGTGGCGCTTGACGCGGCGCTGCGCGGTTTCTCGGTGGTGCTGCTGGAGTCACACGACTTCGCTGGCGGCACGTCGTCCCGTTCCACCAAGCTGCTGCACGGCGGCGTGCGCTACCTCGCGCAAGGCAACCTGGCCCTGGTGCGCGAAGCGCTGGCCGAGCGCGCCACGGTGCTGCGCATCGCACCGCATCTCGCGCAACCGCTTCCCTTCGTCATGCCGTCGTACCACTGGTGGCAGACCCCTTTTTACGGCATCGGCCTCAAGCTCTACGACCTGCTGGCTGGCAGCGCCGGGCTGGGCCGCACCGAATTCCTCAACCGCGCACAAACCCTGCAGGCCCTGCCGGGTGTGAACCCCGAGGGCCTGCGCGGCGGCGTCAAGTACTGGGACGGCCAGTTCGACGACGCGCGCCTGGCGCTGGCGCTGGCCTTGACGGCCGAGGCTGCAGGCGCCCGGGTGCTGAACTACGCCGAAGTCACAGCTGTGCGCCAACTCACCGGGGGCGCAGACCCGCTGTCGACCATCGACGTGCACGACCGGCGCGGCGGCGCCTCCTTCGAGTTGCAGGCCCGCTGCGTGGTCAACGCCACTGGCGTCTGGGTGGATGCGCTGCGCGACCACACCTTGCCCGCGGCAAACCCGGGCTCGCCCTCGCGCATGGTCAGCCCCAGCCAGGGCGTGCATGTCGTGGTTGACCGCGATTTCATGCCCGGCGGTCACGCGTTGCTGGTGCCCAAGACGCGAGACGGCCGCGTGCTGTTCGCCGTGCCGTGGCTCGGCAAACTGGTGCTGGGCACCACCGACACCCCACGCAATGATCTGGCGCGCGAGCCCGACGCCTTTGCAGAAGAGCTCGAGTTCATCCTCAGCGAGGCCAGCCAGGCGCTGAGCCGACCGGTGCGACGCGAAGACATCAAAAGCATCTGGGTGGGTTTGCGCCCCCTGGTCGCCGCGCCCGCGGCGGCCGAGGGCGGCACCAAGGTGCTGTCGCGCGAACACACCATCGTGGTCGACGCCAACGGCCTGGTCACCGTGACCGGTGGCAAATGGACCACCTACCGCGCCATGGCCGAAGACGTGCTGGAACGCTGTTTTGCCAACCAGCTCTTGCCGCGCCGCGCGGGCGGCCAGAGTGCGGCGCATGTGCTGAAAGGTGCCGCCGTGGCCAGCCCCGTAACGCCCTTGCACGCCGCGCCGGGCCTGCATCTGTATGGTTCCGAGGCGGCGCAGGTGAATGACTGCCCGGGCCAGAGCAACGCCCTGGGCGCCGGCTTGACCGAAGCCATGGTGCGCCATGCCGCGCGTGTCGAGCACGCCCAGACGGTGGAGGATGTGCTCGCCCGGCGCTCTCGCATCCTGTTTCTCGACGCCACCCAGGCAGCCCGAATGGCGCCCACCGTGGCCGAGATCCTTCAGCAGGAGCTGGGCTCGGACCCGGCGCTGCCGTCTTTTCTGGAGCTCTGCACCCGTTATCTGCCCGCGCCCAACGCGATTTAGCGGGTTTTTCCCGGCGACTGCGTTGACAGTCCGCTGAAACCATGTGATACTGCGCGGCTTCGCTCCAAAAAAGCGAGGCAATCTGCCCACTCGGACAGGGTTGAAGCTGGTTCAGGCCGCTTCGGTTCTCGACGACGGGCCCAAGACTGATCACTCCCGGCCGTGGTGGCTGGGGGGATTCAAGTTGGGACTTAAATCAAATGATCCAAACGCAATCTCGACTCGATGTTGCCGACAACACGGGTGCCAAGTCCGTGATGTGCATCAAGGTGCTCGGCGGCTCCAAGCGGCGTTACGCCAGCGTGGGCGACGTCATCAAGGTCACCATCAAAGAAGCAGCGCCCCGTGGCCGCGTCAAAAAAGGCGAGGTTTACAACGCTGTGGTGGTTCGCACCGCCAAGGGCATCCGTCGTCAAGACGGCGCTCTCATCAAATTCGACGGCAACGCAGCAGTGTTGCTCAACGCCAAGCTGGAGCCCATCGGCACCCGCATCTTCGGACCGGTGACGCGCGAGCTGCGCACCGAAAAGTTCATGAAGATCGTGTCGCTGGCGCCCGAGGTTCTCTGAGGAATCATCATGAACAAGATTCGCAGTGGTGACGAAGTCATCGTGATTGCAGGACGCGACAAGGGCAAGCGCGGCAAGGTTGTGCTCCGTGCCGACGACAGCAAGCTGGTCGTCGAAGGCGTGAACATCGTCAAGAAGCACGCCAAGCCGAACCCCATGAAGGGCGTGACCGGCGGCATCATCGAAAAAACCATGCCCATCCACCAGTCCAACATCGCCATCTTCAATGGCGCCACGGGCAAGGCAGATCGCGTGGGCATCAAGCTCCTGGCTGACGGCAAGAAAGTGCGCGTCTTCAAGTCCAGCGGCGAAGAAATCAAGGCGGCATGACCATGGCACGTTTGCAAGACATTTTCCGCGACACCATCGCGCCCAGCCTGGTGGAGAAGTTCGGCTACAAGTCGATCATGGAGGTGCCCCGCATCACCAAGATCACGCTGAACATGGGCGTGAGCGAAGCCGTTGCCGACAAGAAGGTCATGGACAACGCCGTGGGCGACCTGACCAAGATCGCCGGCCAGAAGCCTGTTGTGACCAAGGCCCGCAAGGCCATCGCCGGTTTCAAGATCCGCGAACAACAGGCCATCGGCTGCATGGTGACCCTGCGCGGCGCCAAGATGTACGAATTCCTGGACCGCTTCGTCACCGTGGCTCTGCCCCGGGTGCGTGACTTCCGTGGTATCTCCGGTCGCTCGTTTGACGGCCGCGGCAACTACAACGTCGGCGTCAAAGAACAGATCATCTTCCCTGAGATCGAGTACGACAAGGTTGACGCCTTGCGCGGTCTCAACATCAGCATCACGACGACCGCCAAGAACGACGAGGAGTGCAAGGCTCTTCTGGCTGGTTTCCGTTTCCCGTTCAAGAACTGAGGTGGCGCGTGGCTAAACAAGCACTACTGCAACGTGAACTCAAGCGCGAAAAACTCGCCGCCAAGTTCGCCAAGAAATACAACGAATTCAAAGCCGTCGCCAACGACGTCAAGAAGTCCGACGAAGAGCGCGATGCGGCCCGCCTGGGTCTGCAGAAGCTGCCCCGCAACTCGAACCCGACCCGCCAGCGCAACCGCTGCGAGATCACCGGTCGTCCGCGTGGCACCTTCGCTCACTTCGGCCTGGCTCGCGCCAAGGTCCGTGAAATGGCGTTTGCCGGAGAAATCCCCGGCATCACCAAAGCCAGCTGGTAAGCCCTAGGAGAACCACAAATGAGCATGAGTGATCCTATCGCCGACATGTTGACCCGCATCCGCAACGCGCAGATGGTCGAGAAGTCCACCGTGTCGATGCCGGCCTCCAAGGTCAAAGCCGCGATTGCCCAAGTCCTGAAGGACGAGGGTTACATCGACGGGTTCCAGGTCAAGAACAACGACGGCAAGAGCGAACTCGAAATCGCCTTGAAGTACTACGCTGGCCGTCCTGTGATCGAGCGCATCGAGCGTGTCAGCCGTCCCGGCCTGCGCGTTTACCGCGGCCGCAACGCCATCCCCCAGGTCCAGAACGGTCTGGGTGTGGCCATCGTCACCACGCCCCAGGGCGTGATGACCGATCGCAAGGCTCGCGCCACCGGTGTCGGCGGCGAAGTCCTGTGTTACGTCGCCTGATGCGGGCATTGAGGAGCAATTAATGTCACGTATTGGAAAACTGCCGGTCTCCATCCCTGCCGGGGTCGAGATCGCCGTCAAAGACGACCTGATCAACGTCAAGGGCACCCTGGGTGCTCTGGCGCTGGCGCAAAACGCGCTGGTCAAGGTTGAAAGCAACAACGGCGCGCTGACCTTCGTTCCCGTGAACGAGTCCCGCGAAGCCAACGCCATGTCGGGCACCATGCGTCAGCTGGTCAACAACATGGTCAACGGCGTCAGCAAAGGCTTCGAGAAGAAGCTCACGCTGCTGGGCGTGGGCTACAAGGCCCAGGCACAAGGCACCAAGCTGAACCTCACGGTGGGCTACTCCCATCCGGTGGTGATGGACATGCCTGCCGGTATCAAGGTGGAAACGCCGACGCCGACCGAAATCCTGATCAAGGGTTCGGACCGTCAGCGTGTTGGTCAGGTCGCTTCCGAAGTGCGGGCCGTGCGCCCCCCCGAGCCCTACAAGGGCAAGGGCATCCGCTACGCGGATGAAAAGGTCGTGATCAAGGAAACCAAGAAGAAATAAGGATCAGGATCATGTTGACCAAAAAAGAGCAACGTCTGCGCCGCGCCCGCCAAACGCGGATCCGCATTGCACAGCAGGGCGCTGTCCGCCTGAGCGTGACCCGCACCAACCTGCACATCTACGCCAACGTCATCTCCGACGACGGCGCCAAGGTGCTGGCTTCGGCTTCCACGGTCGAAGCCGAAGTGCGTGCCCAGATCGGTGGCGCCGGCAAGGGTGGCAACGCCGCCGCTGCGGCCCTGATCGGCAAGCGCATCGCCGAGAAGGCCAAGGCCGCCGGCATTGAAAAGGTGGCTTTTGACCGCTCCGGTTTTGCCTACCACGGTCGGGTGAAAGCCCTGGCAGACGCCGCCCGCGAAGCCGGCCTGCAGTTCTGATCAAACGGAAACCACAAAATGGCTAAATTTACGGCAAACATCAAGAACGAAGCGAACGAAGACGGTTTGCGCGAAAAGATGATCGCGATCAACCGCGTGACCAAGGTGGTCAAGGGCGGTCGCATCCTCGGTTTCGCAGCACTGACCGTCGTCGGCGACGGCGATGGCCGCGTGGGCATGGGCAAGGGCAAGGCGCGTGAAGTGCCGGTGGCCGTTCAGAAAGCCATGGAAGCGGCTCGTCGCAACATGATCAAGGTGTCGCTCAAGAACGGCTCCCTGCACCACAGCGTGCACGGCGAGCACGGCGCTTCCAACGTCATGATGCTGCCCGCCTCCAAAGGTACCGGCATCATTGCAGGCGGCCCGATGCGTGCTGTTTTTGAAGTGCTCGGCATCACCGACGTCGTGGCCAAGAGCCATGGTTCGAGCAATCCCTACAACCTGGTGCGTGCCACGCTGGACGCCCTGAAGAATTCAACCACCCCGTCCGATGTGGCTGCCAAGCGTGGCAAGTCCGTCGAAGACATCCTGGGTTGATTGGAGCGATCATGACCACTCAAAACACCGTCAAGGTTCAGTTGGTGCGCAGCCCCATCGGAACCAAGCAGTCCCACCGCGACACAGTGCGTGGCCTGGGTCTGCGCAAACTCAACAGCACCAGCGAGCTGCAGGACACGCCTGCCGTGCGCGGCATGATCAACAAGATCAGCTACCTGGTCAAAGTACTCTGATCGGAGTCACGGACATGCAACTCAACACCATCAAGCCCTCTGAAGGCTCCAAGCACGCCAAGCGTCGCGTGGGTCGCGGCATCGGTTCCGGCCTGGGCAAGACCGCAGGTCGTGGCCACAAAGGCCAAAAGTCCCGTTCGGGCGGTTACCACAAAGTGGGCTTTGAGGGCGGTCAAATGCCTCTGCAGCGTCGCTTGCCCAAGCGTGGCTTCAAGTCGGCCCAGCTTCAGTTCAACGCCGAAGTCACGTTGACCGATATCAGCGCGCTCAACGTGGCTGACGTCGACATGCTCGTGCTCAAGCAGGCAGGCCTCGTGCCTCACTTGGCCAAGCGCGTCAAGGTCATCAAAACGGGTGAACTCACGCGTGCCGTGTCCTTCAAGGATGTCTCGGCAACCGCCGGTGCCAAGGCCGTGATCGAAGCCGCTGGTGGCTCGATCGCCTGACCGGATCCCAACGGAAACAATCTGTGGCAACTGGATCCACGTCCCTGGCCAAAACCGGCAAGTTCGGCGACCTGCGTCGTCGGCTGGTTTTCTTGCTGCTCGCTCTGGTGGTGTACCGCATCGGTGCACACATCCCGGTGCCGGGTATCGATCCCGCACAACTTGAACAGCTGTTCAAAGGGCAGGCGGGCGGCATTCTCAGCCTCTTCAACATGTTCTCGGGTGGGGCGTTGTCTCGCTTCACTGTGTTTGCGCTGGGGATCATGCCGTACATTTCGGCGTCGATCATCATGCAGCTCATGACGTATGTGGTCCCCACGTTTGAGCAGTTGAAGAAAGAGGGCGAAGCTGGTCGTCGCAAGATCACGCAGTACACCCGTTATGGCACGTTGGGTTTGGCGATTTTCCAGTCGATGGGTATTGCGCTCGCGCTGGAGGGTTCTGCCGGCCTGGTGATTGACCCCGGCATGGGCTTTCGTCTGACGGCGGTGGTCAGTCTGGTGGCTGGCACGATGTTCTTGATGTGGCTCGGCGAGCAAATCACAGAACGTGGTTTGGGCAACGGCATTTCCATCCTGATTTTTGCCGGCATTGCTGCAGGTTTGCCGAGTGCTGTGGGTGGTCTGCTGGAACTGGTGCGCACCGGCGCCATGAACATCCTGATCGCCATCTTCATCATCGCGCTGGTGGTTCTCGTGACCTACTTTGTGGTGTTTGTCGAGCGCGGCCAGCGCAAGATTTTGGTGAATTACGCGCGCCGCCAGGTGGGCAACAAGGTGTACGGTGGTCAGTCATCTCATCTGCCGCTCAAGCTGAACATGGCGGGTGTGATTCCCCCGATCTTTGCCTCGTCCATCATCCTGTTGCCGACCACGGTCGTGAGCTGGGTGAGCACTGGCGATTCCACACGCTGGCTGCGTGACATCGCTTCTGCTTTGTCGCCGGGCCAACCGATTTACGTGGCTTTGTATGCCGCCGCCATCATCTTCTTCTGCTTCTTCTACACGGCGCTGGTGTTCAACAGCCGAGAGACAGCCGACAACCTGAAGAAAAGCGGTGCATTCATTCCCGGTATTCGTCCAGGTGACCAGACCGCTCGCTATATCGACAAGATCCTGCTGCGGTTGACACTGGCTGGTGCCGTTTACATCACTGCGGTGTGTTTGCTGCCCGAGTTCCTGATCCTGAAGTACAACGTTCCGTTTTACTTTGGCGGTACCTCTCTGTTGATCATTGTTGTGGTCACCATGGATTTCATGGCTCAGGTTCAGAATTACATGATGTCTCAGCAGTACGAATCACTGCTCAAGAAGGCTAACTTCAAGACGTCACCCGGCAGTTGAGTTTTTTGTATGTCCAAGGACGACGTGATCGAGATGCAAGGTGAGGTGGTAGAAAACCTCCCCAATGCGACCTTCAGGGTCAAGCTCGAAAACGGTCATGTGGTCCTGGGACACATCAGCGGCAAGATGCGGATGCACTACATCCGGATCCTGCCAGGTGACAAGGTCAAGGTAGAGCTCACGCCCTACGACCTCACCAGAGCGCGCATCGTGTTTCGCTCGAAGTGAGTGGTTGGTTGTTGAATATTTTTTGGAATATCTAGGAGAAGACTATGAGAGTTTCGGCTTCGGTCAAAAAAATGTGCCGCAACTGCAAGATCATCAAGCGGCACGGTGTTGTGCGAGTCATTTGCACCGATCCGCGTCATAAGCAGCGTCAAGGCTGATTGAAGTTTAGAGGACCATCATGGCTCGTATTGCAGGCATCAACATTCCGCCGCACAAGCACGCTGAAATCGGCTTGACGGCAATTTTCGGTATCGGTCGCACCCGCGCTCGCAAGATCTGCGAAGCGTGTGGCATCGACTACACCAAGAAGATCAAAGACCTGAGCGACGCGGAGCTTGAAAAAGTTCGCGATCAGGTCGGCACGTTCACGATCGAGGGTGACCTGCGCCGTGAAACGACCATGAACATCAAGCGTTTGATGGACATCGGTTGCTACCGCGGTTTCCGTCACCGCCGTGGCTTGCCGCTGCGCGGTCAGCGCACGAAGACCAACGCGCGCACGCGCAAAGGTCCCCGCAAGGCAGCCCAGTCGCTGAAGAAGTAATCGGTTCGAAGGATTCCCATGGCCAAGTCACCCTCCACCAGCGCATCCGCACGCGTCCGCAAAAAAGTTCGCAAGAATATTGCCGACGGTATCGCTCACGTGCATGCCTCGTTCAACAACACCATCATCACGATCACCGATCGCCAAGGCAACGCGTTGTCTTGGGCCTCATCCGGTGGTCAGGGCTTCAAGGGCTCGCGCAAATCCACGCCTTTTGCTGCCCAGGTGGCTTCAGAAGTTGCTGGCCGCGCCGCTATTGAACAAGGCATCAAGAACCTGGACGTCGAGATCAAAGGCCCAGGTCCTGGTCGTGAATCGTCGGTGCGCGCTCTGGGCGCTCTCGGCATCCGCATCAACTCCATCTCTGACGTGACGCCCGTTCCACACAACGGCTGCCGTCCGCAGAAGCGCCGCCGCATTTGAGGCGGTACCGCTCTCGCGGTACAATGGAAGGCTTTTTTTCGAGCGCCACCGCAGTCGCCTGCGGTGGCATTTTTTGCTAAGCCCACCGCCACTTCATTTAAGAAGCGGCTCCCGCAATGACATCGTTTGATGTGGGTTGCGGCAGAAACACAAGGACATCAACGTGGCACGTTACCTCGGCCCCAAGGCCAAACTCTCCCGCCGTGAAGGCTCCGACCTCTTGCTCAAGAGCGCCCGCCGCTCGATCAGCGACAAGGCCAAATTCGACTCCAAGCCCGGCCAGCACGGTCGCACCTCGGGTCAGCGCACCTCCGACTTCGGCGTGCAGCTGCGCGAGAAGCAGAAGGTCAAGCGCACGTATGGTGTGCTGGAGCGCCAGTTCCGCCGCTACTTCGCAGAAGCCGATCGCCGCCGTGGCAACACCGGTGCGAACCTGTTGTTCCTGCTGGAAGCCCGTTTGGACAACGTCGTGTTCCGCATGGGTTTTGCTTCCACCCGCGCCGAAGCCCGCCAGATCGTGTCGCACAAGGCGATCTTGGTGAATGGCAAGTCGGTCAACATCCCTTCGTACTCGGTCAAGGCTGGTGACGTGATCGCCGTTCGCGAGAAGTCGAAGAAGCAGGGCCGTGTGCTCGAAGCCATGGAACTGGCCAAGCAGATCGGTTTTCCCGCTTGGGTGGACGTGTCGGTGGACAAGGTTGAAGGCGTGTTCAAGAAGTCGCCTGACCGCGACGAATTCGCCTCTGACGTCAACGAGTCGTTGATCGTCGAACTCTATTCCCGTTAATTTCGTTCCCGGCGGGCACCTTTGCGGGTGCGGCCGGGCCATGCTCCATCTGCCTTATCGGTGTAACGAGCCGAGGGTACTGAAGGAAGTTTGAATGCTGAACAATCTGCTGAAGCCCAAAACCATCAACGTCGAGCAAGTCTCGGCCAACAAAGCCAAGGTCACGCTGGAGCCCTTTGAGCGTGGCTACGGCCATACGCTGGGCAACGCCCTGCGCCGGGTCTTGTTGTCTTCCATGACCGGCCACGCACCGACCGAAGTCACCATCGCCGGTGTTGTGCACGAATACTCGTCAATTGACGGCGTTCAGGAAGACGTGGTCAACATGCTCCTGAACCTCAAGGGCGTGGTGTTCAAGCTCCACAACCGCGACGAAGTCACGCTGAGCTTGCGCAAGGACGGCGAAGGCCTCGTGACCGCTGCCGACATCCAGACCCCGCACGACGTCGAAATCGTGAACCCCGGCCACGTGATCGCCACGTTGTCCGCCGGCGCCAAGCTGGACATGCAGATCAAGGTCGAAAAAGGCCGTGGTTATGTGCCGGGCAGCCTGCGTCGCAACGACGACCAGGCCCGCTCCATCGGTCGCATCGTGCTGGACGCGTCGTTCTCGCCCGTCAAGCGCGTGAGCTACACGGTCGAGAGCGCTCGCGTCGAGCAGCGCACCGATCTGGACAAGCTGGTGCTGGAGATCGAGACCAACGGTTCCATCGGTCCTGAAGAAGCGGTTCGCGCATCGGCCAAGATCCTGGTTGAGCAACTGGCTGTGTTCGCTCAGCTCGAAGGCGCCGAACTCAACTTCGAAGCACCTGCCCAGCGCAGTTCGCAGCAGTTCGACCCGATCCTGTTGCGCCCTGTCGATGAGCTGGAGCTCACCGTGCGCTCAGCCAACTGCCTCAAGGCCGAGAACATCTATTACATCGGTGATCTGATTCAGCGCACCGAGAACGAGTTGCTCAAGACCCCCAACCTGGGTCGCAAGTCGCTCAACGAAATCAAGGAAGTGCTCGCTTCGCGCGGCTTGACCTTGGGCATGAAGCTTGAGAACTGGCCGCCGGCCGGTTTGGACAAGCACTGAAATTCCGCCAGCCGGCACGAAGCCGGCCACGGACGAACCCACAGTACCTGACACGGCTGCGGGCAAAACAACTGAAAGGATGAAAAATGCGTCACGGACACGGACTTAGAAAACTCAACCGCACCAGCGAGCACCGCCTCGCAATGCTTCGCAACATGATGAACTCGCTGCTCACGCACGAAGTCATCAAGACCACCGTACCCAAGGCCAAAGAGCTGCGCCGCGTGGTGGAACCCATGATCACGCTGGCCAAGGTGGCCACCGTGGCCAACCGCCGCCTGGCGTTTGACCGCTTGCGCGACCGTGACGTGGTCGTGAAGCTGTTCAACGAACTGGGCCCGCGCTTCGCTGCACGTCCTGGTGGCTACACCCGTATCCTGAAGATGGGTTACCGCGTGGGCGACAACGCTCCGATGGCACTCGTCGAGTTGGTCGATCGTGCAGAAGATGCCGCTCCGGCCGCAGACGCTGACAAAGCGTGATAGAATCACAGGCTTGACGCGCGGTGGAGCAGCCTGGTAGCTCGTTGGGCTCATAACCCAAAGGTCGCAAGTTCAAATCTTGCCCGCGCAACCAACCAAATCAAGCACTTGCTTGTCACTGAAGCCCTCGGAAACGAGGGCTTTTTTGCTTTCTGGGTCCTGTAGCCCATCTGTAGCCCAGACGTAGCCCGTCTATAGCCAGGCTGCTGTGACCTTATGTCGGTTGGGACCATTGGGTAACTTAGCTAATTTCAGCTGACATCGAGCGGTGGACAAGTTCGAATCCATGCTCAGTGGGTCATGAGTAGCGTCTCCGGCCGGTGGGGGCAGCTCGCGCAAACTCACGATATTGGTCACATTGCCGTGAGCCAGTGGCGAACTTTGTCGCAGGCTCGATGACCGGTCGTGGATGCGGCACAGCCATTGCGTGCAGTCCAGAAGATTGAGGCAACCCGAGCGTCCCAACGTCAACGACGTGACGCAAGCCAGCGCGCTGGTGCACGGAGAAGAGAGCGATGTGTTTGCTGACGCGGGCTACCAGGGCGTGAGCAAGCGTGAAGAGACGCAGGACATTGATGCGAACTGGCATGTGGCCATGCGCCCGGGCAAACGCAAGGCCCTGGACAGGAGCACGCCGATAGGCGCGGTCATGGACAAGCTCGAACATGTGAAGGCCAGCATCCGCGCCAAGGTGGAGCACCCGCTCCGTGTCATCAAGCGCCAGTTCGGGCATGTGAAGGTGCGCTACCGCGGCTTGGCCAAGAACACGGCGCAGTTGCACCCGCTGTTTGCGCTTTCCAATCTGTGGATGGTGCGCCGAACGCTTTTGAGAGAGGCCCGGGGATGAGTGCGCCCGCAGCGGCCCAAGGAGCCGGCAAAAGACCGCAAATCGGCCCTCGAATCACCGAAATCGCGCTGCGCCTGCCGCCATCTGAAACATCGCGCATCAGCACTCCTTGCCACGGGCGTTGTGCAGACCTTCCCTAGCGATTGTGCTCAAGTCATGATGGCTGCGGGCCCCATGTAGTTGAATCCAATGTTGAATTTTATCGAGTTGTCTTTGCGCAGGCTCTGCCATGTCGCCGAATCGACTCCCGAGCAGTGAAGGTAGATGGAGCGTTGCTGTCCATAAGGCGTCACCCACGCATAGTCGGACTCCAACCGCGCGATTACCCCATCGAATTCTTTGACCACATGATCCTCACGAATGCGGCCTGAAATCTTGAGCTTTACGTGGCGCGGCAGGCGAGCAAGTTTGAGCTTTGAAAACCTGTCTGAAGCCTCGTCGATCTTATTGTTGAGATATAGCCTTCGGGCGAACCAGAACTGCGACGTGTAATTGGTGTCGCCCTCAGTGAACGAGCGTCGCCAGCAAGCCTCCGCCTCGAGGCCCTCAGCAGGGAAGTAACGCTCGAGCAAGCGCGCAAGGGCACCGTTGAGCCATTTGTCGCCGGCCAGCACGCGCACGGCGTCATCAAGCGTCTTGCGTGCGGCAGGGTAGTCCCCTCGAGCCTCATAGAGGCGGCTCAGCGCCTTCGCAACAAACGGACTCGCTGGATTCTTAGCAATCGCTTTGGCGAGAGCTTTGATCGCGCGTTCCTCATCGTTCAGCAATGCAGAAAACTCTGCCTCGAACGTCAGAAGGTGCTCATCGCTTCGAAACTGCTGGAGTCCGTCGCCGAGCGCTTGCTCCACGGCCTTGGCCGCGCTGATTACCTCTTCTTCTGCTGATCCTGCATTTCCCAAAACCTCACGCAGCTTGCCGAGCGCGAGCTTGACTAGCGTGCCATGGCCGTGACTGCTATCGGCATTTGCGCCGGTGAGCTTGCCGGCATGCTGTCGCGCTTGGTCAAGATGAAGATTGCGCTCGACGGCGTTACGCGATGCATTCGCACGGGCCATCTCTAGCTCTGAAAACGTGTGCGTGGGCTTCCCCCAGTTTCCCGGACGGTTTGCTTAGCCCATTAAGCCTTGCTCAAAGTCGACTGGGCTGAGGAAGTCTAGCTTTGAGTGTTTGCGC
>NZ_JBLYYB010000146.1:0-2632 GCF_048549895.1 Hydrogenophaga sp.
ACTCAAGCAGGCCGTGCAGTTGCTCGAACGCGGCGGTGTGCTGGCAGTGCCCACCGATTCGAGCTACGCACTGGTCTGCCACCTCGACGACAAAGCCGCAGACGACCGCCTGCGCCGCATACGCCAGGAGGACGACAAGCACCACCTCACGCTGATCTGCCGCGACCTGAGCGAACTCGCCAGCTACGCGCGGGTCGACAACCGGCAGTACCGGCTCCTGAAACTCGCCACGCCGGGGCCCTACACGTTCATCCTGGAAGCCAGCAAAGAAGTGCCACGGCGCCTGAGCCACCCCTCGCGCAAAACGATTGGCCTGCGTGTGCCCGAACACAAGACGCTGCTGGAACTGCTGGGGCTGCACGGCGCGCCACTGCTGTCCACCACGCTGATCCTGCCCGGCCGGACCGAACCGCTGAACGACGCCCGGGACATCCGCGAGCAACTTCAGCACGAACTGGCGGGCGTGATCGACGCGGGGGCCTGCGCACTGGAGCCCACCACGGTGATCGACCTCACACCCATGGGCAGCGGCGGTGACCCCGAAGTGATCCGCGCCGGCCAGGGCGCCCTCGGCCCGCTCGGCCTCTGAGCCGACCCGGCGGGGCACTCGCCCACTCTGGGACAATACGCGTTTGCCCCCAAGCATCCCCCATGGATTTCGCCCAGATCGTTCAAACCGTCGCCCTCTACGCCATCCCGGTGTTGTTCGCCATCACGCTGCACGAGGCGGCGCACGGTTACGCGGCCAAACACTTCGGCGACCGCACGGCCGAACTCATGGGGCGCATCACGCTCAACCCGGTCAAACACATCGACCCGGTCGGCACGATCGCGATGCCGCTCCTTCTTTACTTCGCCACGGCAGGCGCCTTCTTGTTCGGTTACGCCAAGCCGGTGCCGGTCAACTTCGGGCGGCTGCGCAACCCCAAGCGCGACATGGTGTGGGTGGCTCTGGCCGGCCCTGGTGCCAATCTGTTCCAGGCGATCGCCTGGACCATCTTGCTGTATGTGCTGGCGGCCCTGGGCGTGCAGGAACAGTTCTTTTTGCAGATGTGCCGTGCCGGCGTGCTGGTGAATCTGGTCATGTTTGCATTCAACCTCTTCCCCCTGCCACCGCTGGATGGTGGCCGCATCCTGGTGGGCCTGCTCCCGATGCGCCAGGCCGAGCTGGTCTCGCGCGTGGAGCCCTGGGGCTTCTTCATCGTGATGGCGCTGGTCATCACGGGTGTGGTGGGCAACCTCTGGCTGCGCCCGCTGATGATGCTCACCGGCAGCGCCATCGAGGTGCTGCTCACTCCCCTTCGCATGCTGATCCTCTGAATGAAAACCCAACGCGTCCTCACCGGCATCACCACCTCGGGCACGCCCCACCTGGGCAACTACGTGGGCGCCATCCGCCCCACCGTGCGCGCCAGCCGGCTGGCCGAGGTGGAGAGCTTCTACTTCCTGGCCGACTACCACGCGCTCATCAAGGTGGGCGAGCCCGCGCGGGTGCAGCGCTCCACGCTGGAGATCGCCGCCACCTGGCTGGCCTGCGGCCTGGACCCCGACAAGGTCACCTTCTACCGCCAGTCCGACATCCCCGAGATCCCCGAACTCACCTGGCTGCTCACCTGCGTGACCGGCAAGGGCGTGCTCAACCGCGCGCACGCCTACAAGGCCTCGGTCGACAAGAACAACGCCGCCAACGCGGACCCGGACGCCGGTGTGACCGCCGGGCTCTTCATGTACCCGGTGCTGATGGCGGCCGACATCCTCATGTTCAACGCGCACCAGGTGCCGGTGGGCCGCGACCAGATCCAGCACATTGAAATGGCACGCGACATCGCCGCCAGCTTCAACCACCTCTACGGTGAGCACTTCACGCTGCCCGAGGCCGCCATCGAAGACCACGTGGCCACGCTGCCCGGTCTTGACGGCCGCAAGATGAGCAAGAGTTACGACAACACCATCCCGTTGTTTGCGCCACGCGACCAGCTGCGCAAGCTGATCATGGGCATCGTGACCGACTCGCGCGCACCGGGCGAGCCGAAGTCCACCGAGGGCTCTGCCCTGTTCCAGCTCTACCAGGCCTTCGCCTCGACCGAGGAGACCGCTGCACTGGCCCAGGCCTACGCCGACGGCATGGCCTGGGGCGACGCCAAACAGGTCTTGTTCGAGCGGCTGGACCAGGAGATCGCCCCCCTGCGCGCGGTCTACGACGAGCTCATCCAGGAACCCGAACGCATCGAGCGCACGCTCAAGGCCGGTGCTGAAAAGGCGCGCGCCATCGCCACCCCGTTCACGGCCAGGTTGCGGCATGCCGTTGGCCTGCGCCCCCTTCAAGCGGCCGCCACGCGCACGACCAGCAAAGCCAACAAGATCGCCGCGCCCACCTTCAAGCAGTACCGGGAGCAGGACGGTCTGTTCTATTTCAAGTTGATCGACGCACAAGGTGCGTTGCTGCTGCAAAGCACCGGGTTTGCAGCGCCGCGCGATGCAGCCCAGGCCATGGCACGCCTGCAGCGCGAAGGCAGTGCGGCTCTTGAGGCTCTCGCCACCCACATTGCGATGCAAGGCAACGCCGCCACAGTGGCAGCCGCATTGCGCTCGTTCGCCGAACCTCAATGACCTTTCAGGCAACGCAGGCCGA
>NZ_JBLYYB010000147.1:0-3216 GCF_048549895.1 Hydrogenophaga sp.
AGTGGTCCAAAACGAGGCGTTCCGGAAACCATCCGAATTATGTCAAAGGTCAAACCCGCTCCGCTTCCGCCGGACACCGTGATCGGTGGTTACCGCATTGTTCGCAAACTGGCAGCAGGAGGTTTTGGCGTTGTGTACCTTGCGGTGGACACCGAAGGTCAACAGGTTGCCGTCAAGGAATACCTCCCCTCATCGCTCGCTTCGCGCGGTCCCGGTGAATTGCTTCCGCAGGTGCAGCCCGAAAAACTCTCGCTCTACCGCCTGGGCTTGAAGAGCTTCTTTGAAGAAGGCCGGGCACTCGCCCAGATTTCACACGCCTCCGTGGTGAGTGTGCTCAATTTCTTCCGCGAGAACGAGACCGTGTACATGGTCATGAACTTCCTCGAAGGCGCATCGCTGCAGGAATTCATCATCACCGCGCGCGAGCAGAAGAAACAGAAGGTGTTTCGCGAGTCGACCATCCGCTCGCTGTACGACGAGGTCCTGCGCGGTCTGCGCATCGTGCACCAGCACAAGATGCTGCACCTGGACATCAAGCCGGCCAACATTTTCGTGACCGACGACAACCGCTCGGTGTTGATCGACTTTGGCGCCGCGCGCGAGGTGCTGAGCAAAGAGGGCAACTTCATTCGCCCGATGTACACGCCCGGCTTTGCCGCGCCCGAGATGTACCGCCGCGACTCCAGCATGGGCCCGTGGACCGACATCTACGCAATCGGCGCCTGCATTTACGCCAGCATGCAGGGTTATCCACCCAATGACGCGCCGCAGCGACTTGAAAAGGACCGTCTGTCGTTGGCGCTGTCCCGCTTGCGCGGCGTCTACTCCGACAACCTGATCGAGGTGGTCGAATGGTGCATGTCGCTGGATCCCTTGTCGCGTCCGCAATCGGTGTTTGCGCTGCAGAAAGAACTCAGCCGCGAAACCGAGCGCAGTTACACCAAGCTCACGGTGGCTGAGAAGATGCGGCTGCAGTTTGACAACATCGTCTCGGACAACAAGAAGGTCATGCGCAAGTCCACCAACGCCGGCACCAAGTTTCGATGAAATTTTCGGTCTATCAGATCAGCCGTCAAGGTGGGCGAGAGCGCAATGAAGACCGCATGGGTTATGCATACACCCGCGAATCCGGGCTGTTCGTGCTTGCCGACGGCATGGGCGGGCACCCCGAAGGTGCCATGGCCGCACAGTTGGCCCTGCAAACCTTCTCGGCGTATTTTCAGAAGGCGGCCAATCCCACGGTGAGGGAGGTGCCCGAGTTTCTGTCCAGCGCGCTGATGGCCGCGCACCACCAGATCATTCGCTACGCAGCCGAAAAAGGCATGCTCGACACGCCACGCACCACGCTGGTGGCGTCCGTCATGGAACGCGGCCACGTGTACTGGGTGCACTGCGGCGACTCGCGCTTGTACGTGGTGCGCAACGGCGAAATGCTGACCCGCACCCGCGACCATTCCTACATGGAGCAGCAGGCCCACCTGGGGCGTGCGACCGAGCACATCAACCGCAACATCCTGTTCACCTGCCTGGGCTCGCCAGCCAAGCCGGTGTTTGACCTGTCGGGCCCGGTGCAACTGATGCAGGGCGACCGCGTGCTGCTGTGCTCCGATGGCCTTTGGGGCACGGTGACCGATGAAGAGATCACCGCCGAGTTGTCCAAGCGCCCGCTGGAGCAGGCGGTGCCCGAGCTGGTGGAGCTGGCGCTCAAGCGCGGCGGCCCGCGCTGCGACAACGTGACCGTGCTCGCCATGGAATGGGAGACGGCCGACGAATTCCAGAGCACCCGCGTGTCCACCGAGGACATCGAAGACGGCGTGTTCGCCTCCACCATCCAGTCGGGCACGCCCGACTCGACCATGGAAGATCTGGACGACGCGGCGATTGAAAAATCGATCGCCGAGATCAACGAAGCGATTCGCCGCACGGCCGAACGCAACACCTGAGGTTTCCCCATGAGCGAAGTTTCCCGACCCGGCCAACGGGCCGTTGATGCATTGCGCCCCGTGCGCATCACCCGCAGCTACACCATGCACGCCGAAGGCTCGGTGCTGATCGAGTTTGGCCACACCAAGGTGCTGTGCACCGCATCGGTTGAAGAGAAGGTGCCGCCGCACAAACGCGGCAGTGGTGAGGGCTGGGTGACGGCCGAGTACGGCATGTTGCCGCGTGCCACGCACACGCGCAGCGACCGTGAGGCTGCCAAGGGCAAACAGAGTGGGCGCACGCAGGAGATTCAGCGCCTGATCGGCCGCTCGCTGCGCGCGGTGTTCGATCTCAAGGCGCTGGGTGAGCGCACCATTTCGCTCGACTGCGACGTGATCCAGGCCGACGGCGGCACGCGCACCGCGAGCATCACCGGCGCTTTTGTGGCGGCGCACGATGCTGTGAGCAAATTGATCGCCGACGGCAAGATTGCCGCGTCGCCTATCAAGGACCACGTGGCTGCGATCTCGGTCGGCATCTTGCAAGGCACGCCGCTGCTCGATCTGGAGTACGTGGAAGACTCGGCCTGCGACACCGACATGAACGTGGTGATGACGGGCGCCGGCCATTTTGTGGAGGTGCAGGGCACGGCCGAGGGCGTGGCCTTCACGCGCCGCGAGATGGACGCGCTGCTGGCGCTGGCTGAAAAGGGCATTGGCGAACTCGTGGCCCTGCAACGCAGCTGCCTGGGCATCACGACGACATGAAACTGGTCCTGGCGTCCAACAACCAAGGCAAGCTTGCCGAGTTGCAGGCGCTGTTTGCGCCGCTGGGCATCGAGCTGGTGCGCCAGGCCGATCTGAACATTCCCGAAGCGCCCGAGCCACACCGAACCTTTGTGGAAAACGCACTGGCCAAGGCGCGCCACGCCGCGCGGCTCAGTGGCCTGCCCGCGCTGGCCGACGATGCCGGTTTGTGCGTCGAAGCCTTCGGTGGGTTGCCCGGTGTCGACACCGCGTACTACGCCACGCAGTTCGGCCACGAGAAGGGTGACGACAACAACGTGATGGCGCTGCTGGAGCAGATGCAGGGCATTCAGGACCGCCGCGCCGCGCTGGTGAGCACGCTGGTGGCCCTGCGCAGCGCCGACGACCCCGAGCCGCTGGTGGCCACGGGCCGCGCGCCAGGTCTCATCACGCAGCAGCCCATCGGCGACAACGGCTTCGGTTTCGATCCGGTGATGTTCCTGCCCGCGTTTGGCAAGACCTTCGCGCAATTGCCCACCGAGGTGAA
>NZ_JBLYYB010000148.1:0-8502 GCF_048549895.1 Hydrogenophaga sp.
CCAGCTGGAAAAGATTTTGGCCACGCTGGACCATGTGAAGCCCGGCATCGCGGTGATCGATTCGATCCAGACGGTGTATTCCGAACAGCTCACCTCGGCCCCGGGCTCGGTGGCGCAGGTGCGCGAGTGCGCGGCCCACCTCACGCGCGCGGCCAAGGCCAGCGGCACGGCGATCGTGCTGGTGGGCCACGTGACCAAGGAAGGCGCGCTGGCCGGCCCGCGCGTGCTGGAGCACATGGTCGACACCGTGCTGTATTTCGAAGGCGACACGCACAGCAGCTTTCGCCTGATCCGCGCGATCAAGAACCGGTTTGGCGCCGTGAACGAAATCGGCGTGTTCGCCATGACCGAGAAGGGTCTGAAGGGCGTGAGCAACCCGAGTGCGATCTTTCTCTCGCAACACAGCGAGCCCGTGCCGGGCAGCTGTGTGATGGTGACGCTGGAAGGTACTCGCCCGATGCTGGTGGAGATTCAGGCATTGGTGGACACGGGCGGCCCCAGCCCGCGGCGCCTCTCCGTGGGCCTGGACCGCGACCGCCTGGCCATGCTGCTGGCGGTGCTGCACCGCCACGCCGGTGTGGCCTGCATGGACCAGGACGTGTTCGTCAACGCGGTGGGTGGCGTGCGCATCAGCGAACCCGCGGCCGACCTGGCGGTGATGCTGGCCATCACCAGCAGCCTGCGCGGCAAGCCGCTGCCCAAGGGCTTCATCGCGTTTGGTGAAGTGGGTCTGGCCGGCGAGGTGCGCCCCGCGCCGCGTGGCCAGGAGCGCCTGAAGGAAGCGGCCAAGCTGGGTTTCAGCGTGGCGGTGGTGCCCAAGGCCAACCTGCCCAAGAAGAACGACAAGAGCTTTGAAGGCCTCACGGTGCACGGCGTCGACCGCATCGAAGAGGCCATGGAGCTGGCGCGCAGCCTGGCCTGAGGCCTGCAGCGCACCGAAGGACAATCCCCCCATGCAACTCAAAAAATTCCTCATTCCACTGGGCTGCGCCGCCCTCTTGGTGGTGGCGCACCGCGCCTCGGGCTGGCCCGCCGTGGCCGCCGTTGGCGGTGGTCTGCTCATGTGGCTGCTGCTGCACTTCACCCGCCTCATGACGGTGCTCAAGCGCGCCGCCCACCGCCCCATCGGCCATGTGGACAGCGCCGTGATGCTCAACGCCAAGCTCAAACCCGGCGTGACGCTGATGCACGTGATCGCCATGACGCGCGCCCTGGGCCAACGCATCTCGGCCGAAGGCGCAGAGCCCGAGGTGTACCGCTGGAGCGACAACGGCCTGTCCACCGTGGAAGCCGAGTTTGCTGGCGGCAAGCTGGTGCGCTGGCGGCTGGACCGCAGTGCCGACACGCCGGTCTCCCAAGCGCCTGAGCCCGACGGTCCTGCGCCGTAAAATCGGCGGTTTCGCAGCCCGGGCTGCCTCCACGACACAACCCCCAAAGGACCCCCATGAGCCCCATCGTTCCCTCGATGTCCGACCGCGACGGCAAGATCTGGATGGACGGCCAGATGGTGGACTGGCGCGACGCCAAGATCCACGTGCTGACCCACACGCTGCACTACGGCTGCGGCGCTTTCGAAGGGGTGCGGGCCTACAACGCGGTCGGCGGCACGGCGATCTTTCGCCTGGAAGAACACACCGAGCGCCTGTTCAACAGCGCCAAGATCCTGCGCATGAGGCTGCCCTTTACCCTGGAAGAAACCATGGAAGCG
The DNA here is from genome assembly GCF_048549895.1 of Hydrogenophaga sp. GTDB lineage: Bacteria > Pseudomonadota > Gammaproteobacteria > Burkholderiales > Burkholderiaceae_C > Hydrogenophaga. The sequence goes on from NZ_JBLYYB010000148.1 coordinate 1,709, forward strand.
CAAAAAGCCGTGGTGCGCGAGAACAAGCTGGAAAGCTGCTACATCCGCCCGCTGACCTGGATCGGCGACAAGAAGCTGGGCGTGTCACCGAAGGGCAACACCATCCACCTGATGGTGGCGGCCTGGGCCTGGGGCGCGTACCTGGGCGAAGAGGGCTTGAAGCGCGGCATCCGCGTGAAGACCAGCAGCTACACCCGTCACCACGTCAACATCACCATGACGCAGGCCAAGGCGGTGAGCAACTACACCAACAGCATCCTGGCCAACATGGAAGTGACCGACGAGGGTTACGACGAAGCGCTGCTGCTCGATGCCTCGGGCTTCGTGAGCGAAGGCGCTGGCGAGAACATCTTTGTGGTGAAGAACGGCGTGATCTACACGCCCGACCTGTCCGCTGGCGCGCTCAACGGCATCACCCGCAACACCGTGTTCCACATCGCCAAGGACCTGGGCCTGGAGATCGTGCAGAAGCGCATCACGCGCGACGAGGTCTACATCGCCGACGAGGCCTTCTTCACCGGCACCGCCGCCGAAGTGACCCCCATCCGCGAACTCGACCGCATCGAGCTGGGCAAGGGCGACTACGTGGGCAGCCGTGGCCCGATCACCGAGAAGATCCAGAGCGCGTTCTTCGACATCGTGAACGGCCGCAACCCCAAATACGCCCACTGGTTGACGAAGGTCTGAACACCATGACCACCCCAGCCATCGAACTCAAGGCCAGCGACCTCAACGCCCAGGGCGGCGTGTTCTGCCCGAACAAGCTGGCCGACATGAAACTCTGGAACAGCCACCCCAAGGTGTACCTGGACGTGGGCCACACCGGCGAAGGCAAATGCCCGTATTGCGGCACGGTCTACCGCCTGAAAGCCGGCGAGACCGTTTCACACGGTCACTGATCAGCCCCGGGATTCCGCTGGCAACAGCGGATTGGTGAAGATAATGCGTGGTTCATGGCCGCCCCCGGGCTGCCCCAAGATTGCCACCTTTAGGGAAGTTTCATGATTCTGGTCACTGGCGGCGCAGGCTTCATTGGCGGCAACTTCGTGCTCGACTGGCTGGCCCAGTCGGCCGAGCCCGTCGTCAACCTCGACAAGCTCACCTACGCGGGCAACCTGGAAAACCTGGCCAGCCTGCAAGGCAACGCGGGCCATGTGTTCGTGCAGGGCGACATTGGCGACGGCGCACTGGTGGGCCGACTGCTGGCCGAGCACCGGCCGCGCGCGGTGATCAACTTCGCGGCTGAGAGCCATGTGGACCGTTCCATCCATGGCGCCGAAGACTTCATCCAGACCAACATCGTCGGCACCTTCCGCCTGCTCGAAGCGGTGCGCGCACATTGGTCCGCGCTCCCCGCAGAAGAAAAGTCCGCGTTCCGGTTTCTGCACGTGAGCACCGACGAGGTCTACGGCAGCCTGGCGCCCGATGCGCCGGCCTTCACCGAAACCCACGGCTTCGAGCCCAACAGCCCCTACTCGGCCAGCAAGGCCGCCAGCGACCACCTGGTGCGCGCCTGGCACCACACCCATGGCCTGCCGGTGCTCACCACCAACTGCAGCAACAACTACGGGCCCTTCCATTTCCCCGAGAAACTCATCCCGCTGATGATCGTCAACGCGCTCGCCGGCAAGCCCCTGCCGGTGTATGGCGATGGCATGCAGGTGCGCGACTGGCTGTATGTGAAGGACCACTGCAGCGCCATCCGCCGCGTGCTCGAAGGCGGCCGGCTCGGTGAGACCTACAACGTGGGCGGCTGGAACGAAAAGCCCAACCTGGAGATCGTGCGCACCGTCTGCGCCCTGCTCGACGAACTGCGCCCACGCACCGACGGCCAGCCCTACGCCAGCCAGATCAGCTACGTGAAAGACCGCCCCGGCCACGACCGCCGCTACGCCATCGACGCGCGCAAGATCGAACGCGAACTCGGCTGGAAGCCGGCAGAAACCTTCGAGAGCGGCATCCGCAAAACCGTGCAGTGGTACCTGGACCACCCCGAGTGGGTGGCCAACGTGCAGAGCGGTTCCTACCGGCAGTGGGTGCAGGCGCAGTACGAGGCGCCGGTGTCTGCATGAAGGTTTTGCTGCTGGGCAAGAACGGACAGGTGGGTTGGGAGCTGCAACGCAGCCTGGCGCCACTGGGCGAACTGGTGGCGCTGGACAGGCACAGCACGCTGGCTGGTGGCGGCTGTGGTGACCTCAACGACCTGGACGGCCTGCGCGAAACCGTGACGCGGCTGCGGCCCGACGTGATCGTGAACGCGGCGGCCCACACCGCTGTGGACAAGGCCGAAAGCGAGCCCGAACTGGCGCGCACCTTGAACGCCACGGCGCCCGGTGTGCTTGCCGAGGCAGCCCAAGCAGTGGGCGCCCTGCTGGTTCACTACTCCACCGACTACGTGTTCGACGGCAGCGACACCGTGCCGTGGACTGAAGACGCCGTCGCCGACCCATTGAACGTCTACGGGCAGACCAAGCTGGAAGGCGAGCAGCTGATCGCAGCGTCCGGCGCGCGTCACCTGATCTTTCGCACCAGTTGGGTTTACGCCGTGCGCGGCGGCAACTTCGCCAAGACCATGCTGCGGCTGGCGCAAGAGCGCGAACGGCTCACCGTGATCGACGACCAGTTTGGCGCGCCCACCGGGGCCGAGTTGATTGCCGACGTCACGGCCCATGCGGTCCGCCAGACGCTGCGCGATGACGCGCGCTGCGGCACCTACCACCTGGCGGCCGCAGACGAGACCACATGGAACGGCTACGCCCGCTTCGTGCTGGAGACCGCGCGCGCCCTCCAGCCCGGGCTGGCGCTCAAGGCGCAAGAGGTGGCGCCTGTGCCCACCAGCGCATTCCCCACCCCCGCGCGCCGGCCGTTGAACTCGCGACTGAACACGGCTCGCCTGCGCGGTGCATTCGGGTTGAATTTGCCCCACTGGCAGCACGGCGTGCGGCGTATGCTTGCCGAAATTCTGTGAGACAAGACGCATGACACAACGCAAAGGCATCATCCTGGCCGGCGGCTCGGGCACCCGCCTGCACCCCGCCACGCTGGCCATCAGCAAACAACTGCTGCCGGTGTACGACAAGCCGATGATTTATTACCCGCTCACCACGCTCATGCTCGCCGGCATCCGCGATGTGCTGATCATCAGCACGCCGCAGGACACGCCCCGCTTCCAGCAACTGCTGGGCGACGGCAGCGCCTGGGGCATGAACCTGCAGTACGCCGTGCAGCCCAGCCCCGATGGCCTGGCGCAGGCCTTCATCATCGGCGCCGACTTCGTGGGCAACAGCCCCAGCGCTTTGGTGCTCGGCGACAACATCTATTACGGCCACGACTTCACCACCCTGCTGGCCGACGCCGACCAACAGGCCAGCGGTGCCACCGTGTTCGCGTACCACGTGAACGACCCCGAGCGCTACGGTGTGGTGGCCTTCGACGCCCAGGGCAAAGCCCGCAGCATCGAAGAGAAGCCCGCCAAGCCACAAAGCAATTACGCCGTGACCGGCCTGTACTTTTACGACCAACAGGTCGTGGACATAGCCAAAGCCGTGAAGCCCAGCGCACGCGGCGAACTCGAGATCACCGCCGTCAACCAGGCCTACCTGGACCTCGGCCAGCTCAACGTGCAGATCATGCAGCGCGGTTATGCGTGGCTTGACACCGGCACACACGACAGCCTGCTGGAAGCCAGCCAGTTCATCGCCACGCTTGAACACAGGCAGGGCTTGAAGATTGCCTGCCCCGAAGAGATTTCGTGGCGCCATGGCTGGATCGACAGCGCACAACTCGAAGCATTAGCCCAACCCATGCTCAAGAATGGCTACGGTCAGTACCTCGTGAGATTGCTCAAGGACCCGGTGATCCGATGAAAGTCACCCCGACCGCCATCCCCGACGTGCTCATCATCGAACCCAAGGTGTTCGGTGACGAACGGGGCTTCTTCTTCGAAAGCTTCAATCAGAAAGCCTTCAACGAAGCGACCGGACTGGATGTGAACTTTGTGCAGGACAACCACAGTCGCAGTGCGAAGGGTGTGTTGCGGGGGTTGCACTACCAGGTACCCCCACATGCGCAGGGGAAACTGGTACGGGTGGTGCGGGGAGCGGTGTTTGATGTGGCGGTGGACATTCGCCAAGGGTCATCGACTTTCGGGAAGTGGGTGGGTTTGGAGCTATCGGAGGAGAACCGCAAGCAACTCTGGGTGCCTGCTGGTCTCGCTCACGGCTTTCTGGTCTTGAGCGAATCGGCCGACTTTCTGTACAAGACCACCGACTACTACGCACCGCAGCATGAACGTTCCATTGCCTGGAACGACGCTTCGCTCGGGGTCGAGTGGCCAGATCTCGGCATTGCTCCAAGCCTGTCCGCGAAGGACCGCGATGGGCCTTTTTTCTCTCCTCACAACGCTTTCTTCGAACAGCCTATTCCCCGATGAAACAAGTGCTTGTCAGCGGCGGCAAGGTGCATCTTGAGAATGTGCCAGCTCCAGGCGTCGAACCGGGCACCGTCCTGATCCATATGGACCATTCGTGCATTTCGATCGGCACGGAAATGTCGGGCGTTAAATCCTCAGGTGTACCGCTATGGAAACGTGCCCTCCGTCAGCCGCAGCATGTCAAGAAAGTCATCGACATGCTGATGACCGATGGCATGTCGATGACCCGCAAACTCGTACAGGAACGACTATCCGTCGAGCTACCCACCGGTTACTCTGGCGCGGGCGTCGTGCTGGCGGTCGGCGCGGGAGTCGATGAATATGCGCCCGGCGATCGCGTTGCCTGTGCGGGCGCGCAATGTGCCTTCCATGCCGAGGTTGTGCGCGTACCGAAGAACCTTGTGGTGCCAATGCCCGACAACGTGGGCTTCGACGCGGCATCATCCGTAGCGCTAGGTGCCATCGCCATGCAAGGCGTTCGCCGCGCCAGCCCCACTCTGGGTGAGACCTTCGTCGTGATCGGGCTCGGCGTTTTAGGCCAGCTAACCGTGCAAATGCTTCGCGCCAACGGATGCCGCGTGATCGGCGTGGACCTTGATCGCGAACGCCTCGCCTTGGCCCAGCGCCACGGCATGAACTGGGGTGTGCATCCGGACGACGCCGACGACGTCGTTCAGGTCGCGCGCGTCACCGGCGGCACCGGCGCCGACGGCGTGATCATCACCGCCGCAAGTCCCTCCGATGCCATCGTGTCGGCCGCGTTCCGCATGTGCCGAAAGAAGGCGCGCGTGGTGCTGGTGGGCGACGTCGGCCTCGGCTTGCAACGCGCCGACTTCTACGTCAAGGAACTGGACTTCCTCATTTCGAGCTCCTACGGCCCAGGTCGCTACGACGCCCACTATGAGGAAGGCGGTCTCGACTACCCATTGGGCTACGTGCGCTGGACCGAAGGCCGCAACATGGCGGAGTACCTGCGGCTGATCGCAGACGGCACGCTGGACGTGCAATCCATGATTGCTGCCGTGCACCCCATTGACAAAGTTGCCGAGGCCTACCAATCCTTGCAATCAGGCGCCGACAAGCCTTTGATGGTGTTGCTTTCTTACCCACGCCGCGAAGACGCACTGGCACGGCGCACGCCGCTGACGCCATCAAGGACCACCGTTGCTCACACAGGTGCGGTTCGCATTGCGCTTATCGGCGCTGGCGGTTTCGCCAAGGGCATGCACCTGCCCAACCTGCAAGAGCTCAAGGACGACTTCGTGTTGCGCGCGGTCGCGAGCCGAACAGGACACAACGCCTCTTCAACAGGCAAACGGTTCGCGGCCAGCTACACCACCACCGACCACCACGAAGTCCTGAACGACCCCGAAGTGGACGCCGTGATCATCGCGACACGGCACGACACGCACGCCGCACTGGCCCTGGACGCATTGCGTGCCGGCAAGCATGTACTGCTCGAAAAGCCTTTGGCACTGACCGAGGAAGAACTGCTGGGCATCGAAACCTTTTACCAAGATGCTCTCGGCCCAACGCCCGTACTCCTGACCGGCTTCAACCGGCGTTTCTCCCCGTATGCACAGCACATTGCCGCCGCGGTGCGGAACCGCTCCAATCCGATGGTCCTCAACTACCGGATGAACGCGGGTTACATACCCCTGGACCACTGGGTGCACGGCCCGGAGGGTGGTGGGCGCAACCGCGGCGAGGCCTGCCACATCTACGACCTGTTCACGTTCCTGACCGGTTCACCCATGAAATCGGTCCAGGCCACGGCACTGGCACCGGCCACAGCTTACTACTCGGCCTCGGACAATTTCGTTGCCACCATCGGCTTCGAAGACGGATCGGTGGCCAGCCTCACCTACACGGCTTTGGGCAATGCCGAATTTCCAAAAGAGTCGATGGAAGTCTTCGTCGACGGCGTGGTGTTCTCACTGAACGACTACCGCGCGCTGAGCGTGACAGGAAGCCGCGGCAAGCCACTGGAAACCCGCACATCCAGCAAAGGCCAGAAAGAAGAGCTGCAGGCATTTGCCGCAGCCATTCGCGGGAAGTCGGACTGGCCCATTCCCCTGTGGCAGCAATTGCAAGCGACGCGTATCGCCAACCAGATCCACAACCTTTTGGCAGGAGGACGCGGCGTTGCCACGGCTCAGTAGTTTCAATCTGATACGCCTTCTGGCAGCACTCCAAGTGTATGCAATGCATGCGTTTACGACGCTTGGCCTTTCAATGGCGCCTATCGTCACCGTGATGTATGCCTAGCTGCACGTCGGCTGGACAAGCATGAAGGGCGTGGCTGTCGTGACAGCCGGCGTTGCGTTGATGGTTATCGGCTCCTGGTACTTCAGTGAGCGCC
>NZ_JBLYYB010000149.1:0-4929 GCF_048549895.1 Hydrogenophaga sp.
CACCATGCTCATAAACATGCGCATCACACCAATCCGCCGCCAGAACCTAATGCCGGGGAGCTGAAAGACCCCGTCTGCGGCATGGTGGTCAAGGCAGACTCTTCCCATGTTTATCGATACGTCGATCATGATTACCGTTTCTGCAGCACCAAATGCCGCGACAAGTTCGTTGCCGACCCGGCGAAGTATGTGACGGACGCAATCCCCGCTGCACCGCAGGCTCACCCGGTACCGACCGGGACGATCTACACCTGCCCCATGCATCCGGAGATTCGCCAGGACCATCCGGGCTCTTGCCCGAAATGCGGGATGACGCTGGAGCCGGAATTACCTTCGGTAGAGGATGAAGAGGATCCTGAACTGAAAGATTTCACCCGCCGCTTCTGGTGGACGCTGCCGCTCTCCATCGTCGTCGTCATTCTGGCCATGTTCGGCCACCGCTATGGCTGGCTGGAGCCACAGACCCAATCTTGGGTCGAGCTCGTTCTCTCCCTGCCGGTCATCCTCTGGGCCGGCTGGCCTTTCTTCCATCGCGGCTGGCTGTCGGTGATGCTGCGCAGCCCAAACATGTGGACATTGATCGGTCTCGGCACCGGGGCTGCCTTTGTCTACAGCCTGGCGGCAACCTTGATCCCGGGTGCATTTCCCGAGTCGTTCTTTTCCATGGGGCGGATCGCGGTGTATTACGAGGCGGCGGATGTGATCATCTCGCTGACCCTGCTCGGACAGGTGCTCGAACTCAAGGCGCGTTCGCAGACTTCAGCGGCGATCAAGTCCTTGCTCGGCCTCTCGCCAAAGACTGCGCGGCGCATTGGCGCAGACGGCAGCGAGGAGGACGTACCGCTCACCCACGTGCATGTCGGTGACCTGCTCAGAATCCGTCCCGGCGAGAAAGTCCCGGTCGACGGCGTAGTCGTCGAGGGCGGCAGCGCGGTCGACGAATCCATGCTCACCGGCGAGCCTCTACCGGTAAGCAAGCGTGTCGGCGACAAGGTCATCGGCGCCACGATGAACACCAACGGTGCCTTGGTCATGCGTTCGGAGCGAGTCGGCTCGGAAACCATGCTGTCGCAGATCGTGCAGATGGTGATGCAGGCACAGCGTTCCAAGGCGCCGATGCAGCGCCTTGCCGACGTGGTAGCCGGTTATTTTGTTATCGTCGTCGTTGGCATCGCAGTGCTGACCTTTATCGGTTGGGGTGTATGGGGGCCTGAACCGAGCTGGGTGTTCGGGCTCATCAACGCAGTGGCTGTGCTGATCATCGCCTGCCCGTGCGCGCTGGGTTTGGCCACGCCGATGTCCATCATGGTGGCCACCGGACAAGGCGCCATGCGCGGTGTCTTGTTCCGCGACGCAGCGGCCATCGAAAATCTGCGCAAGGTCGACACCTTGATTGTGGACAAGACCGGCACGCTGACCGAAGGCAAGCCGCGCTTTGACCGGGCGATTCCGGCCGCTGGCTTTGATGCCAATGAGGTGCTGCGTCTGGCTGCCAGCCTCGATCAGGGCAGCGAACATCCGCTCGCCGATGCCATTGTGCAGGCGGCCAGGTCGCAAGGACTTGAGCTGGAGAAGGTCGAAGACTTTGAATCCTCCACCGGCATTGGTGTGCATGGCCGTGTGGCCGGGAAATCTCTGGCACTCGGCAATACCGTGCTGATGGAACAGGCCGGCGTGCAAGTGGCTCCCTTGGTGGCGGATGCCGAGCATCTGCGCAGCGAAGGTGCCAGCGTGATGTACCTCGGCGTCGACGGGAAGCTCGTCGGTCTGCTGGCCGTATCCGACCCGATCAAGTCGAGCACGCCGGAGGCACTTGCCACGTTGCGACAAGTCGGCATCCGTCTGGTCATGGCCACTGGCGATGGTCTGACCACGGCCAAGGCCGTGGGTGCGCGATTGGGCATTGATGAAGTGCATGGCGAGGTAAAGCCCGCCGACAAGCTTGTTTTGGTCGAGCAATTGCAAAAAGCCGGGGCCGTGGTTGCCATGGCCGGCGATGGCATCAACGATGCGCCCGCACTGGCTAGAGCCGATGTCGGTATTGCCATGGGCACAGGGACGGATGTCGCCATGAACAGCGCCCAGCTCACGCTCGTCAAGGGCGATCTGCGCGGCATTGCGCTTGCCCGCGCCTTGTCGCAAGCGACCGTGCGCAATATGCGCCAGAACCTGCTGTTCGCCTTCCTCTACAACGCACTCGGAATTCCGATTGCCGCCGGGATGTTGTACCCCGTGACAGGATGGCTGTTGTCGCCGTTGATTGCAGCACTGGCCATGAGCCTGAGTTCGGTTTCCGTTGTTGGCAATGCTTTGCGCCTGAAGTGGAAGCAATTTTGATGAAGCAAACAGATTGCTCTGGAGAGAAGCTGAGATGTTGTCGTTGAAGACCTTGCAAAGCCTGCTTTTGGGGCTGGCGATCAGCAGTGTCGCTCTGGCTCAGGAGTCGTCGCTGGGGCGGAATGTCGAAGGTTTGCTGGAATATGCCAAGACCCGGAACCCGGAATATGCCGCAATGCAGGCGGAAGCCGATGCGTCATTCGAACGCATCGGCCCAGCAGGTGCATTGCCCGACCCTCGTTTCAGAACCGAGCTGCGCGACATCACCAAAATGGGCGAACAGAACGCCACGCTGGCACCCAGCAAGGTCGGCAGCACCCGCTATCTGCTGATGCAGGATTTACCCTGGTTCGGCAAGCGCGATCTCAAACGCGAAATCGCCGAACTGGAGGCGGATGGCGCCAAGGGTCGAGTAATGGCGGCCTGGGCCGAGATTGCCGGGCAGATCAAGCTCAGTTTCGCGCAGCTGTATTACGCCCATCGGAATGAGCAACTGACCCGCGAAATTCTGGACTTGATGACCCGGCTGGAAAAGATCGCTCAGGTTCGCTATGCAGGCGGCCTCGCTGCGCAGCAAGACGTGATCCGCGCCCAGGTCGAACAGACCAATATGCGTAACGAACTGATTGCCGTCGAGGCCGAAAAAAACTATCTGCGGGCACGGCTGAATGCACTCTTGGCACGGCCCATCAACTCACCGCTGCTGGAACCGGCTCAGCTACGCAAGCTCCCCCAACCCGTTGCGCTTGAGCTTGCTGTGCTTGAAGACCGGGTGCGCGCTCGGAACCCTCAATTGTTCGCCGAGGAAGCCAAAATCAAGGCGGCCGAGAAGAACCGGGACCTGACCTACAAGAATCGCTATCCGGACGTCACGCTCGGAGTTTCACCCATCCAGTATCAGAGCTCGGTCAAGGAATGGGAACTGATGTTCGAGTTCAGTATTCCGTTGCAACAGGGCACGCGCCGCGCCCAGGAACGTGAATCGGAATCCATGTTGAGCGCTGCCAGGGCGCGCAAGGAGGCAACCGCCAACCAGATTCTGTCTCTGCTGGGCGAAAGCCTGGCCGGCATGGATGCCGCTCGCCGGACCGAGACGCTACTGACGAACAGCCTCTTGCCGCAGGCCGAGCTGACCTTTAAGGCCGCGCTGACCGGCTATGAGAACGGCAAGGTTGATTTCGCCACGCTGCTGGATGCACAGCGGCAGATACGTCAGGCACGACAAAACCAAATCAAGGCTCAGGTGGACGCGCAAGTGCGCCTAGCCGAAATTGAACGACTGTTAGGGGAAGAACTATGAATCGGGGTTCAGGATTGGCCGTTGGGGCCCTGGTTGCTGTGTTGGCGGCAGGTGGTGGATATTGGATCGGTCAGCGTGGGGCTTCTCATGACTCAGCAGGAGCGACCGTAGGAGGGGCTGAACGCAAGATTCTGTTCTACCGCAATCCAATGGGGCTGCCCGACACCTCAACAGTGCCAAAGAAAGACCCGATGGGCATGGACTACATTCCTGTCTATGAAGGGGAACAGGAAGCGGAACCCAGCAGCGCCAACCAGATCAGGATTAGTAGCGAGAAGGTCCAGAAACTTGGCGTGCGTACCGAACTCGCGCAATTGCAAACGCTCGACAAGCTTGTCCGCGCGGCCGGCCGAGTCGAACCGGATGAGCGTCGCCTTTATACGATTTCACCTAAGTTCGAGGGCTATGTCGAACGCCTGCATGTCAGCATAACCGGGCAGCCGGTTGGCAAGGGACAGCCGCTGTTCGAGGTGTACAGCCCGGAGCTGGTGTCTGCTCAGCGCGAATACGCCGTTGCGGCACAAGGCGTCGAGTCGCTCAAGGGCGCTGGTGACCAAGCCCAGGCAAGCATGCGTCAACTGGCTGATTCCAGCCTGCTGCGTTTGCGCAACTGGGATATTTCGGATGAGCAGATTAAGGCGCTGGCCAAGTCGGAGGAAGCCCGTCGGACATTGACCTTTCGCTCACCGGTTAGCGGCATCGTGATCGAGAAAAAAGCGGTGCAAGGCATGCGCTTCATGCCTGGAGAGGCGCTGTACCAAATTGCCGATCTTTCCTCGGTATGGGTGATTGCGGATGTCTTCGAGCAGGATATTGGTCTCGTCAAAACCGGTGCGAAAGCCCTGGTGCACATCAATGCCTACCCCGACAAACGCTTCGAAGGCACGATCAGCTACGTCTATCCTACGTTACAGGCTGACACGCGGACGGTTCAGGTACGGATCGAGCTTGCCAATCCGGGGCAATTGCTCAAGCCGGGCATGTATGCTCAGGTAGAGCTGCCCGTCGGTGGTCGCAGCAAGGTGGTCGTCATTCCGAATTCTGCCGTCATCGACAGCGGCACTCGGCGCATTGTGTTGGTGCAGGCCGGCGAAGGTCGCTTCGAGCCACGCGAGGTTCGGTTGGGGCAACGCAGCGATAATCAGGTGGAAGTGCTGGACGGCATCAAGGAAGGCGAAGCCGTTGTCGTTACCGCCAACTTTCTTATCGATGCAGAAAGCAATCTCAAGGCGGCTGTCGGCAGCTTTGGCCATGCCAGTCATGGTGCTGCGCCCCCAGCTTCCCAGGGAGAA
>NZ_JBLYYB010000150.1:0-11256 GCF_048549895.1 Hydrogenophaga sp.
AGCAGTACCAGATCGTGCTCGACCCCGACAAGATGGCCGCCTACCGCGTGACGCAGGCCATGGTGGCCGAGGCGGTGGCGCGCGGCAACCAGGAGGCGGGCGGCTCGGTGCTGGAGCTGGGCGAGGCCGAGTACGCGGTGCGAGCCAATGGTTACCTGAAGACGCTCGACGACTTTCGCGCGATCCCGCTCATCACCAGCAATGCCGGTGTGTCGGTGCGCCTGGGCGATGTGGCGCGGGTGCAGACCGGGCCGGAAATGCGGCGTGGCATTGGCGAGCTCAACGGCGAAGGCGAAGCTGTGGGCGGTGTGGTGGTGATGCGCTCGGGCAAGAACGCGCTGCAAACCATTGAAGCGGTGAAGACGCGCCTGGCCGAGCTGCGGCGCAGCCTGCCGGCGGGCGTGGAGATCGTGCCGGTGTACGACCGCTCGGGCCTGATCGAGCGCGCGGTGAAAAACCTCGGTGAAAAACTGCTGGAGGAGTTCATCGTGGTGGCGCTGGTGTGCCTGGCCTTTCTGTTCCACCTGCGCAGCGCACTGGTGGCCAGCATCTCGCTGCCGCTGGGTGTGCTGATGGCCTTCATCGTGATGCAGCAGCAGGGCATCAACGCGAATGTGATGTCGCTGGGCGGCATCGCGATTGCCATCGGCGCCATGGTGGACGCGGCCATCGTGATGATCGAAAACGCCCACAAGCACCTGGAGCGCTGGGCGCACCAGCACCCCGGCGAAACGCTGCAGGGCGAACCGCGCTGGCGCGTGATCTCAGACGCTGCGACCGAGGTGGGGCCCGCGCTGTTCTTCTCGCTGCTCATCATCACGCTGAGCTTCATCCCGGTGTTCACGCTGGAGGCGCAGGAGGGCCGGTTGTTTGCACCGCTGGCCTTCACCAAGACCTACGCCATGGCGGCGTCCGCTGGCCTGGCGGTCACACTGATCCCGGTGCTCATGGGATACCTGATTCGCGGGCGCATACCGGCCGAGACCGCCAACCCGCTGAACCGCGCGCTGATCGCGCTGTACCGCCCGGTGCTCGATGGGGTGTTGAAGGCACCGAAGCTCACGCTGGTGGTGGCAGTGTTGGTGCTGCTGGTCAGCATCTGGCCGCTGCGCCAGCTGGGCAGCGAGTTCATGCCGCCGCTGGACGAAGGCGATCTGCTCTACATGCCCACGGCGCTGCCCGGCTTGTCTGCGTCGAAGGCGGCCGAGCTGCTGCAGCAGACCGACCGCCTGATCAAGACCATTCCCGAGGTGCAGAGCGTTTACGGCAAGGCCGGGCGCGCCGAGACCGCCACCGACCCTGCGCCGCTGGAGATGTTCGAGACCACGATCCAGTTCAAGCCCAGGGAAGAATGGCGCGCGGGCCTCACGCCCGAGGCGCTGATCGAAGAGCTCGACCGCACCGTGCGTGTGCCGGGCCTGTCCAACATCTGGGTGCCGCCGATCCGAAACCGCATCGACATGCTGGCCACCGGCATCAAGAGCCCTGTGGGTGTGAAGGTGGCCGGGCCCGACCTGGCCACCATCGACCGCCTCACCGGCGAGATCGAGCGCGCGGTGAAAGACGTGCCCGGTGTGAGCAGCGCGCTGGCCGAGCGCCTCACGGGTGGACGCTACATCGACGTGGACATCCGCCGCGCGGACGCCGCGCGCTACGGCCTGAACATCGCCGACGTGCAGGACATCGTGGCCGGCAGCGTCGGCGGCATGAACATCGGTGAGACGGTGGAGGGCCTGCAGCGTTTCCCGATCAACCTGCGCTACCCGCGCGAACTGCGCGACTCATTGCCCGAACTGCGCGCACTGCCCATGGTGGCGCCCGGCGGGCAGCGCCTGGTGCTGTCCGACGTGGCCGACCTGCGCATCACCGAAGGGCCACCCATGCTGCGCAGCGAAAACGCGCGCCTGGCCGGCTTTGTGTACGTGGACATCCGCGGACGCGACCTGCGCGGCGCGGTGCTCGACATGCAGCGCGCGGTGGCCGAGCAGGTGGTGCTGCCGGCGGGGTACTCGGTGTCGTGGTCAGGCCAGTTTGAATTTCTGGAGCGCGCCACGGCCAAGCTCAAGCTGGTGGTGCCGGTCACGCTGCTGATCATCTTCGTGCTGCTGTACCTGATCTTCCGCCGCTTTGATGAAGCCTTGCTGATCATGGCCACGCTGCCGTTCGCGCTGGTCGGCGGCGTGTGGTTCCTCTGGTTGCTGGGGCACAACCTGTCGGTGGCCAGTGTGGTGGGCTTCATTGCGCTGGCCGGTGTGGCGGCCGAGTTCGGCGTGATCATGCTGATCTACCTTAAGCAGGCGTGGCAGGAACGGCTGGACGCCGGGCGCACCGACGAGCCTTCTCTGCTGGAAGCCATCCGCGAAGGCGCGGTGTTGCGGGTGCGGCCCAAGGCCATGACGGTGGCCACCATCGTGGCTGGGCTGCTGCCGCTGTTCTGGGGCATGGGCACCGGCAGCGAGGTGATGCAGCGTATCGCAGCACCCATGATCGGCGGGATGATCAGTGCGCCGTTGCTCTCGCTGCTGGTGGTGCCGGTGGTGTACCGGTTGATGCGTCGACCGGGCTAGTCTGCTATCAGGCCAGCGTATCAACGGAAGGCCTCGAGCGTCAAAATGACAAAAGGGGATTGAGCGAGTATCCCGTATTAAATGGGTCAGATGCTACCGACTGGGGAACTAACCCGCTCACGTGAATCCCATCTAGGCCGCCGTTTTTTACTTTCTCAAGGAGACTCACTCGCATGCCTGCAGCAACAACAACCTTTCGCCGCTTTGTGATTGCTACCGGCATTTGCGTTGTAACTATTTCGAGCGCGTTGGCTCAGAACTTGGTCAGCGTCAAAGGCAGCACACTGAACATGCGGTCGGGACCTGGAACCCACACCGAAGTGCTGTGGGAACTTCGAAGGGGTTACCCGCTGCGAGTCCTCAAGAGTCAGGCACGGTGGCTGCAGGTCAAGGACTTCGAAGGTGATACCGGCTGGGTGGCACGCTCGCTAGTTGGCAATACGGCGCACCATGTGGTCAAGCGTTCTACCGCCAATGTGCGTAGCGGCCCCGGAACTCAATATGGAGTCATTGGCAAGGCAGAGTACGGTGAATTGTTGCGCACGCTCGAGAAGCGCGGTCGGTGGGTCCGTGTTGAGCGTAAGGATACGAAAAGCGGTTGGATTTCCAAGAGCTTGCTTTGGGGTTGGTAGGATACATACCGACGAGCAGGGCTGGCCAGCTCGAGTGCCGGTAGTCGGGATACTTGCTGCTCCTCTTCTTTGAGAAACTGACCGATCTCATTTCGGGTGGCGAAACGGGCAGCGATTTCAGCCGCGACGAGTCTGTTGCCATGGCCGGCATCGAGCGGGCGCGGGGACACTTCGACGAGCCCGAGTCCAAGATCATCCGCAAACCGTTTCGATTCAAATCGAGTGAGGCACTGGGCGGCTGGATCCGATGCGTCCGGCGCAGCAAACCAGAGCCTGCCCCCTACAACTGCTCGAAAGGGCGAGCGCATCTTTGCAGGGCATGCCTGTTCATCTTTATATCCACCGTGCTGTGCTGTTGAAAAAATATTAAAAGCATGCCTCCAAAAAGGGCCAGGATCGCTTCCCCCGCTCGCAGCTGCAGCAGCGCAGAGAGGACCACCAAAGGGGCCACACTGGCTTGGACAAACGTTTCCGCAGCAATGCCTTTCTTGTTCATAACGCTCCGTTCCTGACAATTGCCAAAGACTGCAAGGCACTCCCAAAGATCGAGGCCCAACAACACAGTCTCCTTACTTCATCACCTACATGGGGGAATCCGTGTGCCCTGAGCGCCAAAGAGATGACGATGCACGTCATGCCACCGCCACACTGGCTTCCCGCTGATGCCGGAAGCCGCCTTGTTTCCGGTTTAACGCCTCCCAGAAGGCCGTGCGGGGAATGCAGAGCTCAGACGTAGGTCAAGAAATAGGCAGTGCAGCGGGACAAGCTACAGCCGCACCGGACCAGGCTGCACCAGCCGTTGCACAGCTTTTAGCAGGTCGGGTGGCAAAGCGGCTCCCCCCGAGCCGTTCACTGGGTAACGGTGGCCCGAAGGCAGTGTGTGGAGTCGCAATCCAAGAAGCTCGAGCAGCCCTTCCTCTTCGAGTCCATCAATGTTGGTGCGGGCGTAAGTGGGATCGACCAGAGTGACCACGCCCGTCCCTACTACTTCGATCCCCTTTTCGCCGTCGATCACCAATGCTGTGTTCTCATCCACCCCGAGCCCGAGCAGGTCAGGCCTGCGCGCCAGGGCCGAAAGGAGGCGCGCCAACCGCCGGCGCTCCGAGAAGTGTTGGTCGACGATCGCGGATGTAAGCAGACCCAACCCGATGTCAGTCTCCACCACGCCCTTGCGCGCTCGGTGCACAGCCACACCGTCCGCAATCATGTGGCGCGACATTGCCGCGGCTCCCGCGCTCGTGCCACCGATGCAGCAACTGCCCAGATGGTGCGCGCGGTGCAACGCGGCCATTGCAGGCGTCTCCCAAAGGACCGTCATAAGACGCGCCTGGTCGCCGCCTGTGATGAATACAGCGTTTGCTTCGAGAATGGACTTCGACACCTCCGGCAGGAAGGCGTCAGTCCGGGCGACAACAGGCAGTGCTTCGCAGTCCTTGACGCCGAGGTCCGAGAACGCCCGTACGTAACTTTCGGCGGCTTCGGCCGGCCGCGATGTGGCCGCCACCAAGAGCCGCACACGAGCGGACGAACCCCCTGCGTGCTCAAGGAAGCTGCGAAGTATCGAGCGATCTTTCCAGCGGTTTTCCGCTCCTCCCACGATCACAAGTTTGCCCCGATCAGGTTGGCTGGCAAGCAGGCCTTGGCTTGGAAGCAGCGCTCCAAGCGCGCCTAGGAGATCGCGTCTATTCATGCACTGAATCTACCTTATGGATGGTGATCAGAAGTCCACGCAGACTACTCGCGAATAAATGTCCAAGCATTTCATCTGCGTCGCGTCTGAACAGTTCGTGCATTTCAGCACAGGTGTACCGCTTGTTGGTGCCTCTAGGAAAGGCTGCGATTCGTCAACAAAGGTCCCACCAAACCGTGCCACCAACACAGCGAGTTCAGTTCAGCCGTTCACAAGAACTCGGGAGTCGATTCGCGGCCGGCTACCCGGTAGCAGCTAGTCGCCCCTCCGGCTGTTCAAGTCACCGTATCCCGACGGTATCTGGCTTGTCCCACGCGCGGGAGTGAGCATTCATCCAAAGGGTGCTATCGAGCGCAGTCATAGTCCACACTGACTCACTACACGACTCTGAGTCCTGGGCCACGCGGTGGCGTATTTTCGAACTCACTCAGCTGCTCGGCGTTGGGCAAAGTCCCGTGCACCTTGGCGTAGGCAATTCTGCCGGCTTCTATAGGGTAGTTCATCTCGCCTCTTGGGCTGAACTTAATGAGGCGGCAAATTCCGGCGTGATTTCCCCCCTTTCCATTCGTGTTCTCAGCCTTGTGTCGGGCCGCGCCCAGGTCACACATCGCGTCGAATTCTTCGGGAGTTCTAGGAGGCCAAGGAGCATGCGTGATGCGCTGAAAATCGGTCCACTCTTCAGGGCTCATGGCGAGCGCGCCGTTAAACACCATCATGTCTTTCTCCTGTTTCAATGGTTGGTCTTTTGTGAACGTTCGACGACTCTTGAATTGAGTGGTTTTCATCGCTCTCTGCTATACAGCGTACGCAAAAATGGCAAATGCGCTCACAAGAAATTATGTCGCTGGGCAAAAGAGGTCTCAAGACCCGACATCGTCAGATTGATACCGGCATTGGAGGTATCGTTGTAGCATTGAAACATGCAGTTCTCTGGTTCAAAGGGTCCGTTTTCAACAGAAGCCAAGATCTTGAACTTCAACTTACCTTGTCCTGTAACGACAAACTTAGTTGATTGGATTCAAGTGGACACTCGGACTACTGTCTTCTGCTTTGCCCTCCTCGGTGCCGGAGATTACTACCGATAGGATACATTTACCCACACCCATCTCGCTCAGAGGTCTGAAGGAGTAGGCGCGTTTTTGTCGCTTCACAACACCCGCCGGGCGCCTGCCCACGCTCCAGAAAACGTTTGCGCTACGGTTGCAGTCACTGATCAATGTGACCTCGCGCACAATTTCTCTGCGGGACTTTTGCGGGACTGGGCTCTGAAATACATGTCTAAACAGGGTGGTTTTTGTACAATGAGTAGACATAGAATCTTTATAAATCAACAACTTACGGAAGATCTGGTAGCTACGAACCAAGGGGTCGTGGGTTCAATTCCTGCCAGCCGCACCAAACAAAAAACCCTGTAGCCAAAAGCTGCAGGGTTTTTTCATTTCTGCCGCTGACAAAGGCGCAAGCCAGCGGCGGAACAGCGGCGGGAGGCCACCATGAGCAAGGCATTCACCAAAGAATCCGATCAGGACGAGGGCGACGAGCTCCCATCACCGCCACCGGTGCCCGGCGGCAAGAACTACATCACCCGCGCCGGCTACGACCGCCTGCGCGCCGAGCTGTTCACGCTGATCGACGATGAGCGGCCCAAGATGGTGGAGATCGTGCACTGGGCCGCCAGCAACGGTGACCGATCGGAAAACGGCGACTACCTCTACGGCAAAAAACGACTGCGTGAGATCGACCGGCGCATCCGCTTCCTCACGCGCCGGCTGGAAATCGCCGAGGTGGTCGACGCTTCGCAGCACCACGGCGGCGACCAAGTCTTCTTCGGCGCAACCCTGACCTACGCTGACGACAAGGGCACCGAGACCACCGTCACCATCCTCGGGGTGGACGAAGCCGACAGCGCGCAGGGCCAGATCAGCTGGGTGTCGCCGGTGGCGCGCGCGCTCCTCAAAGCCAAGGTGGGTGATGTGGTTCGCCTGGTCGTGCCTGGTGGCACGCAGGAACTGGAAGTGCTGGCTGTGAGTTATCCCGCGCCCACGCCTGGAACCTGATCAGGCCTTGACGGGCTTGAAGCGCTGTGCCTTGATCACCGAGGTCGTGCGTTTGAGGCTGCGCAACACATCGGCCAGGTGCTGGCGGTCGCGCACCGAGACCGAGAAGCGGATGTCGGTGGCGGTCTGGGCGGGTTCGTCGCCCATGTCCACGTGCGTGATGTCGGCCTCGGCCGCCGCGATGCTGGATGCCACACGCGCCAGCACGCCTTTGCCGTTGGTCACGGTCACCACCACCGTGGTCTCGAACGAGCGCACGGGTTCGTCGGCCCATTCCACTTCCAGGAAGCGTTCGCTGTCGCGCAGCAGCAGGCGTTTGCCGGTGGGGCAGTCTTCGGCGTGCACCACCAGGCCTTCGCCTCGACCCAGATAACCCACGATGCGGTCGCCCGGGATGGGCTTGCAACACGGCGCGTACTGCACCGACAGGCCCTCACTGCCGTCGAGCGTGACCACACCTTGCGACGCCGATTCATCGCGACCGCTGGCGTAGCGCTCGGTGCTGATCAGCAGAGCGTCGGGTTTGAGCCCCATTTCGGACAGCAGCACCGCGAGTTTTTTGCCCACCATGCTGGCGATGCGTTTGCCCATGCCGATGTCGGACAACAACTCGTCGCGTGTCTTGTTGCCGGTGAAGCGCAGCAATTTCTCCCAGGTGCTCTGGTACTCGCCGTCTTCGGCCGGCAGGGCGGCCAGGCCTTCTGATCGCAATGCCTGGCTGAGCATGCGCTCGCCCAGCTCGTGCGACTTTTCTTGCGCCACGGTCTTGAGGTGGTGGCGGATCTTGGAGCGCGCACGCCCGGTTTTCACGAACGACAGCCAGGCCGGGTTGGGTTCGGCGCTTTCGGCGGTGATGATCTCCACCACGTCGCCGTTGGCCAGCTCGGTGCGCAACGGACGCTGCTCGCCGTTGATGCGGGCCGACACCGTGTGGTTGCCCACGTCGCTGTGGATGGCGTAGGCGAAGTCCATCACCGTGGCCCCGCGCGGCAGCGCCATGATCTTGCTTTTGGGCGTGAACACATAGACCGCGTCGGGGAACAGGTCGATCTTGATGTGGTCCCAGAATTCGCCCGCGTCGTGGGTTTCCTGCTGGATGTCCAGCAGCGACTGCAGCCACTGCGTGCCCAGGCGTTGCGACATGTCGCTGCCCGGCTCGCTGGCCTTGTACAACCAGTGCGCCGCCACACCCGACTCGGCCACCACATCCATCGCGTGCGTGCGCAGCTGGAACTCGATGTTGGTGCCGAACGGACCGATCAATGTCGTGTGCAGCGACTGATATCCGTTGACCTTGGGAATCGCCACGTAGTCTCGGAATTTGCCGGGCAGCGGCTTGTAGAGCTGGTGCAGCACGCCCAGCCCGGTGTAGCAGTCGGTGAGCTCGGGCACAACGATGCGAAAGCCGTAGACATCGGTGACCTGCGAGAACGACAGGTGCTTGTTGTCCATCTTGCGATAGACCGAATACAGCGTCTTCTCGCGGCCCATGATGCGCACGTTCATGCCCTGCTGGGCGAACACGGCTTCCACCTCTTTTTGTACGCGCGAGATCAGGTCGCGACGGCGGTTGCGCGATTTGTTGAGCGCCTTGGACAGCACCTCGTAGCGCCAGGGGTGCAGAAAGCGGAACGCCAGGTCCTGCAGCTCGCGGTAGGTGAAGTTCAAACCCAGCCGATGCGCGATCGGCGCGTAGATCTCCAGCGTTTCGCTGCTGATGCGCTGCCACTTGCTGCGGGGCATGTCGCCCATCGTGCGCATGTTGTGGGTGCGGTCGGCCAACTTGATCAGAATGACCCGCACGTCCTTGGCCATGGCCAGCAGCATCTTGCGAAACGACTCGGCCTGGTTCTGCTCGCGGGTGTCGAACTCCAGCTTCTCCAGCTTGGTGAGGCCGTCTACCAGATCGGCCACCGGCGCGCCGAAGCGTTCCACCAGTTCCTCTTTGGTCACGCCGCAGTCTTCAATGGCGTCGTGCATCAGCGCCGACATCAGCGCCTGCGCGTCCAGCTTCCACTCGGCGCACTGGGCCGCCACCGCTATCGGGTGGGTGATGTAGGGGTCGCCGTTCTTGCGCAATTGCCCCAGGTGCGCTTCATCGGCAAACCGGTAGGCCTGCCGGATGCTTTCGATGTCGACGGCACTCAGGTAGTCCAGCTTGGCCAACAACCCGGCGAAGCTGGCCGCAGCTGCACTGGCGGCAGGGTGCGCCTGATCGTCAGAAGACAAAAGGGAGCCGGTGTCGGCTAGGGTGGACATCCCGGTACTTTATCCGGTGATGGCACTTGCTGCCGAGGGCAGCGCCCATGTTGTGCCCGGTGCCGTGTGGGATTGATGACAGAGCGGTACACGGGCGAAAAAAAACACCGCGGTGCGGTGTTTTTTCAGGGGTCCAGGCTTCGGATCAGAGCGGAACCTTCTTGAGCATTTCCAAGCCGACCTTGCCCTCGGCAATCTCGCGCAGCGCGGTCACGCCAGGCTTGTTCTTGCTTTCGATCTTGGGGGCGTGACCCTGGCTCAGCATGCGTGCCCGGTAGGTTGCAGCCAACACGAGTTGAAAGCGGTTGGGGATCTTTTCCAGACAATCTTCGACGGTGATGCGTGCCATGGGCGGGCTCCAGTAAACGGGCTTGGGGTCAGAGGATGTTGAGCACTTTGAAGGTATCGCCGCGGGCGATACGCTGGGCGGCAAACTTGAGCCGCTGGGCATGGACGATGGCCTTGAGATCAAACAGGGCTCGCTCAAACAACTCGTTGATTATAACGAAGTCGAATTCTTGGGCGTGCGCCACCTCGGCGGCGGCGTTCTGCAAACGCAGTTCGATCACATCGGCCGTGTCCTCCGCCCGACGCTCCAGCCGCGAGCGCAGTTCCTCCCAGCTGGGCGGCAGTATGAAGACCAGCACCGCGTTGGGAAAGATGCGCTTGACCTGGATCGCTCCCTGAAAGTCGATCTCCAGCACCACGTCGGCACCCTGCGCCATGCGCTGCTCGATGGCCATCTTGGACGTGCCGTAGCGGTTGCCATGCACCATGGCCCACTCCAGAAACGACCCCTGGATGACCATCTGGTCGAAGGTTTCCTTGCTTACAAAGTAGTACTCTCGGCCATGCAGTTCCTGACCGCGCGGCGCGCGGGTGGTGTGTGAGATCGAGGGCACGACGCGCGAGTCGAGCTCCATCAAGGCCTTGACCAGGCTGGATTTGCCGGCCCCGCTGGGGGCTGCGACGACGAACAGGTTTCCGGGATATTCCATGCTTACTCTATGTTCTGGACTTGCTCGCGCATCTGCTCGATGAGCACTTTCATGTCAACCGAGATGCGCGTGAGTTCGAGGTTGGATGATTTCGAACCCAGGGTGTTGGCCTCGCGGTGAAGCTCCTGGATCAGGAAGTCCAGCCGTTTGCCCACCTCGGCGCCTTTTTTGATCAACCGCTCGATCTCGGTCAGGTGCGAGTCGAGCCGGGTGAGTTCTTCGGCCACATCGATGCGGATGGCAAATGCGGTGGCTTCGGTCAGGGCGCGGTCGTTGGCCATGTCGGACGTGACCGTGTTGCCGGTGGCCGATGGGCCGCCAGCGGCCAACGCCTCGTTCCAGCGATCAATGAAACGTTGGCGCTGCTGTGCCACGAGTTGGGGAATGAGCGGTTGCGCGTCTTTGGCGAGTTGCCGCAACTGACCCAGGCGGTCCAGCAACATGGCCGCCAGACGTTGGCCTTCGCGCTCGCGCGCATCCATGAGGTTGTTGATGGCCACCTCTGCCAGCGCCTGCAGGCCTTCGTTGAGCTCACCGGGGTTGCCTTGCTGGCGCGAGGTGAGTTGCAGCACTTCGGCCACCGACAGAGGTGCCGCGGTGGGCAGCCAGGCGCGCACGTTGTCTTGCAGGCCGACGAGTTTCTGGAGCTCCAGCGCACTGGGTGAGCGCGGGCTGGCATCGCTGCGGCCTTCGATCCACGCGCGCACCTCGACCTTGCCGCGTTTGAGGCGGGCGCCCAACTGCTCGCGCAGTGCGGGCTCCGAACCGCGAAGGTCGTCCGGCAGCTTGAATGTGAGGTCGAGAAACCGGCTGTTGACGGATCGAATTTCCAAGCCCAGGCCTGGCTTGGAATCTCGCGCCGGCTCTGCGTTTGGGGCCGTTGCAGGACCGCCCAGGTGAGCCGTTGCATAGCCGGTCATGCTGTAAACTGCCATTGCACTTTGCCCGTCTGGTTGAGTGGTCCAAAACGAGGCGTTCCGGAAACCATCCGAATTATGTCAAAGGTCAAACCCGCTCCGCTTCCGCCGGACACCGTGATCGGTGGTTACCGCA
>NZ_JBLYYB010000151.1:0-3638 GCF_048549895.1 Hydrogenophaga sp.
AACCCACCTGAGTGTCGATTTCGCCTTGCAGGTCCAGCACCGCTGCAGCCACCGCATCTGCAATGACTTTGTACAGGCCCGTGGCCAGCACCGGTGGATCCACATTAAGGTTGGCTGGCCCACCGACCGCCAGTTTCAAGGCAGAAACATCGACGCCCGTAGCGGCGCCCAAAGAATCCAGTGATTCCAGCTGCCCAGAGAGCACCGCCAGTTGATCGTTCAAGGCCTTGATGGTCCGCAGGTCGCCCAGCGTGAGGGCGCCTGTCAAGTCTGTGCGCAAGGCGTTGATGGCATCGGCGATGAAGAAATAATCGCTCAGGCTCATCTGCGATTCGGTCAGGAAGCTCGGGACCTTGTCCACTACGTTGGCCGCACCAGCCAGCAGCAGGATCGAGGTACTGAGGACCGGGTTAACGTCGCTGATGGCCGTCCGAAGGCTTTCGATCGTGGCCTCGGTGCTGCCAGTTTCGTCCACACCCGAAGCTGCCGCCAGTAACTTGCCGTAGGCATTGGCGGTTTGGTCCGGAGCCCCGGTGTTGGTGACCACAGCCACCGGGGCCTCTCCCGTCACCAGGTCTTCCACCAGACCCAGCGCGTTTTTGACCTTGTCGTTGGCCACAGCAATCTGCTCGGCTGTGACATTCAGAGGCAAGGCAGCACCAGGCTCAGCCAGTTCACGAACGGCAGCCTCGGTGAACACGTTCACGTTGACATTGATCACCTGACCGTTATTCACATAGGTCATGGCCCGCAAGTCGGCAGTGAGGTCTTTTTGCGCTCCAGTAGCTTCGTCCCAGTAGTCAGGCGCAGTGCCGTTTTCGTCCGTCACAACGACGAGTACCGCTCCGGTGTAGGGCTGCTGTAGCGCCAGCGTGAACGATCCGTCGTTCTGGATCTTTGCAACGCCAAGCACCACGCCGGCGGAGTTGTACACCGTGGCCACCAGCCCGGATCCATCTAGCACCGGCCCCATGACAAAGTTGCCCACGAGCACTGCAGGCTTGACCACCGCCACCGCCACCGCAGCTCCCGCAGCAGCGCCCCCGCCACCCGCCCCAGCAGCCAGACCCGCGCCTCCAGCGGCCAGCCAGCCCGCATTGCCATAGTCGGCCGGCGCCTTCCACACGACGGGCTCCCCGGCGGCGGTCACGGATGCGGTGGTTGTGTCAGCGGTCACTGCGCCGGCGTTAGAGGCCAATGCGTTGACAGGAATCTCGCCGGCCGGGAAAAATGCCACGTCGGCGACGCTGTAGAAGTCCAGCAGTGAGGCCACCTCGCCTTGCCCTTCAAGCTCCAACACCAGGTCCTTGCCCTTGCGTTTGGCCAGCAGGCCTTTGACCGGCTTGCCGGTGGCATCTTCCACCAAGGTCAACTTGGTGCCGGGCAGCAGTGTGAGTTTGCTCAACGAATCAAGGCTGTAGCTCTGCTGGCTTCCGTTCGCGGCTTTGATGATTGCTTTGACGTTGGCTTTGGGGGTCGAGGTCATTGGTGCTTCGCTTGAAAAAATTGATGGGGGCAGTGTGTTGTGTCATCGACGTTCGCTCGCGCAGGCGCTTAAAAAGCGCCACTCACGCGATTGAGCCTAGGGATGGTGTTCAAAACTCCGTGCCGTCCCCAATGGCGTGAAGGCTGGTGAAGCAGAACAATCAGGTCATGAAGAAACAAGCCGAACTGGGACTGAATCTGAGCACGAGGCGCACGCGCAAGGCCGTGTTCCTGGACGAGATGGAGCTGGTGGTGCCGTGGCGCGAACTCATCGCGTTGATCGCAGCGGCCTCGCCTGTAGCCAGCACGGGGCGTCCGCCCTTTGCGCACGAGACCATGCTGCGCATTCATTTTTTGCAACAGTGGTTCGGCCTGTCGGACCTGGCCATGGAAGAGGCTCTGTTCGAGACGCCGCTGTACCGCGACTTCGCGGGCCTCTCCAGCGCCCAGCGCATTCCGGATCGCGTGAGCATTCTGCGCTTTCGCCACCTGCTCGAAGAGCACCAGCTCAGCATTCAGATATTGGCTACTGTCAACAGCACGCTGGCCGCCAAGGGCCTGCTGCTCAAGAGCGGCACAGCTATCGACGCCACCTTGATTGCGGCACCCAGCTCGACCAAGAACGCCACTGGCGAGCGTGACCCGGAGATGCACCAAGTGAAGAAGGGCAACCAATGGCACTTCGGAATGAAAGCACACGTCGGCGTAGACGCCGACTCGGGTCTGGTTCATACAGTGGTGGGCACAGCGGCCAACGTCAATGACGTGACGAAGGCCAGCGCGCTGGTGCACGGTGAAGAAACCGATGTGTTCGCCGACGCGGGCTACCAGGGTGTGGCCAAGCGCGAAGAGACGCAGGGCATCAAGGCCAACTGGCACGTGGCCATGCGCCCGGGCAAGCGCAAAGCGTTGGACAAAAGTACGCCCATGGGCGCGATCATGGACAAGCTTGAGCATGTGAAGGCGCGCATCCGAGCCAAGGTGGAGCACCCGTTTCGTGTGATCAAGCGCCAGTTCGGGTTTGTGAAGGTGCGCTACCGAGGGCTGATGAAGAACACGGCGCAACTGCACACACTGTTCGCGCTCTCCAATCTCTGGATGGCGCGGCATCGGCTTTTGCAGAGGGCGCAGGGATGAGTGCGCCTGCAGCGCGCCCAAGGGCCTCGATGGAGTCTCAAAAGGCCGAAAAATCGACCTCAGTGGCATTGAAATCGATCAAAACGGGCGCGGCAGTTTCATGTCGCAAGATTCATGCGTTCACCGAGCTTCGCTGCGCCGGTTTTGAACACCATCCCTAGACACCACATCTACATTTTTAGCATTTTAACTGATAAAGAAGTCATCTATATCAAACAATTCTCTTTGTTAACAAACTGTGATTTTCATCACTTTTTGCTTGCAGCCAGCGCGCGTGGTGCTCCTTTTTCACAATGGAAAATTCGACGGCAGATCCGCAGCTTCATGCCCATCAAACCCACCAGCCTGTGTGTCCGCCACCAAGCGATGCTTTAAGGCCCGGCATCTACCTGCTCCGTGCCGCTCATGCCCGGGCGCCACCACGCTCTAGCGGGATCTGCGAGTAGCACGCGAACCTACAAATGAATGCCTGGCTGGGCCTTGAACTTCGCCACAGGAACGTTGCTCTCCACCACAAAGCTGATGTTTCGGTCGGGCTCGCTGAGCAGGCGCAACTCACCCGAGGCGTTAACGCTCGGGTAGCGCCCGTGACGCTGGGGCAGGTGCAATACCGCACAAAGCCCTTCAACGCGGGCCAGGCGGGACACACGTTCGCCTTGGCGCACCGGCATGCCGGAGAGGTCGCGCCGATCGCCCTCCACCACAACGGCGGCGAACGGCGAGTTGATCTGCGCCTGCTGCTGATCAAGTAGCATCTTGTCGAGCCGGGCCTGAGCCTGCGCAACGCGGGCCCGGGCGATCTCAACCTCGACCAATTCTTTCTGCGCTCGGGCCCAGTCTGCCTCGACCGCGTAGCAGCTCAGGGCAGCACAGATTCACTCACGCAACAGCAGGTCGCCCACGTCCGGGCGCCTAAGCACCCCGATGGCCAGGTCAAATTCCCCCACCCTTGGCCACCCCAAATTCCCCCAGGCAGGACGGTCGGATTATGACGACTCGGGTGTGATGGCGATGCG